>NZ_RXHU01000150.1 GCF_003955665.1 Paenibacillus whitsoniae
AACATCCACGTCGGCGGCGCTTACGGCGATAAAGCGAAGGCGGCTGGGCGCTTCGTGACGAACTTCCGGGCGCTGCGCCCGCCGATTCAAGCGCGCATCACGCTCGAGAACGACGACAAGACGTTCAACGCCATCGAGACGCTGGCGATTGCCGAGCAGGTCGGCGCGCCGATGGTGCTCGACGTGCACCACCATGCCGTCAACAACGAAGGCGAGGATGCCGTGCAGCTCTGGCCGCGCATCCAGGAGACGTGGCTGCAGCGAGCCCGCCGCTACAGCGCAGAAGAGCCGGCGGCCAATCTGCCGCCGAAGATCCACGTCTCGAGCCCCAAGAGCGAGACCGACCCGCGCAGCCATGCGGATTATGTGGAGGTGGGGCCGTTGTGGGCTTTTTTACAGGGGATTGCTCCCGTTACCCCGCAGCTCGACATCATGATCGAGGCCAAAATGAAGGACGACGCCCTGTTCCGGCTCATGGACGATTTGAAGCGGATGGATGGCGTGACGGTGGTGAATCAGGCTTCTGTCATGATCTAGCCGCCTTGTACAGAAAACCGCTCGAATACTCAGAATTGTCTTGAATTGTTGGACAAAATCGGGTACGTTGATGAATGGGAAGTTATGACGCACAATCCAATGGGAGAGGGGCAATAAATCCACCATGAGTCAATTATTAACAGGCAAAAATATACTCGTTATGGGCGTCGCCAATGACCGCAGCATCGCTTGGGCCATCGCACAATCGTTAGCAGCGCAAGGCGCGAACCTTGTGTTTACTTTTGAAAATGAGCGCGTCGAGGAACGCGTACGCAAGCTTGCGGACACGATTCCAGGCTCGGCGCTGCTGCCTTGCAACGTCACCGTGGACAGCGAGATCGATGCGCTGGCGGTAGCGCTGAAAGAGCGTTTTGGCGTTGTACACGGCCTTGTACATAGCATTGCTTTCGCGAAAACCGAAGAGCTGGACGGCCAATTCGTGGACACGTCCCGCGACGGCTTCGCGCTTGCGCACGACATCAGTGCGTACTCGCTGGTGGCGGTGTCCCAGCGGATCTACCCGCTGATGACCGAAGGCGGCTCCATCATGACGATGACGTACCTCGGCGCCGAGCGCGCGATGAAGAACTACAACGTCATGGGCGTAGCCAAAGCCGCGCTGGAAGCGAGCGTACGCTACCTGGCCGCAGACCTCGGCCAATATGGCATCCGCGTGAACGGCATCTCCGCCGGTCCGATCCGTACGCTGGCGGCGAAAGGGATCAAAGACTTCAACTCGATCCTCCGCCAAGTGGAAGAAAAAGCGCCGCTGCGCAAAACGACCGAAACCGCCGAAGTCGGCGACACGGCGATGTTCCTGATGAGTCACCTTTCACGGGGCATCACGGGCGAAGTGATTTACGTCGACGGCGGCTACAACATCGTAGGCGTATAAATTGGACAAACCGTACGGCCACATGAGGCTGTGCGGTTTTT
>NZ_RXHU01000151.1 GCF_003955665.1 Paenibacillus whitsoniae
GGGCGGGTGAAGAGCATGCCAAAAAGCCCCGCTGCTTACGCCAGCGGGGCTTACGTAGCGCGCTACGCCTGCACGCGCGCGTAACGGATCAGGCCCGCGGCCGGCTCCACCTGCCGGATGCGGCCCTGGGCCTCGAGCAAGATGAGATGCGCGATCGTCTCCGACAACGCGAATCTCATCTGGTGCACGCTCAGCCGGTCGCCGAACGTCGCCCGGCACACCTCATAAGCGCTCTGCGGCGCGCTTAACTGCCCTTCCATGAGCGCGAGCCGCTCATGGTGGTGTCGCACGAGCTCCGCTGCCCGTGCGCTAAAACCCGCCCATGGCTCCCGGTGCCCCGGGTACGCCATGGCGACGTCCAGCTTGCCGATCTCGGCCAAGCTGTCCAAATACGCGCCGAGCGGGTTTTCCTCCACCTGCGGGAGGAAAGACACGTTCGGCGAGATCTGCGGCAGCACATGGTCGCCGCAGAACACGACCCGCGCCTCGGCGTCGTAGAAGACGAGATGCCCCGCGGCATGGCCGGGGGTCTCGATCGCTTCGTAGACGCGGTCCCCGAGGCGGACCGGGCCTTCCCGCAGCAGCGTGACCTGCGGCTGCGGGGACACCAGCGAGACGAAGTCATGCATATGCTTCGTCATCTCTTCCATCCCGCCCGCGGGGTACCCGTGGCGGGCGAACAGATCCAGCAGCAGCGCCGACATCGGCTGCTGCTCGCCCCATAGGAGGCCGACCTGCGCATAGCCGGTCTCCGACAACAGCACAGGCGCGCCCGTGCGCGCCTGGAACCAGCCCGCCATCCCGTAATGATCGGGATGGTGGTGCGTCAGCACAATTTGCTCAATGTGCGCCCATGCAATCCCCAACTCCTGGAGCGTCTGCGTCCAAAGCGCTTCCGCCTCCGGCGTGTGCAGCCCCGGATCGATGACGGTGTACCCCTTGCTGCCTCGAATCACATAAGCGTTCACCCAACGCAGCGGAAAAGGCAGCGGCACCTTCACTTGCGTAATTTCTTCCGTATGTATCGTAATTGCATTCATTTTCCTGCTGTCATCCTTCCTTATGCCCCACAAAAATCATCCGCTGGGAAACCTCCGGCTCGTACGCCCGGCCCTCACAGTCGCCGTAGACGTGATCAACCCGCAAGCCCGCCCGAGCAAACATCCGCTCAAACTGCGGCTTCTCGTACAGCTTGACCTGCTCCATATGCTGGCGTTCCAGCTCGTCCGCGCTCACAAGCGCAATCCGCTTGCGAACGAAGCCATCCTCAATCGAGCGCGCTTCGCGAATCGTAACACCGTCCTCCTCGCGTTCACTATAAGGGACAAGACACCTTCCCACATAAACCGGATTCAGAAAATCCAGAATAAACCGACCGCCCGGCCGCAGCAGCCGATGCATTTCGGTCATCACCTTTTCGTTTTCCCGATCCTCATCAAAATACCCGAATGACGTAAACAGATTCACGACCGCATCCTGCGGCTCGCTTAGCGGAACGGCCCTCATGTCGCCGCGCACCCACGTCACTTGACCGCCTGAATCCATGCGCATCGCCTCTCGCAGCAGCACCTCCGAAAGATCCACGCCCGTCACCTGATAGCCAAAATCAGCCAACGCCAGCGAATGCCTGCCCATCCCACAGCACAAATCCAGCACCTTCGCACCTTGCGGTAGATCCAGCCAGTCGATCATCTGCTTGACCTCATGATACGCCCCTTGCATATCGCGATGCTTATAAACGAGTAAGTAATCATTGCCAAAGCTTTCCTGATACCAAGCCATCATCCTACACCCTTCAACTTCCCTAAAATAATGGGCTCTCTCCGCTAGCCTTGCAGCTTGCTTTGCATCAGCTTCAACCCTTCAAGCGCTTCCTCCCGGCTAAAATTGCCCGCCGTCAGCCGCTCTTCGTCAATATCCAGCAGCTTTTCGTAAAATTGCGCTCCGCGCTCCGGCATCGTGCGATCCTCCGGATGATCTTCTATATAATGAAATAATGCATCTTCCGCTTTGGCGTAGCTGCCCATCTTGTCATAATACGGCAGCAGCCACTTCTGCGTTTCAGCCGGTAGCCGCCAGCCTTGCAGGCGTTCGTGCAGTCCTTCGAGCCTCGGCTTAATCTCGAGCATGACCTCATCATCCGGCTCAACCTCGTCGGTCAACCCTAGCAGCAAAAGCAGCTCCAGCGCTTTGACGTACGCCCAGTATGCCTCTTCTTTTTCCACATTGTCCTTGATAAAATCGCCCTGGCCCACGAACAAGTCATGAATAACGAGAGCCTTCGCCGTATCGATCTGCCCCTGATAAGTTAGCAGCTCCAAAATATCCTTCGTGGACAACGAACGTAAGGATCGCAGATTGAGTCCGAGCACGTGCCGACTCGCCTCGTCCAACTGCCTTTGCGCGTCTTCGATGTCGACAAACTTCTTTTGAAACAAAATCCGATGGAGCACCACCGTAAGCTGCTCAATCTGCTTGAGCAAATAGTCGCGTTTGAACATGGAAGCGGATTCCCCCTTTTGCCCCTTCACATCCAGCTACATGTAAGCTTACCATGCCTAGACTGGAAACTCAAAAAGTCATTCCGCCTATTTTTGACAGCATACCGCACCATTGACACCCGCCCTTCATAAACTAATTTTGACTGTATCCCTTAACCTTGTAATTCCCAATACCCGAGCAAGGAGGGGTGACACACATCCATGGGCAGCGACCACAAAAACAAATTTTTACTTACAAACCGCGAGCGTGAAGTATTTGAACTTCTGGTGCAAGACAAAACGACAAAAGATATCGCGCAGCAGCTGTTTATCAGCGAAAAAACTGTGCGAAATCACATATCGAATGTCATGCAAAAACTCAATGTCAAGGGTCGTTCACAAGCGGTTGTAGAACTGATTAAGCTTGGGGAATTAAAAATCTGATCTCGTCACCAGCCAAGGGATCCATGCAAGCCTTCCGACCCTCTTAGGAGGAACGGAGGGTTTTTATGTGTTTGCGGGGGATTTAATTCACTATCGTCGGGGCAACCTATGGTATCAGCCTTATTACCAGTTCAGGGGGTTTTATCCATGACAATTCAACCACATTTAGATAAATCCGCAACGACTCCGAAAGTCGCTGTCGTCACCGGAGCAGCATCCGGGATCGGACGGGCATCCGCAATTCGATTAGCCAAGCATGGATACCGTATCGGCTTGCTCGACCGTCCTGGCGATGAGCTGAATGATGCGGTTGCTGAGATCACAGCCTCAGGAGGAGAAGCCATCGCGCTAGAGGCCGATATTGCCTATGAGGATCAAGTACAACAAGCGATGCAAAAAACAGTGAACACCTGGGGCCGTCTCGATGTGCTCTTTGCCAATGCTGGTATTAACGGCGTTCTCACGTCAATTGAGGAAATGGCTTCTGCGGATTGGAACCAGACGCTGCAGATTAATCTGACTGGCACGTTCCTCTGTGTCAAATACGCCATCGAGCCGCTCCGCCAACAGGGTGGCAGTATCATCATCACGAGTTCCATCAACGGTAATCGCGTTTTTTCCAACTTCGGCATGTGCGCGTACAGCACGTCCAAGGCCGGACAAGTCGCTTTTATGAAAATGGCTGCGCTCGAGCTTGCCCGTTACAGGATTCGGGTGAACGCGGTGTGCCCCGGTGCAATCAAAACGCATATCGGTGAGAACACCGACAGCCGACCTGAGGTGAAAGAAATTACAATCCCTGTCAAGTATCCCGAAGGGAGTCAGCCGTTGGAGCACAAACCGGGCAGCGCGGAACAAGTCGCCAATCTTGTGTTATTTCTCGCGTCCGACCAGTCCAGCCATATCACCGGCACGGAAATCTTCATTGATGGGGCGGAGTCGTTGCTCCGTGGCTAATCGCCCCCCCGGTGCATAACAGTCCAATCACCACAAAAAAAATAAGACATCAGGTTTTTCATACCTGATGTCTTTGGATCCATTGATAGATATCGTCCTCTTTCATTGTTCCTTCAGCAGTATTTAAACCTCTTATTACCGTCGACAAAACCATGGTTCTTAATAAGTGAGTAAGTAACAACCGAAATTTTGTTAATTATTCCTTTATACAGATCATTACCATCGAATGTTGAAAACGGTCTTTGTAACGCACTTTCTAATATTGATCTATCCCTTACTCCAGACGAACCACCTTTATTATTGTTATTGTTTGCTGGAAATCATTTCCCCCGACAGTCCACTTCGATAAACCTTATAAATCTAAGCATTCCACAATCTAGTTACTTCTTTCAACTCTAAGTCCTCGAATACCATTTTATAGATATCCGGTTTCTTTAATTGATTCAAAAATTCTAAGCCATAAGCTGAATCAAAATAGTTCATCATCAACTCATTACAAGACCATGCGTCCCGACTGCTATCTGCATCCCTTTATGCTCTTGTAGTATCGGTTTTAGAACTGCGATTGCTCTTTTCTGGCACTCTGCATTAGACTCTCCGCCCGGCAAGGTATGCTCAAAATCATTAAAACTCTCTCTGATACTAGACAGTAACGCTGCATTTTCAATAATATCTGCTGCAAAATGACGTTCCCTAAGATCTTCAAATACTTTAATATCTAAGTTTAAGTACTCGGCTAATCCCGCAACACTAAGAATGGCACGAGTATATGGACTTGAAATAATCATGTTTATTCCTTCACCTGCAAGTAACTTCGTTACTTTTTCAATATCGATCTTTCCCTTTGGCGTAAGCCCTCTTGTTCTTTCAGTACCTTCATTGTATGGTGATTCTCCATGCCTAACCATATAGATAGTTGTCTTCATATTGGCCTCCTACGACACTTTCATTACATATATTACTGTATTTTACATAAATGTAGGTACATTCACGAATTTCACTTAACTTAAAGAATAAAAGCTTATCTTTTTGGATAGTCAGTGCTCTTCCTTTATCTCTCGAATCATCCTGACAGTCACCACTTTACGATGTTTTTAGTACTATATCACGTTCTCACAACGTTGTCCGCAACGTAAATTCGGTGCTAAGTACTCTCAAATGTAAAAATATAATACTAGTGAAATAAAAACGAAATACCTTTGACTCTTCGATAATTAAGTATCCAACTACTTCATTTTGGGTTAATATTCTAGGTATTAGAGGAGCCAGAAAGGTAGCATAACTGTTATTTAGGGGGAAAGAAATCGATGAATGCAGAAGAAACCGGAAAGCTTAATCACGAGCTAGTAGATCACATTCCGATTATTTGGGAAGAACCGAAAGGAAAGAGGAACGGGCACCTAGTCGTTTGGCTTCCAGGTCTGACCGGCGGCAAGGACAAGCTGCGACCGCATCTACGGAAGTTCGCAGATGCGGGATTTGTTGCCGTCTCGTACGATCCGTACGAACACGGGGAGCGGATGAGGGAGAGCCACGAGCGTTTTATCTCAAAACTAAGAGGAAACAAGCGCCGTTATTTCTGGCCGATGATCGCAATGACGGCGGAGGAATATCCTCGAGTGATCGACTGGGCTGTAGAACGATTTGGACTATCAGGAGGAGTGATGGCTGGTGGCATCTCGATGGGTGGTGACATTGCCTTAGTTGCAGCAGGTCTAGAAAAGCGAATCACCGCGGTGGCTGCCTGCATTTCAACGCCTGATTGGTTGCGTCCTGGCACAGATGAAGAGGAGAGCCATCCGGATACGTATGCCTGGAATTGTTATTATCGCTGCGATCCGCTTTCTAACACGAGTAAATATGCGCATGCTCCGGCAATCCGCTTTCTGAACGGAGCAAACGATGGTCACGTACCTCCCGATGGAGCTCACAGATTTCAAATGCTGGTAGCGGAACATTATGCGAGCTGCCCTGAACGGTTCGAGATTACCGAATTTGATGTCGCTCACGAATTTACGGACGGCATGCTGAATGGAGCATTGGATTGGTTTGTCCGACATGCCGGAAATGTCCGGCATCACAACGTAGACAGTCGGCAATGAGCCAGCGGGATAGCAAACCCTGTGATTGTCCGAATCCAAGTACCATCTCGATAGACCGGAAAAGATGGGCTTATTCAATACGAAGAAAAGCTGTCCTCATCAGGACAGCTTTTCTTCAAGGCCATTGCGACATACGTTCCTCAGTTAACCCTCGCGGATTGCCAACTCTATGATTCCTACTCCACTCTCTCAATCCTTACCGCACAAATCTTAAACTCCGGCATCCGGCTCGTCGGATCAAGCGCATCGTTTGTCAACTGGTTGATCGCCAGATCGCCGCCCCAGTGGAATGGGACGAAAACGGTGCGTGGCTGAATGCCTTCGGTCACTTTCACTTGAAAAATGAGCGAGCCGCGCCGGCTGGTAATGCGGATGCGCTGATCCAGGCTCAGCCCGATGCGCTTCGCGAGCGAGGGATGAATCTCGGCGACCGGCACAGGCGCCTTTTTCAATAAAGCGTCGGTCCGGCGCGTCTGCACGCCGCTTAGGTAATGATTGCCGAGCCGCCCGGTGGTCAGGATGTACGGGTACTCCCCGTCGATCGGCTCGCCCGGCATTTTGGGCTCGATGCCGAAGAGGCGCGCCTTGCCGTCGGGGTGGTGGAACCGCT
>NZ_RXHU01000152.1 GCF_003955665.1 Paenibacillus whitsoniae
GTAGGGGACCGGGCGATTTCGCACCCCGACCGCAGCATCATCGACTAACGGTTGTCCTAACCCAAAACCCTTCCTACAGCAGATTCCAATAACGGAGTTTGTCTATAGGAGGGGTTTTTGTGCGCCTTCTTATCCTTTTCGTATCTTGGTTAATTATGATATACTGTTTATGATGTATACATTTTGTGTAAGGCGGGTTCAGACGACAAGGGGGCAACGCGAATGAGCGATCAAGATATAACACGGGAAGAGGCGGCGGAGATGCTGCCGGCGGGAGCCGCCCTAAGCTGGGGCTTCGTGAAGTCGCCGCAGCGCGGGCCTAAACGGGAGATGAGCATCGATCTCATCGTGAAGAAAGCGATAGACATTGCCGATGCAAATGGCATCGCGGCGGTTTCGATGAACCGGGTAGCATCGGAGCTCGGCTTCACCGCCATGTCGCTCTATCGTTACATTCCGAGCAAAAACGACCTGCTCATGCTCATGCAAGACGCGGCCTGCGACATTGCACTGCCGCCGGAGCGGCCTCAGCATGAGTGGCGGGAGGGCCTGCGCGAGTATGTGATGGGCACGATTGATGTTTTTCGCAAGCATCCGTGGTATGCGGACATCCCGATCTTCGGGATTCCCATCGCGCCGAACAATTTGCGCATCGTGGACTGGGCGCTTCGGCCTTTGCGGGACATGCCGCTGAACGACTTTGAGAAGATGTCTATCGTTCTTCTGCTGAGCGGCTATGCCCGTTCCTGCGGGATGCTTCAGAGGGACATCGACAGCGCGATTCAGGAGGGCTCGAGCGAGCAAGAGTTCAGCGGAATCAATTATTCGGCGGCGCTTCGCGTTTTAGTCAAACCGGAGCAATTCCCAAACCTGTACCCGGTCATCATGTCGGGCGCCTACACCGGTGAAAATGAGGAAGAAAACAACGTTGGCAATGACCTGGATTTTGGCTTGGAGCGGATTTTGGACGGCATCGAACATTATTTGAAGCGGGCGTGACTGATACTGCACACACAAAAAAGCCTGGCGATCCCAATTCGCCAGGCTTTCTTTTATGCCGCGACGTCAACCAGCGGCTTCTTATCGCGGAGCAGCACGAGCGTGACCGCTGTCGTCAGTAAGAGGATGACGGCGGAGACGAGGCAGGTGACGTGCATCGCAGTCATGAAGGCCTCGCGTGAAGCGTCCATCACCTGTGATGCGGCTTCCGCAGGCAAATGACTGGCGGCGGCCGAAGCGCCGGCAATGGTTTGGCCGGCCGAGTGAGCGGCCTCCGGCGCGAGCGTCGATGGCAAGTGAGGGGAGACGGCATGGCGGTAGACGGCCGCAAGAACGCAGCCGAGGAGGGCGATGCCGAATGCGCCGCCGAGCTCGCTGGACGTCTCGATTAGGCTGCCGACGGCTCCGGCGCGGTCGGCCGGGGCGACGCCTACGACATAATCGGTGACGAGGGTCATGACGGAAACGATGCCTGCCGCAACGAGGCCAGCGCCAACCAGCATGACGACAAGTGGCGAGAAACCCTCCAGACGCACTTGCGTTAAGATACCGAAACCAATAACCGATAAGAGAAGGCCGCCGGCCATGACGCGCGGTCTTCCTTGCGTTTGCGACAGCTTAGCGGCAAGCGGAGCCGCCGCCCCGACGGCAATGGAAGGGAGGACGCTCCAGAGGGAAGCGACAAACGGCGAATAACCGAGCACAGACTGGAGAAATTGCGTATTCATGAGGGCGCTGGCCATCAGCGCGAACGTCGCAATAAAGTTGACGAGAATTGAACCGCCGGTACGCCGTTCCAGCAGCGCACGGATATCGAGCAGAGGGTTTTGGATCGTTAGCTGGCGGCGTACGAAGACGATGCCGATGAGTACACCAACTGCGAGCAGTGCGGCGGGAGTCGGCGCCCAGCCATGTTCAGCGAGTGTCTTGACGCCATAAGTAACCGGAAGAATCGCTGCGAGCGCGAGAATCGAACTGTATACATCGACCCGGCTCCGTGCGGCGCTGCGGGATTCGGGCAGGAGAAAAGGGGCAATGACCAGCAACAACGCCATCGCCGGGATATTGATGAGAAATACGGAGCCCCAGGAGAAGTGATCAAGCAGTAGTCCGCCGATTATCGGTCCGACGCTGACACCGCTGGCCATGACAGCGCTCCAGACCGACAGGGCTTTGGTCCGCTGCGCGGGATTTTGGAACATAGTGCGAACGAGTGCGATCGTCGATGGCATGAGGGTGGAGCCGGCGATCCCGAGAATCCCGCGGGCGAGGATCAGCGCTCCGGCCGAATGGGCGTAAGCCGCGAACAAGGAGCTTAGAGCAAATCCGACGGACCCGATCATGAGCAGCCGACGCCGTCCAATTCGGTCGCCGACTGCGCCCATCGTTAGCAGCAGTCCGGCAAGGATAAAGCCGTAAATGTCGAAGATCCACAATTGTTCAGTGGCTGTTGGCAGCAAATCTGCGGCAATGGCCGGTGCGGCGAAAAACAAGACAGAGACATCCATCGAGACGACCATCAGCGGGAGACATAAGATGCAAAGGGCGATCCATTCTTT
This sequence comes from Paenibacillus whitsoniae, assembly GCF_003955665.1. Lineage (GTDB taxonomy): Bacteria > Bacillota > Bacilli > Paenibacillales > NBRC-103111 > Paenibacillus_E > Paenibacillus_E whitsoniae. Next base: position 2,559 of record NZ_RXHU01000152.1, read on the forward strand.
GCGACCGGCCAATGGAGCTGGGGTAGCGGTTTTATTCATTTTGAAATCCTCTCCTTTTTATTACTGTTTATTGTGTAAACTGTATTTGTTGAAATTAGTATATTATATAAACAGTATATGGTCAACACAAAAATAAAGGAGCTTGTCTATGCTGCCCGAGCTCTTTCTATTTCGGCGGTAATCGAGTACGATTTGGGTACAAGCGTTACTCAAAGGAGGAGTTTGTCGTGGATTCAACGAAAACCGCTTATGCCACCGTCGAGGCTTACCTTGCGGGCCAGACGGCGGAGGTGCAGGAGATTTTGAATCACATTCGCGCCATCGTGAAGGAAGAAGCGCCGCAGGCGACGGAAAAAATCAGCTACGGCATGCCCGGCTACGCGCTGCACGGTGCGCTGGTGTATTTTGCGGCGTTTAAAAAGCACATCGGCTTTTATCCGACCGGGAAGGGGATGGCGGCCTTCATGGAGGAGTTGTCGCCGCACTATAAAGTCTCCAAAGGCACGGTTCAATTCCCGCTCGGGCAGCCGATTCCGTATGACCTGATCCGCCGGATTGTGAAATTCCGCGTGCAAGAGAACCTCGAGCTGGCCAAGCTCAAATCGGCGCAAAAGAAAAAGTAAGCCTCCCGCAGCCGGGGAGGCTTACTTCAAAGTCATCGCAACACGCTGCTTGAGGCTGCGGCCGGTTCACTTCCCTTTGCGCGTCAGCTCGCTCAGGGCATCCCACTGCGCATCGGTCACCTCGCGCAGCTCATTAAACTGCCCTGCGCCTTGCAGCCACTCGCCGCCGTCCATCGTGACCACTTCGCCGTTGATGAACCCGGCGTAGTCCGAGATCAGATAAGCGGCGAGGTTCGCCAGCTCATCTTTGCTGCCGACGCGTCCCAGCGGCACGCGGTTCACGAGCTGCTCCGCCAGCTCGGGCGTCGGCGCGAGCCGGCTCCACGCGCCGTCCGTCGGAAACAGCCCCGGCGCGATAGCGACCTGCCGGATGCCGTACTGGGCCCACTCCACCGCGAGGGAGCGGGTCAAGGCCAGCACGCCGGCTTTCGCGGCGGCGGACGGCACCACATAGGCGGATCCGGTCGAGGCGTAAGAGGTCACGATGTTCAGCATCGTGCCGCCTGCGCCTTCGTCGATCCACCGTTTCCCCAGCTCCAGCGTGGTGTAGAACGTCCCGTGGAGCACAATGTTCAGCACCGCGTCCACCGCGCGCGGGGACAGCCGCTCCGTCGGCGAGGCAAAATTGCCCGCCGCGTTGTTGACCAGCACGTCGACGCGCCCGAAGCGGGCGTAGACGGCGTCGCACATGGCCGCGACCTGCTGCGGGTCGCGCACATCGCACGGCGCGTAGAACACCTCGCCGCCGCCGGCGCTCATCTCGGCTGCGGCTGCAGCCAGCACGTCCTCGCGCCGCGAGGTGATGGCGAGCTTCGCGCCGAGGGCGAGAAAACGCTCGCCCATCGCACGGCCGAGCCCCGTGCCGCCGCCGGTGATGAGAATGATTTTATCCTGGAGCAAAGTCTCCTGAAACATCGCCGCACACTCCCGTCTGCGTAATCAAATTCGCCTAGTGAACCAGTCATGGGCTTACTATTCAATCGTATGAAACAAGCAGGGGGCTAAATGCAAACTCGCTAAAATGTATACGCTTACAATAATATGATACACGGAAGGTTAATCCCGTACAAGGTAACTACCCCGGAAATACCTCGATGGCGAGCGGTCGCCCCTGCTATTGTGTACCCGAAGGGAACCATACAGGTCGTGGAAGTCAGGCCGGGGGGCCAGGTCGGATTTCTAAAGCTGCACAAAAGCAGGAATTTCCCTCAATCCTCACCTGATTTTAATAAATTCCTGCGAATCGGCAGGCAT
>NZ_RXHU01000153.1 GCF_003955665.1 Paenibacillus whitsoniae
GCAAAAACGAGCCCCTGCGTCAACGCATACCCCATAAACAGGCGGTGCGTCAATAACCCGCGGAAGACGCGGAGCGTATGCCCGAGCCCGCTTTGGGTCCGGCGCTCCGGCGGATGGGTCTCTTTGAGCCCGAGCACCACCGCCATCAGCATCGCGACACCGAACAAGCTTAGCACGCCGAACATGTCGCGCCAGTCTCCGAATTCCAGCAGCTGCCCTCCGATAATCGGAGCCAGAATCGGCGCCGCGCCATTGACCAGCATGAGCAGGGCAATGAACTTGGTCAGCGCCACGCCTTCGTACAGATCCCGCACGATGGCGCGGGAGATTACGATGCCGGCAGCCCCGGCCATCCCCTGGATGAAGCGCAAGAGCAGAAACGCCCCGATGGTCGGCGCCCAGATGCAAAGCGCGGAGGACACGCCGTACACGGCCAGCCCGATCAGCAGCGGAATCCGCCTGCCCCGCACATCGCTGATCGCGCCTGCGACCAGCTGTCCGAGCGACAGCCCCAGCATACAGGCGGTCAGGCTCATTTGCGCGAGCGACGTTGTCGTCTCCAAATCCCCTGCGATCACCGGCAGCGCGGGCAGGTACATATCGAGCGACAGCGGCCCGAACGATGCGAGCAAGCCGAGCACCAGCACAAGCCAAAGCCGGTTTTTCCCGCGCGCGGCTGCCGCCGTATCCGTCATCATTTTAGCCATCCCATCACAAACTTTCTTCTGTAGTCAACTCGCCCATATAGTAAGCGAACACCGTGTTAATCGGTTTAAAATACAAATGCCCATCCTCCCATGGCTGAAAATGCAGATCCATCCGGGCGTCGTCCCAATTCTCCGGCGTTCCCCGCGTCTGCAAGCGTCCAGGCAGCACCGGCTCTTCAATCACCTTCGGAAATTCCTGATAGCCGAACAGCAGATTCTCGTGCATCGCGATAATTTCATATTTGTCTCCTAGAAACGCACGTTCTTCTTGAAGTTGGTAATGATAGTAAATGTAACTGCTGATCATTTCCGGCTTGAGATGGGCCACCCGCCCCACCCGCTTCTCCACAGGCTGCTTGCGCATCCAATGTTCGGGACTAGCCGGCTCGTTAAAATGAAACACATCGACCATCCCAATCCACTTCCGCGGCTCCGGCTGACCAGGCCACTCCTGCAAATAGGGCAGCGCCGCACCGGCAACCTCATCCGGCTCGACGTGGCGGTCGACGCACTCATAATAGAGAAACAGCTGCCCGCGCCACTCGTAAGCCGCCGCTGTCATCAAGATGCCTTGCCGCACTAGCTTTTCGGCTTCTCTGCTGGCCGCCAGCGCCCCAACACCTGCCGGCGCTTCGCCCGGCTTCCAGGCCGCGCGGAAAATCATTCTTTTCATCCTATATGCCCCGCTTCTGATTAACATGATTAATCATTTTATTTGAGTATGGAAAGACCGGGATGATCCCGATGCCGCTTTCATTTTAGCAAGATTTCGGACATCCTTCTACATGAGTATGGTAAAATAAATATCGTTCGACAAAATCTTGAAGTCAGATGGGGATCGGAATGAGTCTACAACTGGATTTAAAAACAATGCTGACGACCCTGATCATCGGGAACTTGTTTACAGCTGTGCTAATTACCGCCTATTGGCGTCATCATAAGCAGCAGGTCGGGATTCGGAGCTTTTTTTATGCAAAAGTTCTCCAGGCCGCTGCCTGGCTCATCCTGCTCCTGCGAGGCGGCTCGTCCGACCCGCTTACGTTATCGCTGGTGAACACTGCGCTATTTGTCGGGTACGCCCTTGAAGTCGTATCCATTCTGCAGACACAGCGGTTGCAAAAAGAGACGGATTTACGATATTTTACCACATTAACGATTTTGAATGTGATTGCCTATCATCTGGTCCTGCTGTTTCACAATCGGGAGGATCTTCGCATCGTATTCACGTCCTTAGGCCTTGTCGCGGGCATCGTGATCCCGGGCATTCGCATGGTTCGTAAAAAAAATGCCTCTGCGCTCTCCTGCATCATGGGCTATCTGTATTTGGGCATCGTCGTCATCTTGGTGCTTCGCGGCGTGCTCGCCTTCTTCTTCGATGCTCTATTCAGTTATTTTCATGCAAGCACCGGCAATCAGGCCTTAATGCTCGTTGGACAATATCTCATTATGATTTCGACGAACACGGGATTTCTGCTTCTCATGAAGGAACAGGCCGATCAAGCATTGCTTCATATGGCTAACTATGACGACCTTACCGGGGCGCTGAACCGCAGGACGTTCATTGCCCGCACAAACGACCACTTGCGGACGCTCGCTCGGAAGAAAAGACCGGTTTCGCTGCTTCTTTTTGACATTGATGAATTTAAAAGCATTAACGATACTTTCGGTCATGATGTCGGGGACCGGGCGTTGGTCGATCTGACCGCTCGCATTCAGCGGCATTTAGGGGAAGAGGACCTGCTTGCGCGGTACGGTGGGGACGAATATGCCATATTGCTGCCCGACAGGGATGAAGAAGCATCCACCGCCATTGCCGAGCAACTCCGCCACATAGCCGAACAAGCCGGCATTCCAGGCACTTCGCGACCCTATACGATCAGCATTGGCGTACTAACGGTTATCCCCGACGACAGCACGCAGCTCGAAGTGCTCTACTCCACCTGCGATAAAGCGCTTTATCAGGCCAAACGAAGAGGCAAAAACGGCGTTGCTCGCGGGTATTTTGACGCCCAGCCTTCATTAGCTTAACCTGCATGGGGACTAACGATGGCCGTTCCTTAGGCTTATTGAGGGACGGCCTTGTTCGTGCCTAAGCGAAACTTCACAAGCCGTCTGTGCGTAAAAGATGACCAAGGGTCGATTTCCATTTTGCATAGAAATGAGGGATTGCGATGACAGAGACAGGGCACGACCCGCTCGAAACAGCCAAAGAGCGCATGTACCGCTATCAACGCGCGCAGCGGCGGCGGGAGGAACTGCAGCAGCGCGTGAACGATCACGAGCGGCGCATCATCAAGCTGGAGCTCGAGCTGGAAGCCGAACAGGCCGATGTGGAGCGTCTGACGAAGCTGACGCTAGCGAATCTTTTCCATACGATTCTGCGCAGCAAGGAGGAGCAGCTTCAATTGGAACGCCAGCAGGTGCTGAACGCCGTGCTCGCTTTGCAGACCGCCCGGCAGGCGCTGGAAGATACGAAGGCTGACCTGCATCAGGTAGGCGACGATTTGGCGCTCTATCAACACGCGGAAGCCGAGTACAATGACCTCATGGCGCAAAAAGAAGCCGCACTGCGCAGCAAAGCCGCGCTATCCCCGGTGCTGCGCGAGATGGAGGAACAGATTGCCGAGCAATCTCTCCTCGTCAAAGAGCTCTCAGAGGCTTGGCGCGCCGGC
>NZ_RXHU01000154.1 GCF_003955665.1 Paenibacillus whitsoniae
CATGCTCCGGCTGGCGGTAAGTGGTAATATCGGTTTCGTTGGTAATGGACATAACGGGAGCCTCCTTTAAATTATTACTTCCTAATATTACCTGATTGCCGAAAGAAATACGAGTTTGGCAAGTTCCGACGGTGTAAGGGCGTATGTCTGCGATTTAAACTGGAAAAACTAAGCATTGTGAGAACATGAAACCAGGAAGGGTGCGAGAGCGATGAATATCACCAGCCATGACGTCATGATTATCGAACGAGCTTTGAAAACTGCGATGAACGTAGATCGGGAGGAAGCCCGGATCCGCGACTATCAAGAAGTGCTGGCGAAAATGAGAGAAAGCGCGAACCACTCTTTATTGGCAGGGGGTTCTATGGTTAGCGAGGAGCTGGATGGCCTGCGCTACGATTATGACGATTCTTCCGATTTAATGTAGACGTACGAACGTATATTCTGTAAAATAGAAGAAATGACATTTCGTAAGGAGATTCGAGTGGATGAATCCTTTTACAGGTAAAGTTTCTTCAATGACAGAGATGATCGATGAGCTGCGCAAAGCTTCGGAGATCATGGCGCAAGTTACGTATTGGCACACGATACCCCCGCGCGAAGCCAAGCTGGTGGATTTTCCGGCTGGATTGCACGAGGGTATTTGCGCTGCGCTTAAACATAGAGGCATTCAACGGTTGTATACGCATCAAGCGGAGTCTTTCCAGCAAGCAGCGGTGGGCAACCATGTGGTCACTGTGACGCCGACGGCATCTGGGAAGACGTTGTGCTATAATTTGCCGGTGCTGCAACAGATTTTGGATAATGATGCCGCGCGGGCACTTTATATGTTTCCGACCAAGGCGCTGGCGCAGGACCAAGTGGCCGAGCTGCAAGAAATGGTCGATTTCATGGGCGTCGACATCAAGACGCATACGTATGACGGCGATACGCCGCCGACGGTGCGCCAAGCGATCCGAAACAGCGGACATATCGTGGTGACGAACCCGGATATGCTGCATTCCGCGATATTGCCTCATCATACGAAGTGGGTAAAGCTGTTTGAAAATTTAAAATATATCGTGATCGACGAGGTGCATTCGTATCGCGGGGTTTTTGGCAGCCACGTGGCGAACGTCATTCGGCGGTTAAAAAGAATATGCCGATTCTACGGCTCGAATCCGCAGTTCATTTGTGCGTCGGCGACCATCGACAACCCGAAGGAGCACGCGGAGCGCTTAATCGGCGAGGGGGTGTCGCTCGTCGACAACAACGGCTCTCCCGCCGGCGAGAAGCACTTTGTGTTCTATAACCCGCCGGTCGTCAATCAGCAGCTCGGCATTCGCAAAAGCTCCGTGCTCGAGACGCGGAAGCTCGCCGGAAAGCTGCTGCGCAGCGGCATTCAGACGATTGTGTTTGCTCGCAGCCGCGTGCGCGTGGAAATTTTGCTGACGTACTTGCAGGAGATCGTGGCACACGAGCTGGGCAGCAAATCGATCCGCGGCTACCGCGGCGGGTATCTCCCGAAGCTGCGCCGGGAGATTGAACGGGGATTGCGCAGCGGGGAAATCCGCGGCGTCGTCAGCACGAACGCGCTGGAGCTGGGCATCGACATCGGCCAGCTGCAAGCGTGCGTGCTCAACGGCTATCCCGGCACGATAGCCAGCACCTGGCAGCAGTCCGGGCGTGCCGGACGGCGGCAGGAGACCTCGCTGACGATTCTCGTCGCGAGTTCGAATCCGCTGGATCAGTATTTGATCCAGAATCCGCGCTATTTCTTCGAGCGTCCGCCGGAGCAGGCGCGCATTCATCCCGATAACCTGATCATCCTCGTGGATCATGTGAAGTGTGCGGCGTATGAGCTGCCGTTCGAAGCGAATGAGAAGTTCGGTGAGGAATCGCTCACCGATGTGCTGGAATATTTGACGGAGGAGCAGGTGCTTCACCAGGTCGGCGAACGCTGGTACTGGATGGAGCAGTCGTTCCCTGCGCATAACATTTCCTTGCGCTCGGCGGCGCAGGAGAATTTTGTCATTATAGATATGACGAACGGCGCGCGTGTCATCGGCGAGTGCGACCGGTTCAGCGCGCCGACGCTGATTCATGAAGAAGCGATCTACATCCACGAAGGGGTTCAATTCCAAGTGGAAAAGTTGGATTATGAAGAGAAGAAAGCGTATGTCCGGCAAGTGGAGGTTGATTATTTCACCGACGCGTCGTTGGCCGTGCAGCTCAAAGTGCTGCATGTGAACAAAGAAGGC
>NZ_RXHU01000155.1 GCF_003955665.1 Paenibacillus whitsoniae
GTGTGAGGTTTCATAATAAATTATAAAACGGAGCCCACAAAGCCGCGGCGCTCCGTTTATTTTGTTTCATATAAAGTAGTCGGTATGGTTTTTATACACGCCTGTATATTCAGTATTTCATATTAATTTGAATAGAAAATTTGCGTTTATACAGCTTATGCATAAATATTCATAAATAAAGTCCAACAATTTCCAAGGACAATATTAGTCAGTAAAATAAGTACTTTACTAATCATTTAAAACTACAGCTTTCGCCAAAAATATTTGCAACACGCTCCGGTCTTTTAGTTAATATCTGATATGTATGCAACGGGGTCTGATTCATTACTTCAAACACCTTGATAATAAATTCATCAGATATTTTTTCGTGGAATAAATCAGACATCGAATTCACAAATACTTTTTTCGGCTTTTTCCATGTAAAAGGAACGGTTAACGCATCAGGATGTTCTGTAGGCTCAAAGCCATTTTCATAACGCGGATTTCCCATAATGTAGGGTCTCGTCCTAACGATCTTCCCATTGGAATTTCAAATGAGATCACCTCCTCGTAGGTTCACCTCGGATCAGTCTAACCTGATTGTAAAATGTTATTAAATTTCCAATAATGAGATAATATTGCATGAATAGATCTGAAGAAGAGGTGTCGTATGGCTACATTGTAATATTCAGGTAAGAAAGTACAGTGCGTCACCAATCGTCATTTTGAAAAGCGTTTAAGGACAATCCTCATTTTTTGCTATATAATTAAACAATTAACAAGTTATCTGAAAGACCTTTTGGGAGGCATTATGAAACTTCGTTCCCGCTCATATTTACTAAAATTAATGCTGTTTTCCATCATTATCGGTACGATCCCCGTATTGCTCCTTGGGGCTTTCGCCTATTACAATTCATCCCAAACCGTGCAGGATAAAGTAAACGAGGGGAATAAACAACTGCTCCTGCAAATGCAAATGCGCGTCGAACAGACGCTCAGAATGATCGATAACTCGGCGACACAGTTGCTGCAATCACCTACGGTCACAGGGGCATTCAAACGAGACATTTCCAAAAATGATTTTGAAATGGTGCATGAGCTGTATAAAGGAATTGCACAAATTCAGACTTATGAGCTTGGCATCAAGGACGTGTATCTCTATAGCTTGAATAATAAATGGATCGTCTCTAGCACCGGTGTCAATGAATACAGCTCGCCGGCATTTCGTCCGCAACTTGAAGCGTTTTCCCAATTGGCACTGGGCTCCTTCTGGACAAGAGAAACCGCGACTCAGCCTAATGCGCTCCAAAATGTGTACTTTGTTAAAAAATACCCCTTTAACTCCGTTACACCGGAAGGCATCATCTGTGTCGTACTTTCTTCCGATGTCATGAAACAGTTTATTTCCGATCAAAGCAGCAAACTCGGCAGCACCTTTATCTTGGATCACAATCTGGATGTGATTGACCATCTGGATCGCAGTCAACTAGGCAAAAGCATGGCAGGCCAATCGCATTTGCAGCCTTTAGTCGAGACCAACCAAGCCTTCGGTCAGTATGCGTCGAAGCTGGACGGAGAGAAGGTAACCATTACGTACCGGAAATCCGCTTATAACGGATGGAGCTACATCTCTGTCGCATCCAACAAGCAAATGAATGCCCAGAATACGATTATTGGTTGGATGACGCTGCTCGTCAGCCTTGGCATTATGATTGTGACCTTTATTGTGGCTTGGTTCGGATCAAAGAAAATGTACAGCCCGATCCAATCTATCTATACCGCGCTCAATGATGTTCCCACCGAAGCAAGCGAAGGCAAGCCTACTGGTGAGCTCAATGTGATCGGAGAACGCGTGGATTTTCTCATTCGGAATCAATCACTGATCATGAACGAATTGAAGGGCCAGCAAAGTCAGCTGAAAGAATTTTTCATGCATAAATTATTTGGCGGCGGTATGCGACCATCCGATTTCGAGGAAAAACTAGGCTTGTACGGGTTGGAAAGCCTGTGGCCTTCCATGTGCGTGCTCGCCATTCAAATTGATACGCTGTCAGATACCCGCTTCAATGAGACGGATCGCGAATTGCTGATGTTTGCCATCAATAATATCGTGGGAGATCTTGTGCTCCATGAGCAGCGACTAGTTCCGATTGTCTTCTCCGATTATCAAGTCACCTTGATCGGTGCTTCAAGCGAAGGGGCAGCCTTTAAAGAATATATTTTCAATCTTTCCGATGAGATTCAGCACGCCATTGCCCAGTACCTTGAAGTGAACGTAAGTATCGGGATCAGCCGTACCTTCACGACGTTCATCGATGCGCCTCAGGCCTTGCATGAAGCAATAACTTCGCTGAAGTATCGAGTTGGACTCGGTGAGGCTTCAATTCTGTTTATTGAGGATCTGCAGCCTCAGCAAGGTAATCTCAGTGTATTTCCGCAGGAAAAAGAGCAAGCACTGTTGGATGCGATCCGCGGCGGAAATTACGTACAATCAGAGACAGCCTTGAAGCAATTGATCGGTGCATTGTTCGAACCGCCGAATCAACATCAAGACTATCATCTCTCCTTGCTCCGGCTGTTGGTGGATCTGCTTCGATTCGGACAAGAATTATCTGTGACTTTGGAGCAATCTGCGAATGATGAGACTACGTTAATCCAATCGCTGTTCAAGCTGCGCAACGTCCAAGAAATGGAACAATGGTTCATGAGCACGTTCGTTCTGCCTTACACCCAAGCGCTCAGCAACCGCCGCGACTCCCAATTCAAACAGATTTCGGATGCAATTATCGATATGATCAAGCGAGAATTCGATTCCAATCTAACGTTGGAGAACTGCTCTGCGCGAATCAATTATCACCCGCATTATGTAAGCCGCGTGTTCCGGCAAGAGACCGGCATTAACTTCGGCGAATTTCTAACGCAGTATCGCGTAGACATGGCCAAAAAATGGCTAAAGGAATCTGACATGAAAATTGCTGAAATCGCGGACAAATTACAATACAACAACGCCGCTAACTTTATTCGCTCTTTCCGCAAATTCGCAGGCATGACGCCTGGACAATATCGAGATGAAGGATAAAAAAAAGCGTGGGTTCATGGTAGCTGACAGCTCCATCACCCGCGCTTTTCATTTTTGAAATTAACAGCCGTTTCCGAACAAGCCCTTCTGAGCGTTCAGTACGGCAGCTAGGAACGCTAGTGCAAGTCCTTGTCCCCAGCCTTGAATTCGTTTGTCGGGAACATTCCGATACCCTTCTGCATCATCCATAACAGCAGTACCTGCCGATACACCCAACACTGTTCCGTCTTCCGTAATGCGTGCCAAGATGCCTTCAATCGATGTCTGCAGATACTTGTTATACAATCGGCCACGTGATAATAAAGCCGTAGCGATACCCGCAGAGCCAGAAGTTTCGAGCGGCGATGCGGCATCATCAACGATCGTGTGCCACAGCCCTGATGGGTCTTGGAGCCTGACGAGGGAGCTCAGTTGATCCCGAAGCGATCCATCGATAATCATAAAAGACGGATGCGTTACGGGAACAAGTTCAAGCGCTCTGGCCATCGTCAGCGCTGCCCAGGCATTGCCGCGCGCCCAGTGGATAGCGGACATGTTAGACTGCGCGATATGGTCCCAGCCGTGGTAATAAAGATTTGTTTTGGCATCCTGCAGGTAACGTTCGTGGCCATGATACTGCTTCTGTCTCTTATAC
>NZ_RXHU01000156.1 GCF_003955665.1 Paenibacillus whitsoniae
AAGCTCACTGGCAACCGTTAGGCGTGGGAGCTGCCTTATTTTGGGACAGATAAGCGCTGTGGAGGCCGTTAGGTTTGCGCTAACTTTTTCTAGCTAGGGCATCCCCGGTTTTCATACTGGTGCAATCGCTTTATATCCACTATAATAAGATAGAAGTCACAATTTAAACGTTTCAATTAATTGGACACGCACTTCGCGTGATCGAACATAAGATAGGAGTGCTTCTATGTCGGCTAATACTCAAACACAGCAAGGGACGTCTCCAGAGATTTTGACATTTGGCGAAACGATGGCGCTGCTCATGCCTTCCGGTGGCAAAGGCCTGGAGTACTCGTCGGAGCTGCACAGCTTGTTCGGCGGGGCGGAGAGCAACGTGGCGATCGGCATTTCGCGCCTTGGCGGCAGCGTGGGCTGGTTCGGCAGACTGGGCAAGGATCCGCTGGGCCGGATGATTTTCAAGAAGATTCGCGGCGAAGGCGTCGATGTCTCACGTGCGGAGCTGACAGCGGAAGCACCGACGGGGCTGATGATGCGCGAAGTCCTCATGGGCAAAACGTCCGTCTACTACTACCGGAAAAACTCGGCTGCCAGCCGGATGGGCGCGCAGCACTTGGATGAGTCCTACATCGCAGGGGCGAAGCTGCTGCATCTGACCGGCATTACGCCGGCTCTGAGCGAGTCCTGCCGGGAGGCGGCGTTCGAAGCGGTGCGTCTGGCGCGGAAGCACGGCGTCAAGGTCAGCTTTGACCCGAACCTGCGCCTCAAGCTGTGGAGCATCGAGGAGGCGCGTCCGGTGCTGCTGGAGCTGGCGAAGCTGGCGGATATTTTCCTGCCGGGTCTTGACGAGCTGAAGCTGCTGTACCAGACGGAAGATTGGGATACGATCGTGGCCGAGCTGCGCAAGCTGCCGGGCGTCTCCATCGTCAAAGGCGGCGACAACGAGACATACGTCGTGACGCAGGACGAGATTACGGCTGTGCCTTATTTTAAAGCGGAACATGTTGTGGATACCGTTGGGGCTGGGGACGGCTTTTGTGCGGGCTTTTTGGTCGGCGTGCAAAAAGGGCTCTCGTACCCGGAAGCGGTCCGCATCGGCAATCTCGTCGGCTCGATGATCGTGCAGACGGAAGGCGACTGGGAAGGCGCACCGACGTGGGAGCAAGTCGATGCCGTACTTAATGACGTTAAACATATTGAACGGTAATCGTAATCGAATTTATATAACCCGATAAGGAGATAACCAATATGAAAAAAATCAAATTGCTGCAGCAAATTTCGAGTGAAGGCGTCGTTGCCGTGCTGCGCGGCGAAACACCGGAAGAAGTCGTTGAAATGGCCGAGCAGGCCATTGAAGGCGGCATCAAAGTCATCGAGGTGACGATGACCGTGCCGTTCGCGCTGCGCGCGATCGAGGATCTGGCGAAGCGCTACTCCTCCACAACCCAGGATGCGTCCAAGTTCGCCATTATCGGGGTGGGCACCGCCCTTGACCCCGAGACGGCGCGTGCCGCCATCCTGAGCGGGGCCGAGTTCGTCGTCGGCCCGTCTCTGAACCCGGCAACGGTTACGCTGTGTAACCGGTATCGTGTGCCCGTCATGCCCGGCTGCATGACGATCGCCGACATCCAGGCCGCGCTGGAGCTTGGCGTGGACATTGTAAAGCTGTTCCCCGGCAATCTCTACTCGCCGGCGATGATCAAGGCCATCAAAGGTCCGCTGCCACAGGCGAACATTATGCCAACCGGCGGGGTGTCGCTGAGCAACCTCGGCGAATGGATCAAAGCCGGCGCCGTGGCCGTCGGCATCGGTTCCGATTTGACCAGCGACGCGGTCAAAACCGGCGACTACAGCCTTGTCGCGAAGAAGGCTGCCCAATATATCGAAGCGTACCGCGCAGCGAAGCAGTAGGCTTAGGAAAGCGCCCGTCTTGAGTGGGCGGCGCTCACAATACGTGAGGGTGCACAGCCCTCCGACCGCATCACAATGGAAACCCTTGTACATCAAGGGTTTTTTTTGGTATGTTCTGAGTAATTGGTGAATTGAAAGAGAGCTGTACAGGAGGAATCCCAAATGAAATTAAAAACAAAAATAATAGCCATTACAGCCTACCTAAACAATGAAAAGACCGTAAAACAACTCCGGATAGAACTTAATATTCCTGTAAATTAATTCAAAAATAGCTGAAGTAGACCGACTTTTTATGATGCGGAAGAGGTGGAGTCCTCTGCATCATCCAAGAACGCCTTATCCTGATATTTCACAGCAATTATAATATCTGTGAAAATTTTTCAAGTAGTAAATCGAATGTTGTAGCGTTTTTATGAATCTTAGATAACTGTTTCAAGCCATGTGCACCGTGCTGAAAAAATAAACCAACCCCATTGAGATCAAAGTCCAAGTGTTTATCGGGGAGAGACATCCGCTGAGCCATTGTGGCGTGGTAAACCAATGATTTTAGATAGCATTTGGGTCGCCAGTTCGTCCGAGTTCCCATATAATACAGATACCCTACAAGCAAACTATCGTCCTCATACCCTTGTTTGCCTTTAATGAATCGGGTATCATAGCCTCCAATCTCCCGTAAAGCGTTAGCTTTATGAACAACAGGATGTACGAAACCCTCATGTACTTCATTACGGGCTGAATCCTCCAATAACTTAATTAATTCTTCTATGGTTTCTGGAATTATTGCGCTATTTCCTATTGGTTGAAGTTCTCCATACTGTGTTAGAATCCCAGGTGAAATCATAGGTTCATCGGAATTCTCCAATAAGTCAAGCAGTGGCTCATACCAATTTCGGGGGAACACCATATCTACATGAATCTCAGATATATAATGAACTTCCTTAAAGTGATTCCAAATGTATTCGAAACAGGTTTGCCTAGCCTTGGCAATCCCTACATTCGTACCATTGCCAAGAATTACAGATGGTAATTGGAAGCTAGATAATAAATGATTCAATTCGTCATTACTTAAACAACCTTGATTATAGATAACAACAAAATTGTCATCCGAGGATTGTAAGCTTTCAAAACAGTTTTTAGCCATTCTCAAATCTTCGTTATAGGATGAATCACCACGAATTAATAACGGCATTGTGTGAATAATCTTCATACTCCATAGCAACTCCTTCATGAATGCACGCCTACGTTAAATATGAAGTTATGATATATCAGTAGTAGTTATGGATTGATCCTCCTCAGATAGGCATTTCAGTAGTGCTTCCCTTGGAGGCAAGTAGGAGGAAGATAGAAGGATAGATTTCTTATAAGCATCTTTGGCATCATCAATGCGATTCATTTTTTCAAAACAAACCCCTATATAGTACCAGGCTTGAAAAGTTCCAACACCATGCAATACAAGATGATTTAAGTATTTCTCACCCAGATTTATACAGTGCTCGAAGGCAGCTAAGGAGTCTGAATAGTTTTCTTTCACTAAAAGAATGATCCCTTTATAAAAATGTAAGTCTACATAGTCGGGGTGAAGTTCGATAGCTTTTTGAATACCTGGCCAAGCGGTGTCAATACTACCAACACTCAATAAGATCGAGTACTTTAATTTGTATAGAAGCGAGGGAGGAGAAAGTTGTTTAATCAAAAATTGTAGTATGGACATATTGACATACTGAAATGCTTTTTCATATTCCCGAATGCGATAGTATTCACTTGCCATATGATAAGGAATCCATGGGTCGTAATCCGATTTTTTCATTTCGTTTTCTAAAATAGTCATGTTTCGTTGAGATTTATTTTTACGCCGAACAACAGGATCAAGGTAGCCGTAATGATAAACTTTTATTGGCAGGATGGGAATTTGATTCGGAGGGGGCGTATCGAGAATTTCATGAATTCTATTTTTGAACTGAATTCCTTTACGGTTACGGAATAATCGGGTATGAGCAATGAGGTAAGCATTGTCTAGCTGCACTTGTTCTCCCATATAATTGACTAAATGTATGGAAAAGAAGTCATGTTCATCCTGATCTAATGAATGAAGGAGAATCTGACCACTTTTTTGATCGAGCTCTTCATCAGCATCAAGCCATAGTATCCAATCTCCATTAGCTTCGAGCAGCCCACGGTTTCTTGCAGAAGCGAAATCATCCATCCAAGGAAATTCTACAATTTTTGCGCCAAAGGAACGACATATGTCAACGGTGTGGTCTGTTGACCCTGTATCCACGATAACGATTTCATCCACTGTATCTTGAACACTTCTCAAACAGTTTTCGATAAATGCTTCTTCATCCTTAACAATCATACATAAAGATAACGTCTTTTTTTTCATTATTTGTTCCTCTTCGATGGATTTTGTAAGGTGAGAAAGGCAATCGCCTAGATCTTTGCATATATTGAAGGGTGCCCGAGCCGAACGTTAATAAGATTGGGGGTAGTCTGAAGGTCACCTACCCCTGACTTTTTCAGTACTACGGAGTAATGCCGATTAACGCCAAAACATCTTCCAATTTAAATTGGAGCAGCATTTCTTTTTTTATTACATCACGCAAGGTGAGACGAACACTACTATTTATTGCCAACAGATTGTCGAGTGTCACGGTTACTGGTGAGTAAGTGTTCAGCGTTGGTGTAAGAGTACCTAGAACGAATTGAATCTTTTCTGCTTCTGCATTGACAATGTGAGCTAATGCAAGCTCTTCTAACGCAATGGAAGAGAGCAATAATGGAACAGTTTGACCAACCGTTAAATTGATGACTGGGGAAATATTTGGGATATTTGCTTGTGACAAAATTTGCCCCTCCTCTCCATGTTTTTATGTATAGTATGTCAAACGCATATCCGTGAGACGGCGAGTGCCTAAAAATGGGATATGCCATATTTTGTAAAACTGTTATTATTGCTTTTGACTGGAGCTGAATGACTTGAGTATGCCAACGATTCCACCTGAAAACAATCGCCCCTCACTAGATGAGGTTTTCATTGATCTTCTTAAATCAATTGCTTTGGAAGAGACAGCGATATCTCATTTGTTGAATGCCGAAGCTGAGAAGATGCAGGCTTTTGTTGGTAAGGAGTTAGATTTCCCCACTTGTCCTTCTAACGAGGACATCATTAATTTCAATGAAACAGTTTCCCAATTTGTAGACGTGTTAGTGATGAAAGAGTGGCTGTTGCTCCGTAAATTAGAAAATATATTGCGGGCTGCACGTAAGCAATCGCATCATTTCGAGTGTGAAGAAGAATGATGTTATGCAAAAAGTAGAACATGATCTGAAAATTGACGAGATCAGTGGGCAGATATGGGATACGGTAAGCTATTTGGAAGAAGCGGTAATTCATCAGGCAGAGGCTGTTTTGTTTTTCATCGAAGCAAGCTGTCAGCGCGGAATAAACATTTCAGGATTTCTTTGGGATGAGTCAAATCACATGTTAGAAATGTTACTGCAGATGCAGGAAATTTTATTAAAAAAAATAGTCCTTTATAAGAAACAATTTGGATCCTATATAAATAAACAACAATATCAATCCTCTCTTAAATGCTCTTCTCTATTAAAATTACGTAAAGCTATTCGCCGTTATCGAGACACAATGTCTCAGTATTTAGGGAATATTGAGTTTTATCGGCTTTTTCGCAAATTGGAAATTTATTATCGAAAAAAACATAATTTACTCACAAGAATGGAAGTTAAGCCCCCAAGAAGAGGACCATTACTATTTACTAAGGAAGTCAAGCTATCTAAGACAAGTTTAAAGTGAGAGTGTGGATCCTTGTAATTTAGAAAGGTATCTACACTTACCTATACAAATGACTTTGCGTGGGAATACCCTGTAGAAGCTATGATGAATTAAGGGGGGGATTCCTTGTCAGAACCGAATATTCCCAATATTACGCCACTATTTAGTTTAAATCGTGAAGACGTCATCAATTTACTTCTCGCATCTATTGGTTTGGAGGAACTAGGGTTAAGTCACATCATTAATGCTGAAGCTGAGAAAATTCAATATGCACTTGGGACATTACCTGGTCTTACAATACCTTCATCCATTCAGGATATATTAGCAGTAAATAGCAGTGTGCAAGGAGTTTTGAGGGATTCTATTACGAAAGAAGTAATTTTGCAGAATAAATTGCAATCTATTCTTTCGACACCGATATCAGTTGGTCCAACAGGTCCAACAGGGCCAACTGGACCATCAGGCGGTCCTCCAGGTCCTACAGGAGCAACGGGAGCAA
>NZ_RXHU01000157.1 GCF_003955665.1 Paenibacillus whitsoniae
CAGCTTGTCCCACGGCCAACATGCCCGGCAAACAAACCGTCCCGCCTGTCAATACGTAACCGCCAACCAAATGGCTGTAGCCAAGACGGTGCACTTCTCCCCGAATCAGCTGGAAAATCTCTTCCACGCGAGGCTCGATAATATTCGCAAGATCGACCTGCGAAAACTCCTTCTCGACGTTGCTGCCCATTCGCATGACTTTAAACACTTGATCGGCTGCCGAATCCTCGACTGCGGCACAGCCGTATTTCAGCTTGATTTTCTCCGCGATCTCGAGCTGCGTGTGCAGACCGATCGAAATATCGTTGGTGATATATTCCCCGCCGATTTGAATCGTGGACGTCGCCACAAGATTCCCTTGGTCAAATACCGCAATCGTGGTTGCGCCGGCTCCGATATCCACAAGAATCGTTCCGACGGACTTCTCATCTTTGGACAGGGCCAGTTGCCCCGCTGCATGCGACATGAGAATGAGTCCGGCCACTTTCAGCTCGGCTTTCTCAACGACGCGCGTCAAATTATGTATGCCCGTTTTCGCGCCGGTTATGATGGTCGCTTCCACTTCGAGGCGAACGCCGATCATGCCGCGCGGATCGTTGATGCCTTCCTGGCCGTCAACGAGGTATTGCTTTGGTACAACTCCAATTATTTCACGTTCGGGAGGCAAGGCGATAACTCTGGCCGCTTGAATGACACGATCAATATCCTCTTCGCCGATTTCGCGGTCCTCGTTCGAGACGGCGACAACGCCATGGCTCGACTGCAGAGCGATATGATTGCCTGAAATTCCAACATAAACTTCGGAAATTTGTATGCCGACCATTCGTTCAGCATGATCCACCGCACTGCGGATCGAATGTACAGTCTGATCAATGTCAACGATAGCGCCTTTACGAATTCCTTCAGACTCGGCAGATCCCACTCCTATTATATTAATGGTTCCGTTAACAACTTCCCCAATAATAGCTCGAACTTTGGATGTACCGATGTCTAAACTAACAATGATGTCATTGTTGCTCAAGCCCCTGGCACCTCCTGTATCCTTGGTATTAATGCAAAACCTACAGCAAGACTTTTATACGTATTCCACACAACCGCCATTATCCCTCTTTTTTCTACATTTTTTTTGCATTTTTGTGAGTTAGCGACAAAGTCATAGACTTCCATGATGATGGCTAGTAAGTACGAAAAAAAGCTAGAAGGAAATAGTAGATTCCTATTTAACCATAAAACTTATTTTAACATTTATTTCAGAGATTGAGTAGCCCATTCCTCGTTTTTTTGAGTAAAAAGCAGTAACCGCGAGCTCTCCCGGACTTTATGGCTTCGGAGTGTTCTTCGGTGTGTTCTTCGGAGTAGGCTTCGGCGTCGTCTTCGCATCGCTTTTGGCATCGTCTGGCACCGTTTCATACGGTGTATGGTACTCGGCTTCCAGCAGCGTAATGACGCCATTCGAAATATGCTGTTCCTGCAAGGAGGCGATATAGCCCGGCAAGCTGTCAATCTTATCGGGCAAATACGCAATCGTCGTGATGACTTCGTATTGCGACCGGGTGTAGAGTTTAATTTTATCCGGGTAGGATTCGCTGGGCTCCGGCTTGATTTCGGATACGTCCGAAAGCGCGCTCTGCGGAATTTCGCCAAGCGCTTTGCAAAGCGCAGCCTTGTTCGGATTGCTGTCGTCCCAACCGGTCAAAATTGGCATGTCGAGCGGAATGCTCGTCCCCGGCGGCAGCGTCGTAACGGCTCCGTCAGCAAGCACGGCCTGCTTCTTCCCGTCCGCCGTCAGTTGAAACGCGACCTTGGGAAATTCCTGCACCGTGATCTTGAGCAAGCCGGGGAAATGCTTGTCCACATCCGCATGCTGAATCATCGGCAGCTTGGCGACCCGTGCGGCAATGGCTGAGGAGCTGGCCGCAAAAAAGCGATCTCCTACCGCAACCTGACTGGCTTGTTCAATCACATCCGGCGCAATAAGCTCATTGCCTTCAATCTCAATCTGGCTGATTCGACTCAGCGACGACTGAAAGAACAGCACAACAAGTACCGTGATAAAAAATAAAATTAAAAAGATCAGCATTTTCCGATTCGAGCGCGCGCGCGGCTTAGGCACGGGCAAAGCGGGAACTTTGCGGTCTTCAGACAAAATGGGCACCACCTATGACATTATGTAACTACGCACGAACATCGTGCCCCTGCTTCTTGCCTGCAAGGATCACGATGTTCGAGAAGCAGCCTTTTACTCACTGGGAACTGGCGCTTGACGGCGAACCGACGCACCGAGCCGCGACAACATCACTTCAATTCTATCATAGCCTCTATCAATATGGTGAATCTGCTCAACGATCGTCGTGCCATGGGCAGCCAGACCGGCGATCACAAGCGCTGCGCCGGCTCTTAAGTCAGTCGCTTCCACCGTGGCGCCGTACAAGCGCGGAACGCCGCGGATAAAGGCTGAGCTCATATCTACGCGAATGTCTGCACCCATGCGGGACAGTTCATCCACATGCTTGAATCTGCCTTCGAAAATCGTTTCTTTCATAATGCTCATGCCGTCTGCTAGAGACAACAACACCATGACTTGCGATTGCAGATCCGTCGGGAACGACGGATGCGGCGAAGTCACAATGCGTTCGACCGCCTTGGGTCTTGTCGGACAGCTTACATGTATTATATCACCGTCCGTGATGATTTGAACACCTGCACGCTTCAGGACATGGATAACTGAGGTTAAATGGGAAGGATTGACGTTCTCAAGCGTGACATTCCCGCGTGTGGCGGCAGCAGCGACTAGAAAAGTGCCGGCGACGATCCGGTCGGGTATAATTCGGTAGGTGCACGGCGTGAGCGTCTTCACACCGCGAATCGTAATCGTATCGGTACCGGCTCCGATGATGTCCGCACCCATCGCATTCAAAAAGTTTTGCAAATCCTGAATTTCCGGTTCACGCGCCGCATTATAGATGGTCGTAATGCCTTCCGCTTTTACGGCCGCCATCATAATATTTTCGGTTGCGCCAACACTTGGAAAATCAAGGAAAATTTCGTTGCCTTGCAACGGATCAGCCGTACAGACGATTTTATTGGAAAATTCTTCGATCGTGGCGCCAAGGGCCTCGAGCCCCTTCAGATGCAGATCGATCTTGCGTTCGCCGATCGCGCATCCGCCGGGCTGATACACGGTAACTTCTCCGAATCTTGCTAAGAGCGGACCCATCAGGAAAATCGAGGAGCGCATCTGCCCCATCAATTCTTCCGGGATGTGAGAGGAATGAGCTGAGGTGGTTGTAATGGTGACCGTGTCCCCCTGCTGCTCGGCACGACAACCGAGCGCGCGCAGAATGCGCAGCATCGTGTCGATGTCGAGCAAATTAGGAACGTTGTGTAACGTAATCGTACCGCTTGCCAGCATGCAGGCAGCTAAAATAGGTAATGCGGCGTTTTTCGCGCCGTGTATCTGGATGGCTCCCGTCAGGGATTTTCCACCTTCGATAACGAGCTTCTCCAAAGTTACACCTCCGATTTACCTCTCGCCCATAACCAGCACTTCAGGTACGAGACGAACGTTGTACTTGTTCAGCACAATCTCCTGTACCTCGCCAATCAGGGTGAGAACGTCCTCGGCTGAGGCGTCTCCCGTATTTACAATGAAATTGGCATGGAGCGTTGAGATTTCCGCTCCACCGACACGCCTGCCTTTCAGGCCGGCTTCCTCAATCAGTTTGGCGGCATAGCCCCCTTCGGGGTTGCGGAATACGCTCCCGGCGCAAGCTAATTGAAGCGGCTGCGTGCGAAGCCGCCGGTCGCGATAAGCCGCCATGGCGCCTGCGATTTCGTTGCGATCTCCCGCCTGTAGTTCAAAGACCGCCTCTGTGACAATGCCGGGCAGCGTATGCAGAATCGAATGCCGATACGCATACTTGAGATCCTCTGCCTGCATAACAACCAATTCCCCTGTGTCCAGGATGACTTCAGCCTGCTTGAGTATGCGTGACACATCGGACCCATGAGCTCCTGCGTTCATATAGACGGCGCCCCCCACGGAACCGGGAATGCCCGAGGCAAACTCCAGTCCGGTCAATCCTTCTTTGGCTGCGAGTACAGACAGTTTAATAAACGAATACGAAGCGCCTGCATAGACCGTCGTGCCTTCGAAACGAAG
This sequence comes from Paenibacillus whitsoniae, assembly GCF_003955665.1. GTDB lineage: Bacteria > Bacillota > Bacilli > Paenibacillales > NBRC-103111 > Paenibacillus_E > Paenibacillus_E whitsoniae. The sequence continues at coordinate 4,163 of NZ_RXHU01000157.1, forward strand.
CGTATCCAGCGTCGGTCCCAGCTTGATGACCACACCGCGAATTCCTTTGTCACGCACCAGCAGGTTCGAGCCCCGGCCAATCACCGTCCACGGAACGCCGCGCTCGTGCAGAAACCGAATGGCGCCTGCCGCCTGCTCCTTGGAATTCGGGACGATCAGAATATCGGCGGGACCGCCGATTTTCCAGGTTGTATAAGGGGCCAGACGTTCATTCGTTTTAATCTCGCCAATACCAGCGGCTTTTAAGTCGGATATGAATTGCTGCATGGGAAAACCTCCTTCACAGAACGCAGGCAGAAATGCAAGTTAGAAATCTGGAATCGCTAAGTGCATTTCAATCCACAAGACCGGTTGGCGCAAGATGGCCGTTCTTCGCAGCCGCCCGCTTATGGAGCCTTAGGTGTCTGTCACGGTTATAGTGTAGTTTATGTAAAATCGGAAAGAGTGTGACAATCGCCCATGGGCTTTACAAAAATCAAGCTTTCAGGGAGCTCGCTTCAATCAGGCTCACAATCGCCGCCACGGCGTCGGTATCCTGGCGGGCGCTCATCGCCGCAATGTACCGCTCGCGATTCGCGTACAGCGCTTCTACGCGCGCTGCGAGCGTCTCCGCCGTGAGCTGCTCCTCGGGCAGCACATCGGCGTAGCCCGCCTTTTCAAAGGAGGCTGCGTTCAGGATCTGATCCCCACGGCTCGCCTGAAGCGAGAGCGGAATCAAGAGCATCGGCTTCTTCAGGCCGAGAAATTCAAATAACGAGGTCGCGCCGGCCCGGGAAATCACGAGCGACGACATCGCGAGCACATCCGGCAGCTCTTCGTTCAAATATTCGAACTGGCGGTAGCCGCGTTTGCCGGCAAGCTCCGCATCGACATTGCCTTTGCCGACCAGATGCACGATCTGGAACTGTTCCAGCAGGCGGTCGAGATTCGCTCGGAGCGCACCGTTCAGCACTTGCGAGCCAAGGCTGCCGCCCATGACGAGAATAACCGGCTTTTGCGTATGAAAGTCGCACAATTGGACGCCTTTGGACG
>NZ_RXHU01000158.1 GCF_003955665.1 Paenibacillus whitsoniae
TCCAATGCAAACTGGCGGATCGCCTCCGCCGCCAGTCCTTGCTTCACGGCCCATTGATGCATGGGCATGGTCGTGCTCACGGCGGCGCTGACCTCGCCGCCACGCCCCCGAACGGGCGCCGCTACGCAGCAGAAGCCCTGCACGATCTCCTCGCGGTCGATCGCGAGGCCGGTGCGCCGCACCTCATGCAGCTGCGCGAGCAGCTCGTCGCAGCTGCGCACGGTATGCGGCGTGAACGCCTCGAACGCGCCTCCGGCGTACAGCGCCTGCACGCGGTCGTCCGGCAGCTGCGCGAGCAGCATTTTGCCCATCGCCGTAGCATACGCCGGCAGGCGCATGCCGGGCTCCGAGATCAGGCGGACGTGGAGACTGGCTTCCTTTTTCGCCAAATAGACGATGTCCCCCTCCTCCAGCTTTGCCAACTGCAGCGTTTCCCCGATCCGCGCCACGTAAGGCTCAGCCTTCTCGGTGAACACCTTCACAAGGCTCATGCCCGTAAAATATGCATTGCCCAGCAAGCCAAACATGGCGCCGAGCGCGTACGTGTCTCCTTTTTCTTTGACGACCCAATTCAGTGCTTCCATCGTGTGCAGGAGAGAAAACATTGTGCTTTTATTGATGTGCGTCGCCGTGCTCAAATCCGTCAACTTGAGCTTCGAGGGCTGCTCCGCAAGCAGCTTCAGCACTTCCTGCGCGCGTTCGAGCGCCGGTACCCAATATTTTTTATCCATGACTGCGTTCACCACTTCTATCCCAACTTGTCTTACCGTGATGATAACACAATCCTTCTTCGCATGAAAAGCGGCTGACAGCATCGTTGGAAAGGTGGCCAATTCGCAGTTGCCTCGCGTATGTCTTCCAGGTTGCGAATTTTACATTGATAATCATTTTCAATTACGAGGCATTCGCATGGGAAAATCTCTTACAAAACGACATCGCATTTCGACCGACTTTTTCTAGCAAATCCGTTACGCTATGAAAAAAGATTCATAGGAGGGCTGCGCATGATCCAAAATATTGAAATCGTCATGATTGCCGTTTTTGTGTTAGGAATTATGCTGTCGATGTGTCTCGACATCTTCAAACGCAACAAAAGCGTCGTACAATCCGCCTATCTGCGCGCCATGCAGCAGCCGGCTGTCCAGCGGGATCAGCGCGCTGCGCAGCCTAAAAAGGAGCAGCCCGTTACGGCTCCCCCTGTTCCATCCGCCCCGGCAGCGGTCTATCCGATGTATGTCGATTGCAGCCAACCTTCTGCGCTAGCCGGCAACCCCGGCGTATCTTCGCAAGCCTAGCGACCAAATCCATAAAGCAACCCCCAGTACTGCGAGCGTTACAAGCGGCACGCCCCACAGCGCCCATTCGTAACGCTCATGGTGCAGCAAATAGGCGGCAGGGTAAAAGCTCCCGATCGCATAGGGAAACACATAAGTCAGCAGCCCGCGCAGTACCGGATGAAAAATTTGCAGCGGATACCGCGCAAAATCGTACAGCCACGTTACGGGAAAAATCAGCGATCGGACTTCATGCACCCAGAACGTCAGCACACTGATCGTAAGCAAAATGGCAAATTGAATCAGCGCGCTGCACAGCAGAGCCAATATGGCAAACCCGACTTGCCCATACGACCACGTCATGTCCAGCTTCAGCGCCGAGTACACCATAATGACGAGCCCCGTGCACAGCTGCCCTACCCCATTCAGCTCCTGTCCATACCCGATGGACTGGAACAGCACCCCGACCGGCCGCACCATCATCATATCCAGCTTGCCGTAGCGAATATAGCCTGTGATGAGAAAAGGCGCATTCAAAAACGTCTGATTCAGCGCTCTACCCGCGGCCGCCAAGCCGAACAAAAAGACGAGCTCATAGAAATCCCACCCCGCCAGCGCCGGAATCCTGGAGAAAATGACGGTTAAAAAGGCCAAGGTACTTCCCTGCGCAATGATGCCTGCCACAATGGCGATTAAAGTATCTGCGCGGTACTCCACGAGCGTTTTCAAATATATTTTTAAAAATTGCCCGTACATGCCGAGTAAAAAGCCTGCCTGCTGCACGGCGTTTCGCTTTGGCGCCTTCATCCGTTCACCCCCCGTTAATCGCCAGCCGTCTGGCCGCCTTCATCCACAGCAGCCGGCTGATGCCAATCATCACCAGTGCCCATACGAGCTGCTCGACAAGCGCCATGCCCATCGCGGAGCCAGACAGCCGACCGGTATAAATCGACAGCGGGATGTAGGCCAGCGCTTGAAACGGCAGCACTTGCAAGATCATCTGCATCGCATGCGGAAAATAATCGAAGGGAATGAGCGTCCCAGCAAAAATATCCACGATGGCCCGCTTCGCGATCTGCACCCCGAACGTATTCGTCGTAACGAACGAGATCATCATGATGATCGAATTCATGCTGAACGCGACGAGAAACCCTATGGCAAGCGAAACAACGAACCCCAGCCCTGCAGCAACGCTCGGCGGCGGCTGGATGCCCAGCACGAAAATAAGCAGCAGCAGTGCCGGCACATTCACCCACAGCATTTCTACTACAAAGAAGCTCGCCGCTTCAACGAACCGCTGTACCTGAAAATCAACCGGACGTATCAAATCCAGCGCAATATCACCCGTACGCACGCGCATCGCCATCTCATAGGTCGGCGCCCTCTCCGCAGGAGACCATCTGGCGAAGTTAATCGTCTGACCCACCATGACGTAGGTGATCAGCTGCTCCCACGGCAGCACTTGCTCGACGGAAAAGGCGTAGATCGCTTTCCAAAGCATAAAATATAGGACACAGAACAACAGCGTCGAGATGAGCGTCATCATAAAATCAAATCGGAACTGCATTCGCTGACGCACTGCGATGCGGGACATCCCGCCGATCCGTCTCCACGCATCCCTCATCGGACGGCACCTTCCAGCTGCGCTTCCGGGCGGCTCGGCGGCTCGCCATGCGTAAGCCCTTCCCGATAAATTCGCGAGATGAGCGCATCGATGTTCTCATCCTGCATCGTGAGATCGCGCGGTTTCGTGTGCGTGATCAGCGTTTGAAGCAGATCGGACGTATCCGCCGCATGCTGATCATAGGAAAGCGTCAGCATACGCTCCTCAACGCGCGCCTTAACCTGTTGATCTGAGAAAAGGAGCGCTGCAGCTTCAGCCAGCCAGGGCTCCTCGTACGTCACGCGAATTTGCCGTTCCGTCGCGTAATGCTCTCGGATGCGCTGCAAGGAGCCGTCGTAAATTAGCTGTCCTTTGTCAATAATCATCGTGCGTTGACAAAGCCGCTCAATATCCTGCATATCATGCGTCGTCAGCAGCAGCGTAATGCCTTTTTCGCGGTTGATTTGCTCGATGAAGGCGCGAATGCGTTCTTTGGCGACGACATCGAGCCCAATCGTCGGTTCATCCAGGAACAGAATATCCGGCTCATGCAAAAGCGAGGCCAGAATCTCACAGCGCATGCGCTGCCCCAGTGAGAGCGTTCTCACCGTTCGTTTCAGTAAATGCTCTACTTCCAGCACTTCGGCAAACGCTTTTAAATTTGCCCGGTACCGATCCCAAGGAATGCTGTACATATAGCGAAACAGCTCGTAGGAATCGTTCACAGGTAAATCAAAAAGCAGCTGGCTCCGTTGTCCAAATACGACACCGATTTGATAAGCGCTCAGCTTCCTGTTCAAATGCGGGACTCGGCCGGCAACCTCAATGCGGCCTTCGCTCGGCTCCAGGATGCCGGTCAGCATTTTAATCGTCGTCGACTTACCGGCACCGTTCGGGCCCAGATAAGCAACGCTCTCGCCTTGCTCAATAGAAAAGGAAATGTCCTCCACGGCCACCATTTCCCGCCGCTCCGGCCGAATCAAGCTGCGAAGCGTGCCCAATCGCCCCTCTTTGCGAACGGAGGTAACAAACGTTTTGCGTAAATGCTGGACATCGATAATCGGCATAAGGCACCTCCTCTCAGAATACGCATTTGAAAGTTAATTATAGCAAGAACGCAAAATGATGTATTGCTTTTTTTACGGTGCGACCCTCCGAAAATTTTCCAATTCACGAATGTTATATATAGTTGCCTCATCTTATGTTTTACGCCATTCATAATTTGGTAAGGAGAGAAAAACATGAAGAAGCCATCGCGTATGAGAAAACTGCTCGTCGGCACGATCGCCTTCACGATGATGATGGGGGCTGGCACAACGGCTTTTGCCAGCGGGGGCGGCCGGGACCATGATGATCACGACAACCGCAGCAAAACGCGCAATTATCCTTTAAAGCTTCATTTCAAAGACACACAAGGCAAAGAGTACGAATGGGCGCTCCGATATATTATCGATCTGGCGAGCCGCCGCGTCTTCGAAGGGTACGATGACGGCACCTTTAAGCCGCAGGCGACCGTGACGCGCATGGAGGCGATTGCCGCCGCTGTGCGGGTGATGGGTCTTCGCGACGAGGCGGAATCCGCTAAAGCGATGGCGACGAAGCTGAACTTCCTGGACGCCGCGAAGGTTCCGGCTTGGGCTGTCGGTTATGTGGCCGTCGCGCTGGAAAATGATCTGTTTGGCGAGACGGAGTCGTATGTCAATCCGAACCAGCCGGCCGACCGCCTGTGGGCGACGACGCTGCTGGTTAAAGCGCTCAAGCTGCAAAATCAGGCGGAAGCGCAAATGAACGCCAAGCTGCCGTTTGCGGACAGCGGTTCAATTCCTGCCGGCTCCGTCGGCTATGTCAAGGTCGCAGTCGATCAAGGCCTCATCGACGGCTTCGAAGACAACACGTTCCGACCGAAGCAGCTCGTCAC
>NZ_RXHU01000159.1 GCF_003955665.1 Paenibacillus whitsoniae
GGTGCAATTGCTATCGATCTCGGAAACGTCAGGTGGGGCGAATACGGCGGGGGGCAGTGCGTCAGATGCCGTTGGAACGTCTGCAAACACACAAGGGACTAAACAGTATATGGCTAATTATTCCGTGATTTTCAAGAAAGAAGCGGCCAAAGAAACAGCGAAAACCGCAACGGACGCGAAAGGGGCGACAACCAATGGCGAAATCAAATAACACGCAAACGGCTGTCCTGGGCGGTACGGTGACGCTCTTTCTCGGATTGTTCGCTTTTTACTTCTTGCTGCAGCTCCCTTCAACGGATAAGGTGACCAAGCAAACGGCCGAGATCGCAGCATTGGAGAAGCAGGTTCAACTGCTGAATGCGAAAGTCGCCGAAAAGCAAAAGGAAACGACAGGTCCATCGATGAAAGAAGTGCAGGCGGCGCTGCCTTTATGGGATAATGTGGAGCAGTTGACGCTGGATTTGAGCCAGATTAAAAGTCAAACGAATGTGACAATGAGTTCAATTGCCTATAATGTCAGCGACAAAGCGCCGGCGGCACAGTCGGCCGATGGCACGAAAAAGACGGCTACGTATCCGAATGTGCGTGAAATAAAAGTGACGATGTCGGTGTTAGGCACGTTTCAAGACGTTACCGCCGCTTTGACGCAGTTGCACAATCTTCCGCGTCTGGTCACGGTGGACACGGTGAATTACGGCAATTTGCCGAAAGATTTGACGCGGAAAATTTCGGTGAATGTCAGCTTTACCGCGTTTTTTGATCCTTCGTATAAGGCTAAAGTAGATAAGGTAGAGTCCCCGTTCTAAAAAGAGAAGCACCTCGCGAGCCCAAGGCGTATTGCCTGAAGGTGCGAGGTGTTTCTGTGTGTAAAAGGGATTATTCAAACTTCCCCTGCATAATCAGTTCAGATACCGGACGGCGGCCGGAAGGCACTTCACGTTCCTGCAGCTGCTCAGAGAGCGCTACTTTCGGACCCTGGTGACCGATCGCGATGACGGCATGAAGCGCGTAGTCTGCCGGAATTTGCAGCACTTCGCGGGCTTTATCCGGATCGAAGCCGCCCATAGCATGCGTAACCAGACCTTGATTGTTCGCTTCCAACGCCAAGTAGCCCCAAGCGGTTCCGGCGTCAAAAGCGTGGCTTGGATTCAATGTGCCGCGCGGTGTAATCGTGTTGGAAATTAGAAGCAGGAGAACAGGCGCTTTCTCACACCAGGCGACGTTGGCCGGGGCGATAAAGGAATGGAAAGCGGCGCGCTGTTCGGGCGTACGCGCAATAATGAAGCGCCAAGGTTGATTATTGCTTCCGGACGGCGCCCATCTGGCAGCTTCGATGAGGCTCATCAGGGTGTCTTCGGGAATCTCTTCACTGGTGAAGGAGCGGGGAGACCAACGTTCGAGAAATTGTGGGTTAATT
>NZ_RXHU01000016.1 GCF_003955665.1 Paenibacillus whitsoniae
ACAAACCTAAAGTTGAAGCAACGTTTCGTATCTAGTTTTCAAGGTGCAAGCCTTGAGAAAAGCAAATCTGTTTGGTGATGATGGCGGAGGGGATCCACGCGTTCCCATCTCGAACACGACCGTTAAGCCCTCCAGCGTCGATGGTACTTGAACCGCAGGGTTCTGGGAGAGTAGAACGTTGCCAAGCAATTGTAAAAGCCTTACTTAGAGAAATCCGAGTAGGGCTCTTTCTATTTTTGCTCAGTATTCTTTCGTGGTTGTAGAAAGGCGTTTAATGTAGATCTTTGATCATTTTAAAGTTAACTAAAGGAATCCCCTTTCGTTCCACACACTGCGACTCAACGAGCTGGAATCCGTGATGTTCAAAAAATGATTTTGCTGTGATGCTTGCATGAGTATACAGTTGCGTAATCCCCAATCTCCTTGCTTCAGATTCAAGCGCACGTACCAAAGAAGATGCAATGCCTTGCCTTTGATAATCTTTGTGAACAAATAGTCGATCTAAATATCCTTCATGCGTCATATCAGAAAAGCCGACGATGATTCCGTCGATGAGGGCAACCAATGTGATATTGGTACTCATTGAAGATCTCCAAGACTCCAATCTCTGCTCCTTATCTTCTTTGGATGCCCATGCCTCAATTTGCTCTTGCGTATAATCTTTCTTGTTGACAGAATGAACGGTTTCATAAAACAACATGACAATCTCACGAATATCCGAAACTTGAAACTTTCTGATTTCCATCCTATATCCTCCCTTTCCTCTAGGATAGCATAGCCTTTTTTTAAATGCGATTACATCCGGACCCAAAACGGTGCTGTAATCTTTGTATATTTTACAAAAATCCAGCTCCAAGCGAAATATTTGCGTCCATTTATATTACAATAAAGGATGTTACCTACATAATAGAGCAAAGCAAAGTGACGACAGACAGGAGTGGAGCAGCATGGCAAATGCCTATGTTCAGATAGGAATGGCGATGTTTCGAACGGGCATTCTCGGCTACGGCGGCGGGCCGTCGATTGTGCCGCTGATTCGATACGAGGCGGTAACCCGTTTTAAGTGGATGAAGGACGAGGAGTTTATGGAGGTGTTGGCCATTGCGAATACGCTGCCAGGGCCGATTGCGACGAAGCTGGCGGGCTATCTTGGCTATCGGCTCAAAGGAAGCTTAGGGGCGGTGCTGGGTGTTGCAGCGCATATTTTGCCGACGTGTGTGGCGATGGTGGGGCTGTACTCTTTTATCACCTTTTTCAGTACCTCACATGTTATTAAAGGCATGATTGCTGCCGTGGTACCGATTGTGGCGGTTATGCTCGGCGTGATGGCGTATGAGTTTGGGGAGAAAGCGGTGAAGGGGCTGGGTTGGACGGCAGGTGTTATTTTCTTTGTGCTGTCCTTCCTGCTGCTGCAGACGTTTGCAGTGCATCCGGCCATTGTCATTTTCCTATTCCTCTTCTATGGAGCTTTCCATCATAAGGTAAAGGACAAGTGGGGCAAAAGCCGCAAAGCGCTTGGAAAAGGTGAAGGCTCATGATCATGGATTGGTGGCACCTGCTGGTCAGTTTCTTTTTGTCGAACGTGTTTGGATACGGGGGAGGCCCTTCGTCTATACCGCTGATGTTTCAGGAGATTGTGACGAATCACAACTGGATGAATTCCAGTGAATTCTCGAACATGCTGGCGCTAGGCAATGCGCTGCCGGGGCCGATTGCGACGAAGATTGCGGCGTATGTCGGCTATGAGATCGGGGGCTGGGGAGGCGTGCTCGCGGCGGTCGTGGCGACGGTCGTGCCGTCGATTATTGCACTAATTATTTTGCTGAACATCTTGCAGAGATATAAGCAGGCTCCCGCGATCAAAGGCATGACGTTGCTCGTCCAACCGGTTATCGCGATCATGATGGTGCTGGTGACTTGGAGCTCCTTAGTGGAGTCGACGAAAGCGATCGGGTATGTGCAGTTTTTTGGGATTGCGGCGGTGGCCTTCTATCTCATTCAAATTCGAAAAGTCCACCCGGCATTTGTCATCCTGGCAGGGTTTGTGTATGGCGGTATTTTCTTGTCGATGTAAGGAAAATAGACTTTTTTGGCGCTCAGCACAAAGGCTCGCGCCTTTTTTCATTTGTGTACCAAATATCGTGTCAAGTTAATTGACGCAATTGTGGGGTGGACAGTATAGTGAGAAATCATATAAAGCGGGACGTGTAAGGTAAAGGAGGCCGGTGCCATGCAGAGCCAGGAGACGTACGCCATCGAAATGCAGCAAATTGTGAAGCAGTTCGGCAGCATCAGAGCAAATGATGAAGTCAATTTTGGGGCAAAAGCCGGCGAAATTCACGCCTTGCTTGGCGAGAACGGCGCCGGTAAGAGTACGATGATGTGCATGTTGTCCGGTGTGTACCGGCCGACGAGCGGGGCCATCCTGCTGCATGGCGAGAGCGTGCGGATCCGATCGCCGAAGGATGCGATGCGGCTCGGCGTCGGCATGGTGTTCCAGAACTTCCGGCTCGTGCAGACGCTGACGGCAGCAGAGAATATCGTGCTCGGCGAGCGAGGGGCCTTTTGGCGCGGGCCGGGGTGGCTCAAGCGCAAAGCTGAGGAAATCGAAGCGATCGCCGGGAAGTTCGGTCTGCCCTTTCCGGTAGACCGACCGATCTGGCAGTTGTCCGTCGGCGAGCAGCAGCGTGTGGAAATTGTAAAGACGCTGTATCGCGGCGCGGATTTTATTATTTTGGATGAACCGACCTCGGTGCTCACGCCGGGAGAAGCGGATCAACTGTTTGAGACGTTGGAGCGGATGAAACAAGAGGGCAAAACGGTCATTTTGACCACGCATAAATTGAAGGAAGTCATGTTCGCGGCGGATCGGATTTCGGTGATGCGCAAAGGCAAGATGATCGCGACGATGCCCAAAACGGAGACGTCGGAACGCGATCTGGCGCAGCTTATGGTTGGAAAAGAAAGCGCGGCGGTGACTGCCGTACAGCGTGAGCGGAGGAAGACCGGGACGCCGCTACTGGTCGTTCAGGGGCTCGAAGTGATGGGCGATCATGGCCGGCGGATGCTTAAGGGGATTGATTTTGACATTGGCGAGGGTGAAATTGTCGGTGTGGCCGGGGTGTCCGGCAATGGGCAGAAGGAGCTCGCCGAAGTGCTGACCGGGCTTCGTCCGTGGAAGCAGGGGGCTGTGCATTTTAATGGGGAGCTGCTAAAGAACGGCTCTGTGCTGGGGGCGATCCGGGCTGGGATTGCGCATGTGCCGGAGAACCGTATGCGCAGCGGGCTTGCGGGCAGTCTCAGCTCCGTGGATAATTTGCTGCTCAAAACGTACCGCTCCGCAGCGCGTTCCCGCTTCGGCCTGCTGCGGACAGCGAAAAACCGAAGCTGGTCACAGGGGCTTGTAGAGCAGTTCGACGTGAAACAAGCCGGGCTCGATCTACCCACGCAGTTCATGTCCGGCGGGAACCAGCAGAAGCTGCTTTTGGCCAGGGAGATCGATCAAGACCCGAAGCTGATGATTGCGGTGCATCCGACGCAGGGATTGGATGTTGGCGCAACGGAAGGCGTGCATCGCTTGCTGGAAGGGCTGCGGAGCAAAGGGCGCGCAGTGCTGCTTGTTTCCGAGGATTTGGATGAAATATTGGCTCTGGCTGATCGTGTTCTTGTGATGTACGACGGGCGGATTGTGGGGAATCTTCCGCGCAGCGAGGCAAGCCGGGAAGACATCGGTCTGCTGATGGCCGGATCAAGGGAGGATGCAGGATGAGCGAACAACAAGCGGCTGGGACACTTGGCAGGGAAGGCGCATCGCCGCCGGTACGGGCTAGAAACAAGCAGAAAAGCGTTTCGCCGCTGCGGCTCCCGTTCCGGCTCGAGATTGATCCGGCGGGCAAGGAAAGCCCGTGGTGGGTGACCCCTGCCGCGGTGCTGCTGGCGCTGCTCGTATGCGGTGTCTTTATCTCGCTCAATGGGATGAATCCATTCATGGTCTATAGCAAAATGGTGCAAGGCGCTTTCGGCTCCACTTTTGGGCTGACGGAGACGCTGGTCAAGGCGATTCCGCTGCTGCTGTGCGGGCTGGGCGTGTCCATCGCCTACCGCATCGCGGTGTGGAACATCGGCGCCGAGGGGCAGTTCATCGCAGGCGCGATGGCGGCAACGGCGGTGACGGTGTACTTCCCGCACCTGCCGATGTACGTGTCGCTCCCGGCGATGGTGGTGGCCGGTATGGCGGCGGGCGGCGTCTGGGGATTGCTGACGGCGATTCCCCGGACGTATTTTCAAGTGAACGAGCTGATCACTTCACTGATGCTCAATTATGTTGCGCTGCTGGCGCTCAACTATGTGGTGTTCGGGCCGTGGAAGGACCCGAAGGGCTTCAACTTCCCGGGCACGCCGATGTTCACGGCGGCGCAGACCTTGCCGGCGTTCGGGACGTCGCGGCTGCATATGGGGCTTCTTTTCGCGGCAGTGGCCGTGCTTGTGTACGCGTTCGTGATGAAATACACCCGCTGGGGCTACGAGCTGCGGCTCATCGGGGCGAATGCGGAAGCGGCGCGGAACGCGGGCATCCGCATCTCGCGCCACGTGCTGATCGTCATGGCGATCAGTGGCGGGTTGGCCGGCCTCGCGGGCATGAGCGAGGTGTCCGGGGTTGCCCACCGGCTGATGTACGGCATCTCGCCGGGGTATGGCTACACCGCGATCATCGTCGCGTGGCTGGCGAAGCTGGGGCCGATTGGGTTAGTGATCGCCTCCGTGCTTTTCGGCGGCCTCATCGTCGGCGGCTACAGCGTGCAGACGATCGGGCTGCCGTCGTCGACGTCGGCGATGCTGCAGGGCGCGATCCTCTTTTTCCTAATTGCCGGGGGGATGGCCGGTAAGCTTCGCATTCGGCGAAACGGGTAGGCTGGCGTCCGGTGCGGCTGTACTTTTAACAATGGGGGGAAGCGCATGGATTTCTTAACGCAGTTAATCGTTTCTGCAATTTCGTCGGGGACACCGCTCCTGCTCGCGATTCTCGGCGGCATTCTCATAGAGCGATCCGGCGTGCTGCAGCTCGGGGCGGAAGGGCTTATGCTCATGGGTGCGGTGATGTCGTGCCTGGTGTTTTTACATACAGGCAGTCTGACACTTACACTGCTCTGTGTGGTGGTGGTCACTGGAGCGCTGGGGCTGCTGCACGGCTTTCTCTGTGTGACGCTGCATGCGAATCAGGTGGTGTGCGGGCTGGCCTTGACGATCTTTGGCGGCGGGCTGAGTGCCTATCTTGGCAAGCCCATAAGCGGAACGCCGCTCGTGGGCGCAGTGCCGAAGCTGCATTTGAGCTGGCTGGAGGGCGTGCCGGTGGTAGGCGGTATTTTTGCCCATATGGATTTGTTTACGTGGTTAAGCTTCGCTTTAGTAATCGGGCTGCATATGCTGATCCATCGGACGTCGTGGGGGCTGCATCTTCGGGCGGTCGGCGACAATCCGGCGACGGCTGACGTGATGGGCATATCGGTGACGGCGATGCGCTATCTGTGTATTGTGGCAGGCTCGATGCTGATCGGGCTCGGCGGCGCGGATCTGCTGCTCGTGTACACCCCGACGTGGAACGAGGGGATGACGGCGGGACGCGGCTGGATTGCCGTGGCGCTCATTATTTTTGCGAGATGGAATCCGGTTCGGGCGCTGGTGTGTGCGTATTTCTTCGGTATTCTGGATAGTCTCGGGTTCCGGGTACAGTTGATCGGCAGTCACATTCCTTCGTATTTTTTGAAAATGATTCCCTACCTCTTTACGATCCTCGTATTGATGTTCCTTGGCTGGCGCAGCCGGAACAAGCCATCGGGCTCGCCGGAGTCGCTTGGAGTTCCATATTTGCGTGAACAACGATTTTAACTGGGAGGCGCTGACATGAATGAAGCGGTTCATGAACATATTCCTTATCTAAAACGATGCATTGAAATTTCGTACGAGGCACGAGAGGCTGGCAATACGCCTTTTGGCGCACTGCTGGTCGGGCCGGACGGCGAGATTGTGCTGGAGCAGGGCAATATTGAGATTACAGAGTCCAACTGCACGGGTCATGCAGAAACGACGCTGATGGAGAGAGCTTCCAAACTGTACAGCAAAAAGGAGCTGTGGCAGTGCACGCTCTACTCCTCGGCAGAACCTTGCGCGATGTGCTCGGGTTCGATCTACTGGGGCAACGTGGGGCGTGTCGTTTTTGCGCTGTCGGAGAAGCAACTTGCGATCTTAACGGGGGCGCACGAGCAGAATCCGACGCTGGATTTGCCGTGCCGGGTCGTGTTCTCGAGCGGCGGCAAGCCGATCGAGGTGATTGGGCCGGTGGCCGAGCTGGAGGAAGAGGCGGCGCTGGCGCATCGGGGATATTGGACATAGGGGAGGCAGCAGCAGAGTCCGTTAATCCGTAAGGGTTAGCGGACTCTTTTTCATTTTTTTGCGATAAGGCAGGCGTACTTACTTGTTAGTAAGAATCCGCATCAAGACAGCAACGTCAGGGAAGCCATATGGTTCGTCACCCTGTTCTTGCAGAATGAGGCTGTTAATAACGGAGAAATACCACTGGAGAAGCTGCCGAGGATTTCCTGAGGCGAATTCGCCGGACTCCTGACCTTTGATGAAGAGAGGCAGCAGCTGATCGATGATCGCATCGGGAGAGTATTGTTCGAAAAGCTGCGTGACCTTCGGAGGCAGGTCCTCCATCTTGCGCGCTTTGAGAATAAGCATGAAGGCGTATTTATTCTCATCGTCCAACATATGCAAGGTGAGCGCCTTGATTTGTTCGTAGGGCGTGCCCGGCATGGAGCGGCTGTCGTTGATCTCGCTTGCCGCATCTTCCATCAACGTTTCGACGATTGTCGAGAAGAGAATGTCTTTGGATTTGAAATAGCGATAGATGAGTCCTTCGCTAATGCCGGCGGCCGCAGCGATCATACTTGTTTTCGTACCGGCGAACCCATAACGAGCGAACACCTTGAGCGCCGCTTGTTTAATCTGCATCGAACGTTCGTCACGAATTTGTTCCAATTGCTGTTTCGTTAAAGGTGACAATGGGCTTCCTACTCCGATCTTGAGAATTGTTGAGCTCATTATACCACATCCGCACGCCTTGAATCCGATGCCAATGGAGGGTTTAAAGTTCGGGTCAATGGAAGCACGTGTTGAAGCAACAGTTCAAGGAAAGCCTCGGGACGTGCAAAACAGGCGAGATGCCCGGCATTTGGGATGACCGCGAACCGTTTGCAAGGGGCCTCGATATCATTGAAAAAGTCTTGGGCGGTCTGAAGCGGCGTAACCAGATCAGTGTCTCCCTGGAAGATGAAGTAGGGCAAATCGTATCGCGTCCCGATCTTCCGTGCGTCGAAGGCGATTAATTCGTCATAGAGCTGCTCCAGCGAGTAATTCATGCCTTTAAAATAGGCGAGGAGATCCCGGAATGTATGGTTTGGCGAAGCCAGCATCGACGGAAGAACGAGATCCATAATCATATTGGGAGCCGGGGTGACGACTTTGACCATCCAACGATTTTTGTTGTCAAAATCTTTGAGACTCCAACCGGAAGGCTCCGGTCCAATTTGTTCAAAGAGCTTGATGCCTTTGGTGCAGCGGGCTGCGCGGAGGCCTGCCAGATTTAATTGGTACGACAGTTTATGCCCGTCGATATTAACGTTCTGATCCGTACCTACATAGGCATGGAACAGCTCTGGTCTTCGTTTGGCCATCTGCGTCCCGATGATGCTTCCGACCGAACTGCCAACCAGAATCAATTTATTTTGCCCTAGCTTGTGAAGCAAATATTGCACCACTTCGAAGCCGTCCTCGACCAGTCGTTCAAAGGTAATTGCCCCGATGCCCGTCTTTCCATATTTGCTGAAGGTTTTGCCAGCTCCGCGCTGATCCCATTGAACAACCGTAAAGTGCTTCTCCCACGATCGAACCAAGGGACTGAAAATGGAGTAAGAAGAAGCCGGGCCGCCGTGGAGAAAAAGAAGAATGGGATTATGGCGATCTTCTCCGCGAATCGAGATCCATTGTTCGATGCCTCCGATAACCGCATAGCCGTTCTCCTCAATCTTGCTTGGCGATTCCAGCCGAAGCTTACGCGCGTTTTTGCGCTGATTAAACATTCTCAACATGAGATCAGGAAATACATTTGTTTTTGTCATAAGGGGCATCTCCTTCATCCGCTTGTAAATTTTATGAATGAGCAGCTCACTCAACAAAAGAATATAACAGTTTTATGGATGAGTCAATCACTCATTATAAAAAATCCCAACACAAATGGAATACCCGCTATCGCTGCTGTTAGAGGAAAGGGGATATTCCCGCGCTTCTTTTAGCAAAAACACAAAAAAAATAACCAATGTTATGAAAGTTCACAAACTTCTTTCAGCTTAATTGACCCATTGGGGCGCCGCATTTACAATGGAAAAAATCTTAATATTGAAAGTGCAGAATTTTCAGGCAAGAGGGGTGGCGGCACGATGGAACAGACGAAGCTGGGCATGGAGCAAGTAAATGCGATGGGACGAAGCGAGTTTGTAGCGGCTTTCGGTGCGTTGTTCGAGCATTCGCCCTGGGTGGCGGAACGTGCGTCAGCCTCGCGCCCTTTCGACAACGTTGCAGCCATGATCGCAGCGCTTGAAAGCGCGGTGTGGCGGGCAAGCGAGGCGGAGCAGCTGGCGCTTCTGCGGGCGCATCCCGATCTCGGAACGCGGGTTCAGATGACCGAGCATTCCGTTCAGGAGCAGTCGGGAGCCGGTCTGAACCAGCTCACACCCCATGAGTATGAACAATTTATAGCATTAAATAAACAGTACACGACGAAGTTTCAATTTCCTTTTATCCTGGCGGTAAAAGGGCACACGAAGATGACGATCCGCGAAGCGCTCGCCCGACGTATGCAGGGTCAGCACGCAGCGGAGATGATGACGGCTTTGCAGGAGGTTTGCAAGATTGGACGCATTCGTCTGTCAGCAATGGTGACACAGGAAGAGGAGGAGACAGCAATGAAAGCAGCACAAGGCGCAGAACGTACGATGTATTACGGCAAAGGGGACGTATGGGTGTACCGCTCCTATGCGAAGCCGCTCACGGAGATTACGCTCATTCCGGAGTCGGGGTTCACAGGGAGAGATAATGTGCTATTCGGCATGAACATAAAAGTAAGCGTCAGCGGGGAATCGCTGTTCACATCTTTCTCTGAGGGCGATAATACGAAGGTTGTGGCAACCGACTCGATGAAAAATTTCATCCTGCGCAAAGCAGGCGAGTATGAGGGGGCGACGGCGGAAGGATTCCTCGCTTTTGCAAGCCGTCTCTTCCTTGAGAAATATCCACATCTCACAGGCATCCGAATGAGTGCGGATCAGGTCGCTTTCGATGTGCTTCCGGTCCCGGGCGTGCAAGGGCTGGAGCCGGGCAATCTGGTTTACCGGTACTCGCAAAATGAACATCCCACCGCTTATGTGGAACTGGCCCGCGAAGGGGATGCTATCGTGCTTACCGACCATTCGGGCGGCATTTCCGATCTCAAGCTGATTAAAGTCAAAGGCAGCTCGTTCGCAGGCTTCGTGCGCGACGAATACACGACGCTGCCGGAGACGACGGATCGTCCGCTGTTTATTTTTCTGGACATTTCCTGGACGTATGAAAATGAAGAGGACGCCTTTTTCTCCGAACGCAGCCGGTATGTCGCTGCTGAGCAAATCCGCGATATTGCGCATACGGTGTTCCATGAACAGCACTCGCCTTCCATTCAAAATCTGATCTACCGCATCGGTGGGCGGGCGCTTCAGCGCTTCCCGCAGCTTAAAGAAGTTCGCTTCGAGTCGAACAATCGCACATGGGAAACGATTATGGAGCAAGCCACTGTCGGGGAAGGCAAGGTATTCACGGAGCCTAGACCGCCGTATGGCTTCCAAGGGTTTTCCATGACAAAACGCGATCTGGAGGGCCTATGAGCATCGGAATCACGACACATGTGCTGGATACGAGCTGCGGCAAGCCGGCGATCGGCGTACGCATTGCTCTCTATCGCGTGACGACGGGAGGCGGGGTGGAGCTGCTGCGCTCGGCGGAGACAAATGAGGACGGGCGCGTGCCGCAGCCAATGCTGACCGGTGAGGACTACACGCCGGGAACCTATGAGTTGGTTTTTCATGTTGGTGAGTATTTCAAGCGAAGAGGCGTGGACCTGACGGAACCGGCGTTTCTGGATGAGGTGCCGATCCGCTTCGGTGTTGCGAGCAAGTCATCGCATTATCATGTTCCCCTGCTGATTGCGCCATGGGGATACAGTACGTATCGCGGAAGCTAGAAGGCAAGTATAAGCATACACGCATCGGCCGCTCTGAGGAGGGGGATCAGCATGAACGCATGGGATCTTGTTATTCGTAAGGGAAACGTTGTTTTGCGAGATCGCGTAGAACAGTTGGATATAGGCATTCGGGATGGCAAAATCACTGCGCTCGGCGAGCATCTGATCTGCCCGGAGCATACACCGGTCTTTGATGCGGAGCATCTGCATGTGATGCCGGGCATGGTGGACGCGCATGTTCACTTCAATGAGCCGGCACTCGGCCATTGGGAAGGATTCCGCACGGGCTCGGCGTCGCTCGCCGCAGGCGGCTGTACGACGTACATCGATATGCCGCTCAACGGCGTGCCGCCAACCGTGCGGGTCAGCGCGCTGGAGGCGAAGCTGGCAGCGGCTCGCGGGGAGTCCCACGTGGACTACGCGCTGTGGGGCGGGCTCGTGCCTGGCAATCGCGAGGAGCTGCGGGGACTGGCGGATGCCGGCGTTATCGGCTTCAAAGCGTTCATGTCGAATCCCGGCGGCGAGGGCGAGGATATTTTTAGGGAAGTGGATGATACGACCCTCTTCGAGGGCATGCAAGAGATCGCGAAGCTCGGCCTCGTGCTGGCGCTGCATGCGGAGAGCGAGGACATTGTCTCGAAGCTCGGGGATGAGGCCCGGCAGGCAGGTCGCAGCGGGGCGCTGGATTTTATCGCGACGCGTCCGGTGGAAGCGGAGGTCGAGGCTGTGCGACGCGCCTTGACTTATGCGGAGCAGACGGGCTGTAAGCTGCATTTTGTGCATATTTCCAGCGGTGAAGCGGTTGACATCATTACGGAGGCGAAGGCCAAAGGTCTTGACGTCACGGTGGAGACGTGCCCGCACTATCTGGCGCTGACAAGCGAGGATGTAGCCCGCATCGGCCCTGTGGCCAAATGCGCGCCGCCGATCCGTTCCGCTCAGCATAATGAACGGCTCTGGGCCTTATTGGCTGCAGGCCGTTTTGACATCATTGCCTCCGATCACTCGCCATCTCCGACGTCCATGAAAGAGGGAGCCTTCTTCGATGCGTGGGGTGGCATCTCCGGCGCCCAGAGCTCGCTCGAGCTGCTGGTCGGCGAAGGGTATGTACGCAGAGGGATTCCGCTGCCCCTGCTCGCGAAGATGCTGGCGCTGGAGCCGGCCCGGCGTTTCGGTCTGCATCCCCGCAAGGGGGAGATCGCGGTCGGGGCGGATGCGGATTTGGCGGTGGTGAATGTGGGAACGTCGTACACTTTGCAGGCCGGTGATTTGCTCTATCGTCACAAACATAGCCCCTACGTGGGCAGGGAAATGTTATGCCGGGTACAGGCGACTTTTATGCGCGGCAAGCAAGTATATGACGAGGGTACAGGCGTGACGCCGGAGCCTGGCGGAGATTGGGTCCAGTATTCAACAGCGATCGGAGGCGGGCGGCATGGCTAAAATGACGGAGCATCCGCAGGAATTGCTTACAGCCTATAGCGGGCGGATGCTCGCAGAGTTGGATTGGTTGGCGACGTTCGGCGGCGATGCGGAGGGCGGTGTGACTCGGCTCCTGTACTCGGCCCCGTGGCTGCAAGCGCAGATGGCCCTTATGGATAAAATGCAGGAGCTCGGGCTGACGGCCGACTTCGATGAGGTCGGCAATCTGTTCGGCAAGCTGAAGGGCTCCCAACCCGAGCTGAAGCCGGTGCTGACCGGTTCTCACGTCGATACGGTTAAAAATGGCGGCAAATACGACGGCGCCTACGGTGTCGTAGCGTCGATGATGGCGCTCGGCTTTCTCAAAGCCGTCTATGGTACGCCGAAACGGACGCTGGAGGTTGTGTCGTTTTGCGAGGAGGAGGGGAGCCGCTTTCCGCTTGCTTATTGGGGGTCCGGTCATGTGACCGGCGCACTTTCCATGCTGGACGGCAATGGCCTGGTAGACCGGGAAGGCGTCACCATGCTGGAGGCGATGGCGGAAGCGGGCTTCGAAACGGAGCCGGCCCGGCTGTATCCGGCGCGGCGCGAGGATATTGGCGCGTATATTGAAATTCATATTGAACAAGGCGGCGTGCTGGAATATAAGCAAAAGCAAATCGGTGTCGTCACGGCGATCGTTGGTCAAATTCGTCATATTGTCGTCGTTTCGGGCGCTTCGAACCATGCGGGGACGACACCGATGACGATGCGCAGGGATGCCCTGGCCGGCGCGGCCGAGATGGTGGCCTTGACGGAGCGCAAGGCGCTGGGTGAAGGTGAGCCGCTGGTGGCGACAGTCGGGCGGCTGGAAGTGAAGCGAGGCACCTCGAACGTGGTGCCGGGCGAGGTGGAGTTTACGCTCGATATTCGCCATACGGATGCCGTTGCGATGGATGCTTTTCGCGATGGCCTGCTGGCGGAGTTCAGGGAGATCGCCGAACAGAGAGGACTCGGCATTCAGATTACGGAGCATCTTTACGCGCTGCCGGTGGCGATGGATGAGGGTATTTCCGCGGAGATTGAGGCGGCTTGCGACTACTATGGCTATCCGTCCTGGCGGATGCCCAGCGGCGCCGGGCATGATGCGCAGCTGTTCGGAACGGTGTGTCCGTCGGCGATGATTTTTGTACCGAGCCAAGGCGGCATCTCCCACAGTCCGAAGGAATACACGTCGCCGGTGGAGCTGGTAAACGGCTTCCAAACGCTGGTACGCGTACTGTATCAATACGGGTATGGAGGAAAAGCAGATGAAGACGTATAAGGACTTGGCGCCCTCCTTACGAACGATTATGACGCCAGGGCCGGTTGAGGTCGATCCGAGAGTGCTGAGGGCGATGTCGTACCCGATTCTCGGCCAGTTCGATCCGGAATTCACGGCGCTGATGAATGAAACGATGGGTATGCTGCGGGAGCTTTTTCAGACGCAGAATCAGTGGGCGTTCCCGGTGGATGGTACTTCGCGTTCCGGGCTGGAGGCCGTGCTCGTCAGCATTATTGAGCCGGGAGATCGGGTGCTGGTGCCGGTCTACGGCCGATTCGGCAACTTGTTTATCGAGATCGCGGAGCGCTGCGGTGCAGAGGTCGTCATGTTGGAGCAGCCATGGGGCACAGTGTTTGATCCGGAGGTGATCGTGGAGGCGATCTACCGTGAAAAACCGAACGTCGTCGCTATGGTGCATGGGGAGACGTCGACGGGCTGTTTGCAGCCATTCGACGGCATTGGGGCCGCCTGCCGGAGCGTGGATGCGCTTCTCGTCGTCGATGCGGTTGCGACAATCGGCGGCGTGCCGGTGCTGACGGACGAGTGGCTGCTGGACGCCGTCATCGGCGGCACGCAGAAATGCTTGTCCGTGCCGGCCGGCATGTCGCCGATCACGTACAACGAACGCGTGGAAGCAAAGGTGCTGCAGCGCAAAACGATTGAGCGCGGCCTGCGGGAAGCAGGCTCCGCCGTCTCCGACAGGCGGCCTGTGGCGAGCAACTATTTTGACCTCGGCATGCTGCAGGATTATTGGAGTCCGAAACGACTCAATCACCATACGGAAGCAACCTCGATGCTGTATGCGCTGCGCGAAGGGCTGCGGCTGGTGCTGGAGGAGGGGCTGGAGGCGCGGTTTGCCCGGCACCGCCGGCATGAAGCGGCGCTGGTCGCGGGACTTACGGCGATGGGCATGGCGCTGTTCGGAGATCCGGCCTGCAAGCTGCCGGTCGTGACGTGCATCCGCATCCCGGAAGGTGTCGACGGCGAGTCGGTGCGGGGGATGCTTTTGAACCATTTTGGGATCGAGATTGCGTCTTCCTTCGGTCCTTTGAAAGGGCAGATTTGGCGGATCGGGACGATGGGCTTTTCGTGCAGGGAGTCGAATGTGCTACAGGTGCTGGGTGCGTTGGAGGCGACGCTGCTGCGGCATGGTGTGCAGGTTAAGGTTGGGCGCGCTGTGCAGGCGGCGTTGGATGTGTATGGCGCTGAGGTGTGAGGGAGTCGAGCAGGGCTAGTGCGAGTGCTGACTACTGGCAGGAGAAGTGGAGATGGAGCTGTTGGCTAATGTTATCAGGTTAAGCCGATGGGCCCTTTCGCTTTCTGACAACAAGAGAGCAAGGCAACGTCAGACCGGTTAATCAGCTTTGCGTGTCCACCATGAACTGGAAAACCTCCAGCTCATTTCGTCAGAAAGCAGCCTCCATGTCTGCTGAACTGCAAAAGCTCCAGGTCATTTCAGTCGTTTTGGGAGAAGGACTGCCAAAAGGGAAAATGAACTGGAAGAATTCCAGTCCATTCCCCCGATTTGGGCGAAAACGCGAAAATGTACGGGAGAAATTCCAGTTCATTTGAGAGATGGCCGCAAGAGAGATCGACAAATCAGGCAAGGAATTAGCAACGCAGGAGTTAGGGCGAGGGCTTGCCGGAAAAGCGCGGAGTGGCACGACTGTGCCTGAAACCATGCTGTACCTTTTGAATAGGATGCTGAATATTGCTTGGGAGGGTGATCGGTTATGGACGTCTATGACATTTTGGAAGCTGTGGAACATAATCCGCTGGCGCATGTGCTGGCGACCGTCATTCATGTGGAAGGCCACGCCTATCGCAAGCAAGGGGCGATCATGGTGCTGATGGCGGACGGACGTACGATCGGGAGCATTTCGCCGGGTTGTCTGGAAGCGGATTTGGCAGCCTACGTCCCAAGTGTCTGGGACTCGCAAAAACCGCAAATGGTGGAGTACGACATGCGGCCTGCCGATGATTTTGGCTGGGGCGAGACGATCGGGTGCGGCGGGTTGATTCGCATATTGTTGGAGCCGATTGCAGGCGAACTGCTGGTGCATCTGCTTATCGCTAAAGCAAGTTTGGATCGCGGGGATGCGGTAGAGCTGATTCGCGAGTATGGCGAGGGGTATTCGGACGTTCGGTATGCGTTGTCCATGGTACGTGAGGCGCCGGGAGTGCTGCGTGCTTGCGAAGATCGGGGAGCGTTCGAGGCGCAAGCGATCAGTGGCGAGCGATTCCTGGTAAAGGGGCATGAATTCACGAATAAGAGGGCGCTGTCCGCATTTGGTACGGTCACTCGCTTGGAGCCGAAGCCGAGATTAATTATATTTGGCGCCAATCCCGATGCGGCTCCCCTGGTACAAATGGCGGCGAACAGCGGTTTTCGCGTTGTTGTGGCAGACTGGCGAGATGCGCTGTGTACGATGGAACGGTTTCCGGGGGCTTCGGAAGCCGTTGTTGCTTTTCCAGAAGCTTTGGCGGCAAGGCTTGCGCTCACACCGGGCGATTATGTCATCATTATGAGCCATCAATTTGAAAAAGATGAGGCGTTTGTGCGGCAGATTGCCCCATTTCCGCTGCGTTATCTCGGCATTATGGGTTCGCGTGAGCGCACGGAGCGGCTAATGGCCGGACTCCGGCAGCCGAAGTGGCTGCACTACCCCGTCGGCTTACCGATCGGCTCGGAGGGCGCCTACGAGAATGCGATTAGCATGACGGCAGAGCTGATCGCGGTGAAACGGGGGGTTCGAGGGAGCGAGACGGAAAGTCCGAGGGATGATCAAGGGGACGTAACGGAGAGAAGTGTGTGTGATGATCGAGGGAGCGGGAAGGGAAGCAGTGTGAGGGATGATCAAGGGGACGTGACGGAGAGAAGTGTGCGTGATCATCGAGGTGGGAAGGGAAGCAGTGCGAAGGATGATCAAGGAGACGTAACGGAGAGAAGTACGCATGATCATCGAGGGAGTGGGGGCTATGCGCAGGGGGCCTGGGTTTCCACCGGTCGCGCAAGCACCACGTCTCGCACGCAAGGGGGCGGCGCATCGTGAGCGACGGTTCCAAGGCGGTCGCCGGCGTGTATTTGGCGGCGGGCAGTTCCCGGCGCATGGGCACGGCGAAGCAGGCGCTGCCAATGCCCGGTGTCGGCGGCCTGCGGCTCGGCGCTGTCGCGCTGCGTGAGCTGCTGGCGCTGCGTGCGGAGCTGCCGCACGTCGTCGTGGTCGTGCGCGCAGCGGACCCGCTCGACTGGCTGCCTGCAGAGGCGCAGGCCGAGATGGCGGCTGGCCGCTGCCGCCTGGTGGTGTGCCCCGACGCGGAGCGGGGCATGGCGCATTCGCTGCGGGCCGGCGTAGCGGCCGCCGCCGAGCTTGGGGCGGTCGGCGCGTTGGTGACGCTGGCCGACCAGCCTTTTGTCAGCCGGGCGCTGCTATGCCGGCTGATCGAGGCATGCGGCGAAGGCGTCGACTTCGCCGCCAGCGGTGACGGCGGCGTGCCGAAGCCGCCGCTGGTGCTCGGCCGGGCCATGTGGCCGGCCGTAGCGGAGCTGACGGGCGACGAGGGCGCCCGCTCGCTTTTGCGCCGCCCGGAGTACGTCGGGCGGGTGTTGAACGTGGCGGATCCGCACACGTTCATGGACGTCGATACGCCGGAGCTGTATGAGGCGGCGATGGGGATTTTTGCGGGCCGGCGGTGAGGTGGTACCGGACGGTTGCTGCTAATGATAGGAAGGAGTGCGGAAGCTCGCTGCGGCGGGCTTTTTTGTTTGGCGCGAGGCGGCCGTGCTCATGTACGAAGGCGGCATTGCGAGGGGATGGAGGTCCAAGGAGCTAGTGGTGGTTTTGCGTGGAGTGAGATTGTAGGCCGGGTTGCGCGTGTGTGAGAGATTGCTGAGAAGTGAGCGTGTCTGGGAAGAAGCCGGCGTGTTGGAGGACGGAGAGCAGTAGGAGGTGAAGATAGAATGCTGGGTTTGCGGGTAGGTGCAGAAGAGCGAAAGTAGATTACTGGGTTGCGGAAGGGTACTAGGTGAGGGGCGCTGCTGGTTTCTGGAAAGTTTCATGAGGAGAATTAAGCTAGTTGGATTGCAGAGAGTAGACTGGGAAGGTAGTTGTGGGTAGAGTGACCGGAGCAGGCAGTTGTTGGAGAGTGGAGAGTTTGCTGGAGAGGGGAGGTAGCCTGGTGGGTTTTGTGGGTGGAGTGACTGGAGCAGGCAGCTGTTGGTGAGTGGGAGTTTGCTGGAGAGGGAAGGTAGCTTGTTTTGGAAGCCCTGGGCCAGCCACTCACGGTTAAGAGGGGGAAACCCCTCTTATTTGGCGGTATTGACCGATTTTGATCCAAATAAGAGGGGCTAACCACCGCTATCTAGCGATAATGCCTGGTTTTTTGGGGTAGCGGCGAACAATAAGAGGGGTTTCCCCCTCTTATTTGGTGATATGGGTTGGTTTGTGCCGAAATAAGAGGGGGAAACCCCCTCTATTGGCGCGGCCCCCTGGCTTCTATGGCCCATCGCCATCCGTAGTTGAAGGGAAATGCGTGGGGAGCGGACGAATGAACGATCTTATGTTATATATATTGACATATTTTAAGGGATAAGGTGCATCATCACGAATGAAGCGCTATTTTTTTATACAAAAAAACAAATTTACGTTAGGTAAGTTGACGCTAAAAACGAATATTGTATATAGTAAATCTAATTTATCATCGGAAATGGGTTAGGCAGGTTCGTGCTAGCCTGTCATGTGCAGTAATTCTGAAGGAGGGGTGAGGTTATGTCCATTCCTATGCAACGGTTGCCGGAGCAGCAGCCTTCCGTCTGGCAGCCGGCCAGTGTGAAGGAAGCGATTCAGCTCCAAAAACAATGGGGCGACGCAGCAGTCGTCGTGGCTGGCGGGACCTGGCTTCGCACCCGCTGGGAGAACGGCGTTTCCGCCGTGCCCCAGCATTTGATTAGCTTGGGCCGTATTCCGGCGTTAAAAAGCCTTTCCATGGATGAGCGGCGAGTGGTTTTGAAAGATGGCGAGCATGAGCTCATGGGGCCTCTATATATACGTTATGGGCCGCTACTGAGTCTTAGCGCCGTGATGACCAGCGAGCTCACGCGCGAGCATGCTCCGCTCCTCCTACAGGCATGCGCAGAGGTGGCGGCGCCCTCGATCCGCAATATGGCGACAATCGGCGGGAATGTGATGACGCGTACGGGCGACCTCATTCCGGCACTGCTTGTGCTGGACGCGCAGGTGGTGCTCAGCGATGGCGGGCAGGAGCGCAAGCTGTCGCTTCAAGCATGGCTCGCCGCAACGGCTGATCCTTCTGAGATTATGACCGGCATTCTACTGCCGCTGCAGGCAACGACAGGCGAGAGTAAGAGCTGCCAGTTCTATCTAAAAGCGGGCCGCCGGGAAGCGTTCACCCCGTCCGTCGTGACAGTGGCAGGGGAGTTAACCTTCCAACCCGACGGTACGATTGCAAGCGCCAAACTCGCAGCCGGTGGCGGCACCGCCATCCCGGCGAGACTCACGCAAGCGGAAGCGCTCCTGACAGGCCAGCCGCTCAGCAAGGCGCTGCTCAAGAAATTGCATAGCGTCGCTTATGAACAGTGTGCCGCAGTCCCCGACGATTACGCGGGCATCGCGTATCGCAAAACGACAGCAGCGAACCTTATCGTCTCGGAATGTTATAAAGCTTGGCGGGGCAGCAAAGGGGGCGGAGCCGATGCTCCTGAATCGTGAGACGCACGCAAAAAAATGGATCATTAGGCCTGACGGCAAAGAGAAGGTGACCGGTGAACTCCAATATTTAACCGATTTGACCGCGCCCGGCATGTTGTATGGCAAAGTACTGCGCAGTTCGCACGCTCATGCGTGGATCTTATCGATCGATACAAGCAAGGCTAAGCAGGTTCCCGGCGTGCGCACCGTCATTACGGCAGACGATGTGCCGGGGCTGAACTTATTCGGCATCGCATTTCCGCATCAGCCGGTGCTCTGCAAGGAGCGTGTGCGCTATGTCGGCGATGCCGTAGCCGCTGTAGCGGCCGATACGGTGGAGATTGCGGAATACGCGCTCTCCCTGATCGAGGTCGTCTACGAGCCGCTGCCGATCGTGGACGATCCGGAAACGGCGCTCGAAGCGGGAACCATGCTTCTACATCCTGAGGGTAATCTGCTGCATCAGACGCGTCTGACCCTCGGTGACGGCGACATGCAAGAGGCCTTCAACACATGCACACACATCGTCGAGGAAACTTACTATACGCCCCGGCAAATGCACACATACATGGAAACGGAAGGCGGGCTGTTTATCCCCGAAGCGGACGGACGTCTTACTGTATATTCACCGACGCAGCACGGCTACAAGGACCGCTTCCAGCTGGCGCGCATTCTCGGCATCGCCGAAGAGCAAATCCGCGTCGTTTCGAGCCCGATCGGCGGCTCCTTCGGTGGGAAGGATGAGCTGAACGTGCAGCCGTTTGGGGCATTGATGGCACGAATCACGGGCCTCCCGATCAAAATGCACAACACCCGGCGCGAATCCGTCGTCGCCGGGATCAAGCGGCATCCGATGCGCATCCGGATGAAGACGGGCTGTGACCGCGCAGGGCGCCTGATCGCGCATCAGGTCAGCATCCTCGCGGACACCGGGGCGTACGCGACGCTGGGATGCGAGGTGCTGAATTTCGCCACCGAGCACGCTATCGGCCCTTACACCATCCCGCATGTGGCGGTGGAAGGCAAGAGCGTCTACACGAACAACGGCGTGTCCGGGGAGTTCAGGGGCTTTGGCGGCAATCAGGTGATTTTTGCCGTGGAGAGTCAGATCGAGCGCCTGGCCGAACGTCTCGGCCTGGACGCATGGGAGCTGCGCAGGCTGAATCTGCGCAGCCTGGACGACCCCGGCCCGATGGGGCAGCCCATCGTGGCCACGGAAGGCGCCTCGCAAGTGTGGGCGAGGGCGCGCGAGTCTAGGCTGTGGCAGCACCGCGCCCAGCCGGAAGAGCCGTGGCTGCGCCGAGGTGTCGGCGCAGCGCTGGTGATGCACGGGGCCGGCCTCGGGCTCGGCATCCCGGATCATTCCGGCGGCCGCCTCGAGCTGACGCCGGACGGCAAAATCCAGGCCTCCTTCGGCTTCGAGGAGTTCGGCCAAGGGCTCTATGCAGCGCTGACGCTGATGCTGCAGGATTGCTTTGGCTGCGCCGCTGATGACATTCGCATCGTCATCGGAGACACCGACCGCGTGCCGAGCAGCGGGTCGAGCACCGCCTCGCGCGCCACGACAATGATGTGGCGCGCGCTCCAGCGGCTGAAGCCGGCATTCCTGCAGAAGCTGCTGGCGCAGGCTTCCGAGATCTCCGGCATCCCCGCGGAAGAGCTCGTGACCGGCGTCGGAGGTCTGCATCGCAAAGGCGATGCGAGCGGCCAGCCGGTACTCACCTACCGCGCAGCCGCCGTAGAGCCGATCGTCGCGCATACGGAATTCCATTATCCGACGACGCCGGAGGGCAAGGTCGGCGCGCATTATTTGTACTCCTACGCAGCCGCGGTCGTGGAGGTCGAGGTCAATCTGCTGACCGGCCGGGTGAAGGTGCTGCATACCGATCATGTGATCGCCGCAGGGCCGGTCATTAATCCGATGGGCTTCCTCGGACAAATTGAGGGCGGCAGCGGGATGGCGCTCGGGTTTACGCTGACGGAGGACGCCGTGATGAAAGAAGGCCGCTATCTGCGGCACAACCTTGACACGTATCTTGTGCCGACGTTTACCGACAGCCCGCTCAGCATCCAGGTCGAAGCGATTGAGGAGCTGCCGGAGGGCGATACGTTCGGGCCGAGGGGCGTTGGCGAGATCGGCTCGGTCGGCCTCGCGCCGGCCATTACGGCGGCGGTTCGCCGGGCGTCAGGTGTGTGGGTGAACGCTTTACCGATTTCTCCTGAGGACATCGTGCAATCCATCGATTGGTTAGAAGGGGTGGAGGCCATTGATTAATACAACCTATGTACTGGCGTGCAGCATCAATGGAAAAGAAATTTCGATTCCTGTGCCTGCCTCCAAGCGGATGACGGACGTGTTGCGGGACGATCTGGGGCTCACCGGAACGAAAGTTTCCTGCGAGATCGGGCGCTGCGGCGCGTGCATGATTTTGCTGGACGGCCAGCCGGTGAATGCGTGCCTGCTCATGGCGTATCAAGCGTCCGGCGCAGCGATCACGACGATTGAAGGCTTGTCGGCCGGCGAAGCCCTGCACCCTGTGCAGCAGGCCATGCTGGAAGAAGGGGGCTTGCAATGCGGCTACTGCACGGCGGGCATGGTCGTCACCTTGAGCGCGTTATGGGAGACGAATCCGGCGCCGACGCGGGCGGAGGCCGAGAAGGCACTGTGCGGCAACATTTGCCGGTGTACAGGGTATGAGGGGATTTTCAGAGCGGTCGAGAAATGCGGGTTGTCTTTAAAAAGAGAGGGGTAGGAACCATATGAAAAAGATCATGCTGGCAGTAACTGCACTATTTGTTGTTATTCTTAGCGCATGTTCCAGCTCCACATCGACTTCGACGAACACAGCATCGCCTAGCGCAGCGCCGGCGGCATCTGCGGGAGCAGGGACTGCTGCGCCTGCGGCGGTAAAGACACCGAGGGTTGCCTTCGTCTATATCGGCGTACCGGGCGACGGCGGCTGGACGTACGAACACGATCAAGGCCGTCTCATGATGGAGAAGGAGCTTGGCATCAAAGCGACGACCGTGGAAAATATCCCGGAAGGCCCGGACGCGGAGCGCGTGTTTGAGGAACTGGCCCAGAAGAATGACATCGTGATCGGGACTTCTTTCGGGTACATGGATCCCATGTATGCCGTGGCACAGAAGCATCCGAATGTGATCTTCCTGCATGCGACAGGCTACAAAACGCTGCCGAACATGGCGACGTACATGGGACGCGAATATCAAAGCGCTTATCTGGTCGGGATAGCAGCCGGCAAAGTGACGAAGAACAATCACATCGGCTACGTCGGCGCGTTCCCGATACCGGAAGTCATTTACACGATTAATGCCTTCACCCTTGGCGCACAAAGCGTTAACCCGAATATTGACGTGCAGGTCGTCTGGAGCAACACGTGGTTCGATCCGGCTACCGAGAAGCAGGCGGCAATATCCTTGCTGGATAAAGGTGTCGATGTGCTGGCCGCTTACCAGGATTCGCCTGCGAGCATTCAGGCTGCGGCAGAACGCAAAGTATGGGGCATCGGCAACGACTCCGACATGGGACGGTTTGCGCCGGATACGTACATTTCCAATCCGAAATGGAACTGGGGACCGTACTACGTGCAGGCGGTCAAAAGCGTTATGGACGGCACCTGGAAAACCGGCGCGTACTTTGGCAGCATGAAGGACGGCATCACGGACATCGCGCCGATGGGCAAAAACGTGCCGGCCGACGTCAAAGCGCTCGTGGAGCAAAAGCGAACGGAGATGCTGAACGGTTCCCTGGATGTGTTCCAAGGGCCGATCGTCGATCAAGACGGCAAGACGCGCGTAGAAGCCGGCAAAAAGATGACGGACGATGAGATTTTAAGCACAACTTGGTTTGTTAAGGGCATTAAAGGTGTCATTCCTAAATAAGGACGCGGGGAGGAAGGTGAGGACGATGATAAACCAAGATACAACGCTAATGAACGAATGGCATCCGGTGTTATTGTCGTCGGCACTTGGAGATAAGCCGGAGGCCGTGATACTGCTTGGGGAAAAGCTGGCGGTATTTCGTACCTCGAACGGGGTGCACGCCTTCAAGGATCTGTGCATTCATCGCGGTGTGCCGCTTTCCCTCGGGAAAATAAAGGAGGATGAGTTGGTGTGCGCGTACCACGGCTGGTCATATAACGGCTGCGGCGCCTGCACCCGGATTCCGTCACTGCCGAAGCACCAGGCCATCCCGTCCAAGGCCAAGGCGCAAGTTTACAGCTGTGTTGAAGCGAACGGCCTGATCTGGGTGTGTCTGGGCACACCGTCCCGGCCCCTCCCTCCTGTGTGCGGTTTCATCCCCGATGGCTTCAAAGAGGTCTTCATGGGTCCCTATACCCTGCAAGCTGCAGGTCCTCGCGTGGTTGAGAATTTCCTCGATGTATCCCACCTTATGTTTGTGCATGAGGGACTGCTGGGCGATGCGGATTATGCAGAAATCGATGATTACCGGGTCATGGAAGAAGACGGCGTTCTCCGCACGGAGGAGATCGTCGTCTACCAACCGGATGCCGACGGCACCGGGCGGGGCGTGAACAGCCGCTATGTATACGAAGTGTACGGTCCTTTATGTGTGGGGCTAACGAAAACCGACGATCGTTCAGACCATATTTTCCGGTTATTCCTTATGGTGCTGCCGGTCACCGAAAGCCAGAGTGTCGCCTATATGTTGAAGCAGCGCAACTATGCTTACGACGAGCCCGATGAGGTGTTCATCCGCTTCCAGGACACATTGATCGAGCAGGACCGCGTGATGGTTGAAAATCAGAAGCCGGAGCTGCTCCCGCTGGATCTGCAGGCGGAGCTTCATCTGAAAGCGGATCGGCTCAGCATCGCTTACCGCAAGCGGCTGCGCGAGTGGGGCGTAACCTTCGGCACTGCTTAGGCTCCGTGGAAATGGTTAACGTGGTAAACTTAGGACTTACGAAATAAAAAAAGGGTTGTATAATTAGATTAGCTAATTATACGACCCTTTTTTGTATTGAAACGAATGCTACCACCAATAATTGGATGGCTCGGAGGCGTTTTGTTTTCTCGTGTGGGAAGGGACCTGAAATGTCTTTAGCAGAGCGGCTGTTTCTTCCGGGGAAAGCGGTTGCGCAGCCAAAAAGGAATCGGCTTGTTTTTTCAGTTCTGCACGTTTAGCGGTATGTACGGAGCCTTGCAATTCGGGGTTTAGTTGAATGACTGCCATAGGTAATAACTCCCTCTCAATAGTAGTAACGTACTAGCGTAATTATAGCAAAATATTCATATATAGGGGAGAGATCTTTGAAAATATTACAAAGAGGCCTATTAGGTCTAATCTTGCTTGTGCTGTTGATTTTACAGCTTTGGTGCACGTATATTACATTTCACTTCCCTTATAACGGGATTTATGTAGAGGTTAAGCAAGATCAGCAGCGAGACGCGGGAATCGTCCAGACCTCCTATATCGTGAACCGGATGGAGGCCAACGGTCGCAATGTCGAGGTGCATGAGGGGGACGTTATTCTTCAGATCAACGGTGGGCCGCCAGGCGAATGGTCGACGGTGAAAAGCTGGAATGTTGTCGAAAAAGCGCGAACGCTGCTCATCTTGCGAAACGGGCAAGAGCAGTTTATTCAATTGACCAAAGGAAGACCTTCCGCCGTGGATTTGATTCCGCTGTTTGAGGAGGTGGTGTGCGTCTTCATGTGCGGGCTGCTGCTAATCAAAGAACGGCGATCGCCATCGGCCAGGCTGCTTGCGTATGCTTTTTTGAGCGCAGCGCTGATTTTCCTGAGTCTTGGCGCATCCAACCGGGGCGATACGATCGGCAAGCTGCTGATTGCGTCCGGCATGATGATGCTCCCGATCGTCTTCTTGCATTTTCTGGTCGTATTCTTTAAGGAAAAAGGCGATATGGAGCTTCCACGACGCCTGTTCAAATACTTGTACGGCATCGCGCTGGCGGCGATTGCGCTGCGCAGCCTGTACTTTTTTCCGTCCATGGCTTATATTTACCGGTTTGACGGCTCGCTGACGATGGCGTTTTTCATTGTCGTGATTACGCTCAATATTGTGCTGCTGTCCGCATTGTTCGTGAAGGTGTGGCGGGTGCAGTCGCAGCTGTCCACCATCATCAAGAGCGTATTTTTCTCGCTGCTGATTTCCTTTTTGCCGATTATTACGCTGTCTTTTTTGCCGCAGCTGCTTGCAGATGAGTGGATTTTCGATCCGATGTATACGAGCTGTTTGCTGCTCATTTTCCCCATTACGTTCGCGTACTTGATCGCCTCCAATCAGCTTTACGACATTGGGCTTGTGGTGCGGCGCTTCCTGTTTGCGGCTGTGATGTCGGTAGCGCCGGTCGCTGTGTTTACGGCTATTTTCGGAATGCTGTTTCATGCGGAAACATATCCGAGGCAGCTCGCTACATTATTTATAGGGTTAATTATTCTGATGTCGACGATGCTGTATGCAGCCGAATATTGGACGACGCGTCTTGAACCGTATTTATTTCCGCGTAAATTCATGCTGAAGCTGGCTTTGAAAAAGATTTCCAAAAATCTCGGCTCCATCTCCTCGTTCCGTGAGCTTAAAGATATTATTCTCGTGGATATTGTGAATACGCTCGGCGTGATGGGCGTGGCCATCCTGATTCGGAGCAAGGACGGCACCGAGATCATTTCTGCCGGCGAGATGGATCACGCGGAGCTGGAGATGTTGATGGCGCGGGGCGCGCTGAGAAACCATGTTTACTATACGGTCATGGAAATCAACGATCACGAGGATTATTCAAGCTATCTCATTGTGACGAGCAAGAAAACGAACACCCGGATCGGCAACGAAGAGCGCAACTGGCTGCAGCTCATTACATCGTATTTGGAAGTCGGCCTGGAAAATGTGTATCTGATCCGTAAGCTGACAGGCAAGCTGCAGCAGATGGTGTGGGAGGTGCCGCAGGAGGAGAACTTGTGGCTGAGCAAGGTCATGTTCGAGCTGCAGGAGGAAGAACGTATTCGGATTGCGACAGATTTGCACGATACGACGATGCAGGATTTATTTTTTCTGAAACGAAGATTATCTTCATTGGCCGACAAACCGACGATTGGGCAAGAGGACCGCGAACAAATTAACTCCATGAACAATTTTGTGGAAATGATTAATGCGTCTCTGCGGCAGAGCTGTTTTGAGCTGAATCCGCATTTGCTGAAGGAAGTCGGTCTCAAGCAAACGTTAAAAAGCTTTATCGAAAAGGAAAAATACAGCACGCCGTTTGAGCTTACGCTGCAAATGGGGTCCTTATTGCAAATTGAAGAGAAAGATTTACCTTCGAAACGTCACATTTTCCGCATCGTGCAGGAGCTGCTGAACAACGCGAAGAAGCATTCGCACGCGTCCGAGGTCATTTTCCATCTACGGGAAGACCGGCAGTCCTTTTACTTACACTATGAAGATGACGGCGTAGGCTTTCCAACCGATCAGGAAGCTAAGTTGGAAATCGGCGGCTCCGGCATGGGGCTGGCGAATATGAGAAGTCGCGTGCTGCACGTGGGCGGGAAATTCGAGATGAATTCGAGTGAGGGGAACGGGACAAAAATTACGATAACCATACCGATCGATGAGGTGCTTACTACATGAGTGAAGTTGTCAAAACATTAATTGTCGATGATCATCCCTTATTTGCCCGGGCAACGAAAGCGCTGCTCGGAGAGATTGAACGCATACAAGTCATTGGCGTTGTCAGCAACGCGAGGGAATGCTTGGAGCAGGTAAAGCTGCATCAGCCCGGACTCGTCTTTCTGGACTATCAGCTGCCCGATCTCACCGGCACGGACGTGGCCGTCCAATTGAAGCAACTATATCCCCATATTCATATCGTGATTTTTACGGGCATTGAGCTTGCGGGGATTTACAATAAATTGATTGAAATTAAAGTTAGCGGCGTGTTGTCGAAGGAATCCAGCGAACGCACGATCAAAAACATGGTATACTGCATTCTTGACGGGTATACGATGATTCCGCTTCCGGTGTTTAACCAGATGCAGCTGAATGACGCAAACGCTCAGGAGGAGTGCGAGCTAAACGACGAAGAAGTGCTGATGATGAATATGCTGGTCAAAGGAGCGACCCACGAGCAGATCGCAGAACGTATCTTCATGAGCAAGCGGACCGTCGATAACTATTTGCGGAAAATTTATGATAAATACGGCGCCAAATCCAGGACGGAAGCGCTCGAGAAGTTCATTAAGAGTAAATATTACACCTAAAGATGATGGAAAGTAGGCGCGGGGATGGAGGACATAGGGCGGCACTTGTATCGCATGATCGATACATATATGTATGATGAGGATTTCAAAAGCCTGCTGATCGCCTGCTTGGCCGACCAGGAGTCGTCGAGCCACGCATGGTCGAAAATCACGCTGAGCACCCATGCCATGCTCGGCGGCGTTTCGCCGTATATTTACCGCCGGGCGGCGCTGACCGAGCTGCTCGTTCTGATCCTGGACATGGTCGACGACCTGCAGGATCAGGACAGCGTCAGCAAACCATGGATGCAGGTGCCGCTGGCCAGCGCCCTGAACGCGGTGCTCGCCTTCATGGCAGGAGCGATTGCGGAATTGGGCGAACTGGGGATCCGCGATCATATCATGGCCGAGGTCGGCAAGATTCTTGCCCGCTCGGTATGCGGTCAGCATAAAGATGTGGTGAACAGCGTCAACACTCCGGATGAATATTTGATCATGACGCAGGAAAAGTCGGGCTCCTTGTTCCGGCTCGCCTGCTATATGGGCTATGCGGGGGAATCGTGCTCACCGGAAAATGTGGAGCGGCTGCATCAGCTCGCGGATTGCCTCGGCCTTATTCATCAGATTCAGAACGACATGCGCGATCTGGTTCGCTTTGACGAGAAAAGCGATCTGCTGGCGAGGAAAAAGACGCTGCCGATCTTGTATTTGCTCTCGATCGAGGACGAGGCGTTTGCGCAGTTGAAGGCTTACTATGCGGGGGGGCTGTCCGCAGATTTTTTGGGACGGGAACGCGAAGCCGTCCTGCAGATCATTCACGACTCCGGCTGTCTGGAGTACGCGCGCATCGTCCAGTCCGTCTGCGTGCAAAAGGCGGAGGAGATTTATCAGGAGCTGGATGCGCAGTCCCCGTGGAAGGAACGGTTTCGGCAAATCGCGTGGGGCGATTATGCCGCGAGTGCGGAGGAGACGGCGCAGGCGGAATCGTAGGTAGAGCAGGGGCGCCCTGCTCTTTTTTTTTTGTATCTTTAGCCGAGCAGCTTCGTTCCCCTCTGCAAGTTAGGCTCTCTGTTCAGGGCACGATGGTAGTGTCCGCGTCTACGCGCGGTTGAGGGAACTGAGCGACCTTAATCGTTCGAGAAAACGCTTGCATTATAATGAAGCGGAACGAGATGCGCTTATTTGGGGCGTGCATGCGGTTTTCAAGCCGAAACCCGCGAAATAGTGTCGTCTCAATCCCCTTCCTCGGCAAAATGGGGGAGAATCCTCGAAATAGCGCCCTCTCGTTCCGCTAGCCGCCGCTTTCGGAGCAAGAACCGCAACCGCGCCAGAGCGCAGCCGCCCATACCATCCAGCCCACCTAGCCTCGACCCACCGTTATGGAAAACT
>NZ_RXHU01000160.1 GCF_003955665.1 Paenibacillus whitsoniae
ACGAGCTGAAAACGCCGCTCACCTCGATCATCGGCTTCTCCGATTTGATCGACAAGCTGGAGAAAGTGGAAGACATCCGCAACTGCAACGGCTACATCCGCAAAGAAAGCGTCAAGCTGCTACAAATGGTCGAAGAGCTGCTGCAATCCTCGCTAAAAGGCGAAGAGGCGTGGCGCGTGCAGCTGCAGCGTACGGATTTGACGGCTGTGCTGGCGGACAGTCTGCGTATTTTGGAGCCGACGCTGCAGAAGTCGTCGATCACTACAGTGCTTCAGGCGGAACCGTGCGAGGCGTACCTTGACCCTGCGCGAACGCAGCAGGTGATCTTTAATGTCATCGATAACGCAATCAAGCACAGCAAATGCACGCACTTGACGCTAATGCTGGACACCGCCGCGGCCCACGCCGGCACCTGCTTGCTCCGCATCGCCGACAACGGTCAGGGCATGAGCGAGGCGGATGCGGCTCAGCTATTTTTGCCCGAAGAGGACAAGCCTTTGCGGCCTGTCACCGTGAATTCCCACGGACTGGGACTGCTGCTCAGCAAGCAGCTTATGGAGCTGCAAGGCGGAGATATTGCCGTGAGCAGCCGCCTGGGGGAAGGGACCGTCGTGGAACTGACGTTCCGAACCGATCGTCCGCCTGCGCCGGTTTTGTTACAAAATTGATACAAAGCCACGATTTTTTTGAGACAAAAGGAGAGTAAGCTACATGCAAGAGGAGAAGAAAGGGCTTTCATGGATGCGTCTCATCTTTATGCAAATCGTTATCGGGTGTGTGTTGATCGGCATTTTCGCTTTGGTGTTTCGCGTCGGTGTCGACGAGGTTCATGTACTGCCGGGGCATCTGCGCAGCAATGACATGGCGGAGGGCATCCCCATGCGCATGAGTGTCACGTATCCCGGGGTTGGCACGACCGTCATCGAAGATCCGAAAGAGCTGATCGCGTGGAAGGATACGTTTGCGCAACTGCTGCATACAGGCGCTCAGCGTAAACGTGGAAACGCTTCCAGGTTGCTGCTCGCCGGATCGATGGCCTACTTGGATCAAGAGGACGTTCAGTTTCAGGTTGGAACCAACGGACTGAGCTTCGGATCCATGTCCGTGGGCTCGCTGGACATCTCTGCCGAGATCCGGAAGCTGCAGAACATGCTGATCGACAAGGCGCTGACC
>NZ_RXHU01000161.1 GCF_003955665.1 Paenibacillus whitsoniae
GGCGGTGCGGCTGATTGATTTTAGCCAATTTACCTTCACCGACAAACAGCCGAGCGCCCACTATGTGGTACAGCTGGCGGATGCGAATGCGAGCGCTAAGCACTGGCTGCATCTCGATCAGTACGACAACGCCTACTTCGTAGTCTTTGATTTGCTGGATGAGACGAATCATAAAGCCTATTTCAAACAGAACGATGCCTCTTAACCGATGAGAGGGGATGTTGATTGACATGGCTAGAAACAAAAGCAACAAATCTGTCCTAATTGTTTCGCTTGCTGCTGTTGTACTAATTGGGGGATTCTTCTTGTACAAATCCGGCGTGTTCGGAGGCAAGTCGAAGGGCAAGATTACGGTTTACTCCATTTTCCAAGAGGAAGAAGCACGCAAGATTTTGGATAAGTTCAAAGAAGAAACAGGCATCGAATACGAAGTGCTGCGACTGCCAAGCGGCGAGGCGGTATCCCGCGTACAGAATGAAATGGGCAAGCCGCAAGCGGACTTCCTGATGGGCGGCCCGGCCGATTCCCACGAGGTGCTGAAGAAAGCGGGAGCGCTTGAAAGTTACACATCGCCGAACGCCAAAGATATTCCCGACAATATGAAAGATAAAGAGGGATACTGGAACGGTTTTTATCTGAATCCGGTTGCCATCGGCATCAACGAGCAGCGCTGGAAAGAAAAATACGGCACGCAGGCGTACCCGCAAACGTTCAAAGAATTGCTCGATCCTAAGTTCAAAGGCGAGATCGGCATGTCCGACCCGGCGACATCCGGTACGGCGTATACCGCGGTAGCTTCGCTGGCCCAAGTATGGGGCAAGGATGAGATGCTGAAATACGTGTCGCAGCTGCTGCCGAACCTGAAAGAAAGACCGAAATCCGGGATTGAACCGATTCAGAAAGCGGCCAAAGGCGAATATACGATTGGCGTAACGTTCCTTGGCGACCAGCTTAAAATGAA
This sequence comes from Paenibacillus whitsoniae, assembly GCF_003955665.1. Lineage (GTDB taxonomy): Bacteria > Bacillota > Bacilli > Paenibacillales > NBRC-103111 > Paenibacillus_E > Paenibacillus_E whitsoniae. The sequence continues at coordinate 962 of NZ_RXHU01000161.1, forward strand.
AAACCAAGGCAACCCGATCGTCTCCATCGTACCGGAAGCCGCAGGCTACGAAGTTGGCGGACTTGCCATCGTAAAAGGCGGCCCGAATACGGAAAACGCGAAGAAATTAATGGACTTCATGTTGACCAAAGAGCCGGCGGTGCTTTACACAGAGTCCGCGATGGCGGTCGCTGTGAAACCGGGTGTTCCTGTTCCGAAGAACGGCATCGATATTCAAACGACCAAATACAACAAATCGTACAGCCTGTGGAAAGCTGCCGAGCAGCGTAAGGAATTGCAGGATGCTTTAAAGGATCTCAAATAAGAAAACGCTTACAAAATGTGTGATCGCTTGGCGGAGCCCGACCCTGCTGCGGGATAGCGGCTCCCCCGGCTTTTCCAATCGAAATCGGAAGGTGGTTGCAGTACCCCTATGATCATAGAAAAAAAAGGCGTAGGCGCTTCGATAAGCCGCCTGGTGAAGGATCCGTCCTCCCTGGTGCTGGTGCTCATTAGTTTTGCGGTCCTGTGTCTGTTCGTTATCTATCCGCTCATTTACGTCATTTCCCTGCCCGGGGCGGACAGCTGGAAGCTGTTCTTCAGCAAAAGCCGTTACGCCACCGCACTGCTCAATACAGTCGTGAGCTCAAGCTTATCCGCGTTGACGGCGACCGTGTGCGGCTTCATTTATGCCTACTCGATTCATTACAGCAACATTGTCGGGAAAAAGTTTTTCCGCTTCATCGCGTTTCTGCCGATTCTCGCGCCTTCCGTGATGACGGGCCTCGCGTTCCTGCTCCTGTTCGGACGGGGCGGCATGGTGTCCCAGTGGATGAAAAGCTGGTTCGGCGTCGAGTTGGACCTCTACGGCCTTCCCGGGCTATGGATCGTGCAGACGATTTCGTATTTTCCGCTGGCCTACATGACGATTACCGGCGTGCTGCGCGCCATTTCGCCGAACTTAGAGATCGCTGCGCAGAACCTCGGCGCCCGCGGCTTCAAGCTTTTCCGCACGATTACGCTCAAGCTCGCGTTGCCGGGCGTCATCAATGCCTTCCTGCTGGTGGCGATCAACTGCTTTGCCGACTTCGGGAATCCGAAGCTGATCGGGGGCAACTATTCGCTCCTCGCGGTCGAAATTTACGGAGAAATCATCAACAACGAGCCGGGGCTCGCTTCGGTGATGGGTATTATTCTCGTCATTCCGGCGCTGATCGTCTTTGCGATTCAGAGCAAGCTGCTGTCGAAGGGCTCCTACTCGACCATTACCGGCAAGCCGGTGTCGGGCCTCAATCGCGTGACGACCTCTCGCCGAACCGACATTTTGCTGTTTATTTTCAACTGCTTGATGTCCGTCTTCATTCTCTCGATGTTCCTGATCACGATTCTGTTCGCATTTACGAAGAACTTCGGGCGGGATAACACGTTTACGCTGGATCATATTTTTAAAATCGTCTTTAACCCGTCCAGCCCAGCGGTCATGAACAGTCTCGTGCTGTCGTTGGTCAGTTCCCTGCTGGCGGTCGCTTTCGCGCTAGTGCTGGCTTATGTCATCGTGCGCAAACCGTTTCCAGGCAAAAAACTGCTCGACTTCACCGCCGTTTTGCCAATTGCCTTGCCGGGTACGTTCGTCGGCTTGGCGCTGATCGTCGCTTTTAGTTCGGGCCCGCTGATGCTGCAAGGCTCCGCCATTCTCATTATCGTGGCGATGCTGCTCAAGCAGATGCCTGTCGGGTACCGTGGGCTGACCGCTTCTTTCAAGCAGGTCGATAAATCGATCGAAGAGGCCGCCGCCAACCTCGGCGCAGACAGCCGCAGAACACTAACGACCATCGTGTTCCCGATGCTGCAGAAAACCGTCGTCGCCAACTTCGTCTATGCCTTTATGAAAAATATGAATACGCTCAGCACCATCGTCTTCTTGATTACGCCGAAGTGGGTGGTAGCGGCCGTCTCGATCTTCAACTACGCGGAAACGGGCACCTACTACTGGGCGGCCGCGGTCGCTGTTGGCCTCATGGGCGCAACGCTAGGCACACTTGGCATTATGAAACTGATCTTCCGGGATAAAGTGAAAATATTCGATTTCTAAGACAGGAGCGTGAGACGCATGAGCTCGCAAGCATTACTCGATCTGACCAACGTCAACAAAGTGTTCGGCGACAACCACGTGCTCAAAAATATTCACCTGCAAATTGAGCGCGGCAAATTTATTACCTTCCTCGGCCCGAGCGGCTGCGGCAAAACGACATTACTGCGCTCGATCGCAGGCTTCTACACGATCGACGAGGGCGAAATCCGCATCGACGGCACCGTGGTTAACGACCTGCCGCCTTACAAGCGGGGCACGCCGATGGTGTTCCAGGAGTATGCGCTGTTCCCGCATATGACGGTGTTCGACAATGTGGCGTACGGCCTCGACATTCAAAAACGGCCGGAGGCCGAAGTGCAGCAGCGCGTGAAAGAAGCGCTTGCGAAAGTGAAGTTGACCGGACTCGAGGAGCGGTACCCGCACCAGATGTCCGGGGGTCAGCAGCAGCGCGTCGCCATGGCGCGGGCGCTCGTCATGAACTCGCCGATCATCCTGCTCGACGAGCCACTGTCCAACCTCGACGCCAAGCTGC
>NZ_RXHU01000162.1 GCF_003955665.1 Paenibacillus whitsoniae
AGATTTTTCAATCTCATTAAGTCACTTGCGTGACTGTTTGTTGCTGATTACTTCATCCATTTGTTCAGTTTTCAAAGAGCTTTATCGGTGTCGTCGTTTAAAGCGTTACTGCGTCGCTCTCGGCGTCGACAAGAATATATACTATCAGGTTTCAAAACAGAATGCAAGTGCCTATTTAAAATTATTTTCTTAGCGCCGAACAAGGCGATTATCAAGGGAATTTCGCCGCCATATCTCCCCTTTGCCAAACATGCGAACACCGCCGATCCAGTCATCGATACCGTTCAGCTGGATGTTATCAAGCCGCCCTTCCAGCACCTCTCGACCGAGCTTCGTCAACTTTGCTCGAGATCCTTCAAACCCCAAAGCCAGAGCTTCCCCGAAGCTAGGCAGACGCTCGGTGCCGGCAATACTGACCAGCGGCTTCTCGCATTTCCAGAATCGGTTCAGCATGCCCCAGAACTGCAAATCACCTAAGCCGTACTCCAAAGCCTGCGCGGCCACATCCCTAAACAAGGACAGCACAGACACCTCTGCATCCCCAATCAAACCAAGCGTTAACTGCTCAAGCGTGGACAACCCATTTTGCGTAGATGGAAACCGGCCTAGATGGAGCTGTAAGGCTTGGCGCAGGCACGGAAGCGCCGACAGATCTTCCGCTAGCAATTCGGCGAGCGCAAGCGGCTCAGCGGCCGAATAGGCCGACCAGGCGCGGCAGGCGAGCAGCCGCTGAGGCTCTGTGACCGCATCCCAGGCCCCATGCAGGGTGCGGATCTGTTCCAGCGATAGTTGGCCGAGGCCATAAAACGTATCCACCCCGGGAAACCGATCGATGCACAGCAGAGAAAGCTGAAAAGGACGCGCGGAGGCGGGAGCCATCCGCGACAACAAGTACACGAGCATCCATTGATCGTACAGATCATGCTCGAACCAAAGCACGAGCTCGTCTGCGGAACTCGCGAGCGCGTCAAGCTTGTGCTCTTGTTCGAGCGAGGTTGCGATGAACAACGTCTTGGGAATACCGTGCCGCTCGTGCATATAAGCGGCACGCAAAGCCAAAAGGGCCTGATCCGACATCTTCATGCCGATCGGCCCTTCATACAGCGACTCGCGCCACACCAAGATGTCGCCGTCGATCCCCGATGCGCGCAGCTTATCGCCGAATGCGTCTCCGTTTACGATGTGCGTGATAGTTGGCATGGCACGTCAGTCCCCTTTTATCCATTAATTAAGCTTCACCCAGCATCCGCAGCAGTTCCTGCTCGTCGTCGATGATGCGAATGCCGAGATCCTGCGCTTTGGTCAGCTTGCTGCCGGCGCTTTCCCCGGCGATGACGATGTCGGTCTTCTTGGAGACGCTGCCCGTTACCTTGGCGCCCAATGCCTCCAGCTTCTTCGCGCATTCGTCGCGCCCCATCGTCGAGAGCGTGCCCGTGAGAACGACGGTTTTGCCAAAGAACGGATTATCTTCGCTCGCTGCGACGACCGGCGCTTCTTCCGCCACAGGGTTGACGCCGGCCGCAAGCATGCGCTCGATGCTCGACACCATGACCGGGTCGCGGAAGAAGGTATAGATGCTGTCCGCAACAATGCCGCCGACGTCAGGCAGCGTGATTAGCTCCTCCGGCGTTGCCGCCATCAAGGCAGGCAGGCTGCGGTAGTGATCGGCAAGCACCTTCGTCGTCGTCTTGCCGGAGTTCGGGATGCCCAGCGCGTTCAGGAAGGACGCAAGGTCGCGGGTTTTGCTTTTCTCGAGGGCGTCCAGCAGATTGCGTGCCTTCTTCTCGCCAAAGCGATCGAGCTTCACGAGATCGTCGAATTGCAGGACGTAGAGATCCGCAGGGTCGCGCACGCCGAGCTCTTGATGCAGCTGAGCGGCGGTCATCTCGCTGAAGAATTCGATATCCATGGCGTCGCGCGATGCAAAATGCGCCATGCGGCCAACAAGCTGCGGCGAGCAGCCGAGCTTGTTCGGGCAGAAGAGATGCGCGCCGCGCATCTCCAGCTCAGTGCCGCACGCAGGGCAATGCGTCGGCGCCACGATTTCACCGCCGTCATTCTCCTCGGTCACCTTGCCGAGAATTTCCGGAATGACGTCGTTCGAGCGGCGGATGTAGACGAGGCTGCCGAGCGCGTGTTTCAGGTTTTTGCGTTCGATGTCGCCAATGTTATTCAGCGTACAGTTCTGCACGGTCACGCCGGCGATGTCAACGGCTTCGACGCGGGCGAGTGGGGTGATTTTGCCTGTGCGGCCTACTTCCCATGATACGCTCTGGAGCGTCGTCATCGCTTCTTCCGCTTCGAACTTGTAGGCGATCGCCCAACGCGGGAACTTCTCGGTATAACCCAGCACCTCGCGCGTACGCATATCCGTCAGCTTCACGACGCTTCCGTCGATGAGATAGTCGAAGCTAGCACGCTCTTCGGCAATACGCTCCAATTCGGCGCGAACGTCTTCGATGTTCGTAAAGTACCGCGTGCGGTCGCTGACCTTGAAATGGTTGTCGCGCAGGAACTGCACCATATCCGCGTGATTCTGGAACTGAATGCCGTCGGCGTACCCCACATTATAGAAGAAAGCGTTCAGCTTCCGCTCGGCGGTCGTCTTCGGATTCAGGTTGCGGAGGGCGCCGGCTGCGGCGTTGCGGGCGTTTTTGAGCGGCTCGGCCGCCGTCTGATTGTACGCCTCAAGGACGGACAGAAACATCATGCCTTCGCCCTGCACCTCGATGGTTCCCTGATCGAAAGGAATGGTCAGCGGAATGGACTTGATTGTCCGAACCTGTGCCAAAATGCCCTCGCCCACGGTACCATTCCCACGCGTGGCGGCTTGAACGAGCCTCCCCTGCTCATACGTCAGGTTCAGCGTCAAACCGTCAAACTTCAGTTCCACGACATAGGTAGGGTCGGGGAGCGGTGCT
>NZ_RXHU01000163.1 GCF_003955665.1 Paenibacillus whitsoniae
CCGACGAGGATTTTGACCGTCGGTTCAAAAAGGGCGTCGATGACGGCCACCGCCAGGCTTTTTCGGTACACATCATCCGTCATGCGGCCGAATTGACGCTCGCTGGCCCGCTCCTGCACAAAGGCGCGAATGACGCGCACCCCGGCGATCGTTTCCAGCACGCTGTCGTTCATTTTGCCGAATGCGTCCTGCGCTTGCGTAAAACGTTTATGAATCCGCCCGCCGTAAATCGTAATGGCAACCGCCATGAGCGGCAGCGGCAAAATCGCCGCAATCGTCAGCTCCCACGAGATGAAGAAGCCCATCATGCACAGAATCGTCAGCATAAAAAGGGTGGAGTCCACGAACGTTAGAATCCCGAACCCCGCCGTCGTCGATACGGCCTGCAGGTCGTTCGTCGCCCTCGCCATGAGGTCCCCGGTGCGATACTTCTCGTAGAACGTCGGCGTCATACGGAGCAGATGCCGCATAAACCGGGACCGCAGCACGCGCTCCAGAACGAAGGCGCCGCCGAACAATTGGTACAGCCACACGTACGATAAGGTGTAACCGACAATAATCAGTGCGCCCCAGAATGCTAGCAACTGCACCAGCTTCGTGCCGGTCAGCGTACCCATATGGATGCCGTCAATCGCATAGCCGATCAACTTCGGCGGGATCACGTCGATGACGCCGACAATGATCAGCAAGCCGATCGCCAGCGTGTAACGCTTCCAGTTCATCCGGAAGAACCAGGCTAATTTTTTTAAAACCGTAAACATAACTTCCTTTCACTCCCTTCAAGGATCACAACAGAAAAAGCCCACCGCACGCAGCGATAGGCTCTCTTTCCATAGAAAAAGCGCTCGTTACGAACGATGCGTAACCCGCGCTTCATACTTTCAGCGTCTGTCAGGGGCAGCTTGCCGCTACTCGCAGATAGGCCTGCGTGGCGCTGCCTTCGGGTTACTCGCTATGCGGTTGGTGAGAGACATATGCCCAGCTGTATGCATAAAACGATCCCAAACCATATCCTTCATGCGAATACCCTCCCTCGTTCGTTATTTTCCAAAAGTTGTGATGCAAACCTTACAGTGGTGATCTTAACATCCGCCTTCCAGACGTGTCAATCGGAGAAAAACGCTATAAATGAACTGTATCCCTGTCACACATCTTTCACAAACATCCGGCATATCCATAAAACATAGAAGCTCATCCTCACGGAGAAGGGATCGATGGCCATGATCAATCAGGTTTTCGAGTTAATGGGATGGATTGCCGGCTTTGCCACGCTTACAGGCATCGTCATCGCAGGTGTAGCCCGGGCGGTATCGCGAGATTCGACGCAGTATGACATGGTTTTCCTGTGGAACAATCGATATACCTTGGAGGAGCTTGAGCTGGATGGGGAGCGGAAGTAGCGCGGCGAGCATCCCCTGGACTTCGGTCGGCATTATCGTTATCGCTACCGGTTGTCAGAGAGCCTATTCCGTTCAAAATGGCTCGATTGAAGCGCTAACGGTTGCCACAG
>NZ_RXHU01000164.1:0-1901 GCF_003955665.1 Paenibacillus whitsoniae
ACCTCGACGCCAAGCTGCGCGAAGAAGTGCGCGTGGAGCTGCGCACCATCCAGCAGGAGCTGGGTCTCACCGTCATCTACGTGACGCATGACCAGCTCGAGGCGCTGTCGATGTCGGATCACATCGTCGTGTTCAACAAAGGCGCAATTGATCAATACGGCACACCGCACGAGATTTACTATAAGCCGAAGACGACGTATGTGGCGGATTTTATCGGCACGACGAATTTCGTCGATGCCACAGTGCGCAGCGTGTCTGGCGAGCAAGTCACAGTCGAATACGTGACGCAGGGGAAACCTCGCGCCGTGACAGTCACGACCGCTGAGTCCGTGCAGGCCGGCGAGCAGGTAGCGCTCAGCATTCGTCCGGAATCGATCCGTATCCACGCGGCTTCCGGGCTGGAGGAAGGCTTCGCCGTGAGCGGCTTCGTACGATCCTCCATGTTCCTGGGGGAAAAGGAGCGCTACTTCATTGTCGACGACAATATGAAAGAATGGATCGTGGACGCGTACGACCTCGGCAGCGAGCGGTTCAAAGGGAACGTCTCGATCAGTGCGGCGCCTGGGAAGATTCATTTGATTAAAAAAGGGGAGTAAATCAGCGCGTATGGGAAGAGCTCGGCATGATACAATAGATCATGTCGGCTTTTTTCGTCATGATTCGTGTGTGAAAGGAGGGGGAGCGCGTTGAGGAAAAAGATATTGTTCGTCCTGCTGGGGCTTGCCGTTGTCGTGGCCGGGTTCTGGCTGTTCAACGAGAAGAGGAGCCAGAATCCGATCAAGGTGTATGTGGTGTTTCAGGAAGATGAAGGACGGATTCTGCTGGAAATGTTCAAGAAAAAAATGGACCAGCCCTATGAGCTGATTCGCATGTCCAGCGGCGAGGCCGGCTACCATTTGCTGACGCTTGGCAAAACAGGCGTTGACGTCGTGCTCGGCGGCCCGGCCGATCTGCATGAGCAGCTCAAGCACAAGAACAAGTCCATCCGCTACCGCTCCTCTGCGATAAGTTCAATTCCCGATCGATTTAAGGATAGCGACGGGTATTGGAGCGGGATGTACATGGGGGCGCTGGCCATCGGCGTGAACGAATCCGTCTGGCGGAGCGATCCGAAGCTCACCGCGCTGCCCATGCCTCAGCAGTATGAGGATCTGCTGCGGCCGGAGCTCAAGGGCAAAATCGAAATCCCCGACCCGGAAACGTCGGGGACCGGCTATACGCTGCTGGCGTCTTTAGCCCAGCAGCGAGGGGAAACCGAAGCGATTTCCCTGATGAAATCGCTCAAGCAGCAGAGCGCGTCGACGACGTTCTCCGGCATTACCAGCGCGCAACGCCTGGCCGAGGGCGAAGTCGCCGCCGTGGTCTCCTTCCTGGGCGACCAGCTGCGCTTCAAGAACTCGGGCTATGCCATCCGCTCGCTCATCCCGCCCGAAGCGGGCTGGGAGATCGGGGGCATTTCGATTCTGCGCGGCGGCGACAACACCAAAGCGGCCAAAGCGTTCGTCGATTTTATGCTGTCGCGTGAAGTGCAGACGGATTACATGAACACGGCGTTTTCCTTTCCGGTCACGCCGGATATCCCGCTCAACCGCCTGCTGTCGCCGGTGAAACTGGAGAATCTGATGGGCGGCTACCGCTTTGATTTGGCGGCGCAGCATCGGGAGCGGCTGCTGGGTTTGTGGAAGGCGGCGGGGGAGGAATATAAGTAAGCGCTCTGTAAGGGAGCGCTTGTTTGGCGTGGCGGGGATACTGCTGACGGCAGGAAGTGGCGCTGTGCCCGTAGGCAGCGCACTCCGGGATGTGCCTATTTGCGGTTAATACCTGCTAGCCGCTTAGACGCTGGTCGAGGAGCAGGTACCTACTTCAGTGGAGAGCGATGGGCAGACGAATTCCTGCGAAAA
>NZ_RXHU01000164.1:1952-4342 GCF_003955665.1 Paenibacillus whitsoniae
TTCCTGCCTTTTCGCAGGCTTGCGCTCCGCGGGAGTCCGTGTACCGACCCGCACGCCCGCTCAATACGCGAGCCCGACGCGGCACCCCGCCCAAGCGTCGTCCAGCGCGGCGCGGTACGTGAACGCCGCGGTGTCGCCGGTCGTGATGGACGTGCCGCCATCCGGGAGGTAGTCGCGCTCCGCGCGGAACAGATTTTGCGGCTCGCCTTCCGGCAGGTAGGTTGGACAGACCACTGTCCAACGGAGCCCGGAGGCGGCGAGCGCCTCCCAGGCGCGGCGGTGTTCCTCCGCCGCACGGGTTGACGAGCGCCGGGTGTCCGGCGTCTCGTAGCGGAGCAGAGCCGGATGCTCCCGGCTCTGGAGAATCCCGGCGGTGCCGACGGTGACCACCCGTCGCACGCCGGCCTGCCCCATCGCCCCGACGAGGAGGGGCGTGGCGGTCGACAGCACCTCGGCGCCGCCGGTGCTGAGGCAAGAGATGACCGTATCGGCGCGCGATACGGTGGCAAGTAAGTCGGCAGCTTGGCAAGCGTCACCTTGGATCAAGGTGAGGTTGTCCGGCTGCCGTTCGATGTTGTTGGGGTCACGGACGAGCGCCGTGACCTCGTGGCCGTCTGCGAGGGCGAGCGCGAGCACGCGCCGCCCCACACGGCCGGTAGCGCCTAGGATGGCGATATGCATGGCGGTCTTGGCCTCCTTTTTTAACTGAGATTGGGTATGGACCCAGTATAGCATGTCTCCCTTGCAGACTTGAACGAACCCTCGAAATCCCCCATAATAAGGGGGAAGAAGCCACGAAGCAGAAGGGAAATTCTCAGAGATGCGAATTAATAAATTCATTAGCGAAACGGGCGTCTGCTCGAGACGCGAAGCGGATAAATGGGTCGAGGCGCGGCGGGTGACGATCAATGGCGAGTTGGCGACACTGGGCAGCGTGGTGGGACCGGGCGACGATGTGCGCATCGACGGCAAGCCGTTGGGGCAGAAGAAGGAGCATGTCTACATCGCGCTGAATAAGCCGGTGGGCATTACGTCGACGACGGAGCTGCATGTGCCGGGCAATATTGTCGATTTCGTCGGGCATAAAGAGCGGATTTTCCCGATTGGCCGATTGGACAAGGATTCGGAGGGGCTTATTCTCCTGACGAATAACGGGGATATTGTGAATCAGATTTTGCGCGCTGAGAATAATCACGACAAAGAATACATCGTGACGGTGAACCGGCCGATTACGCAGATGTTCTTACGCGGGATGGCGAGCGGCGTGCGAATTCTAGGCACAGTGACGAAGCCGTGCGAGGTCATTCAGGTGAATGAGCGGACGTTCCGCATCATTCTGACGCAGGGACTGAATCGCCAAATCCGCCGGATGTGCGAAGCGTTCGGCTACCGGGTCGTGCGGCTGCAGCGCGTCCGGATCATGCATATTCACCTTGGCAACCTGAAGGTGGGCAAATGGCGCGATCTGACGGCGGGTGAGATGCAGGATTTGATGAAGACGCTGAGCCATCAGGGGACACAGACCGGCAAGTGAAACGGAGCATGACAGCTTTCTTCTTTTGGGGAGGGGCGGTCGTGCTCTTTTTTTATGGAGTTTTTGACCGACGTCGTGCAGTTGGGGACAAGTTGGTGTACGGGAATCGTGTGCAACATGCTCAGACAGCTTTGGGCATTAGTAAACGCGGCAATCCATGGAACTTAAGGGGCTAAGATGGAAGATTGAGATGCTAATCCTGGTGCTGTGCGAGGACGAGATGAATGGAGACTCCGCGTCGCGTCACGTCGGTTCACTTCCTGCATTTCTTACAATTAATTTCGCGAAAAGTGGGGGTTTGCAAAAGAGAAGCTGTATTTCATACAGGTAAATCCTTCATTTAACCTTGGGAAAGGAGAAAATGGCGGGGATTGCTGAAAAAGACATGTAGTTTTGCAGGTAATCATGCCGCTTATCCCTCATTCGATTTAATTCCATGTAGGAAATACAGCTTGTGGCCCAAAAAGGGGCGGCAGTCCTCGGTTTTTTTATTTTTTTAACCTGCTGCAACCTTTTTCCAATTGCCTCCGTCCAAAATTTAGAAAGCTATGGGCCGAACTCCGCCAGCTGCCTGTCGGATGAACTGCACGTGGCCGAATACGATTTTGAACTCGCTAAGGAGGAAGATGGCTTTGAAATTATTGAAACAAGCAGGCACGGTCGTAATCGCCTCATCTTTACTGCTCGGAATGGCGCCGGCGGCGTTCGCCGACACGGTAATGGGAATGGGTTCGGCCACAGCGAGCACGGACATCATGGTCACTGCTGTGCCACCCGTGAAGGGCGGCGACACGAAGCAGCTCGAAGCCAAACTTACAAAGGAGCAGGCACTCGACAAAGTCAAAACGTACATTAC
>NZ_RXHU01000165.1 GCF_003955665.1 Paenibacillus whitsoniae
CGTGTCTGAAAACCCGCTCTTCCCAAGAGATTAGGCGCAATCTTCAGCGTTCTTTCAGCCGGCTATCAATTCTGTCTCAGGTAACGCCGCTATACTGAAAGCAGCACACTTGATGACAGAAATGAGGAATCCCTGATGGCCTCTCCACAAGCTTATTTGCCTTTTCATTTTCATACGATGGCCTCTGATATAGAATTGCTGCTTTATTGTTCGGAAGAAGATCAATCCCGTATTCATCATGCCGGGACAGACTGGTTTCGGCGCGTTGACCAGCGCTTTAACAGCGAACTTGCCGACAGCGAAATCAATCTGCTGAATACACTTGCAGGCGAAAGCTGTCTTGTTTCCAACCAAATGCTAGAGGTGCTTTTTCTCGCTGAAATGTATCATGCGGTCACGGACGGCAATTACTCCCCCCTGCATATGCAGTCTCCACAGTTCGTGCCGACAGGTCGCGAGTGGGTCGTCGATCCAGCACACAAAACCGTCACCCTGCCGCTGCATACCCATATCGATCTGCAGGGGCTTGAGGTCAGTTGGGCCATCAAACGGCTCGCCGCCTATATCCGAAAAACGCTGGCCTTTGACAGAGGCCGGCTTGCGAGCCGCGGCGAACTCACCGTCTGGGGCAGTCCGATGCGAGATGAGCAGCCTTGGGTCATCGGGTTGCACAACCCGTGGGACGATCACCGTCAGCTGGGCTGCATCTCGATTAAGGAAGGAGCTCTATCCACATGCAGCCCCATGGAGCTGCGAGGGAATCCCGGCCCGCACTCCATACTCCAGTGCACGGTCTCCGGGCCGGATGTAGTGGAATGTCAGGTGTGGGCACGGCTGCTGTGTGCTTTGGAGCCTCAAGCAGGGCTCCCGCTGTTCACCAAGCGGAGTACCGATTGCGAAGCGCTCATCGTGACCAAAGACCAGGAGCTGCACTACTATGGTCAAGAAGCTTCATTAAATACCAAGTGGCACGACTTGTCGCTCGATCATGCACATTTTCACAAGCCATGGCAGTAACGGCGCCAATAAGGAGCTGTGGATGAATACGGCCGTTTTTCGTTGTTATCCACAAAGATAATCGATATATGCACAACCAGGGCCCAGGTTATCCACTAAAATCACACAGTTATTCACAAGTTGTGCACGTTTTATGTGGATGTTGTGATTAACCTTAGGTATCGGAGATGCCCTTTGGATTACCGCTGCTTTTAATGATACAATTTGTAAAAAAGAGCAAGGGAGCTTTTTATGATTTATGACGTCATCATCATTGGCGGCGGTTCGGCCGGCCTGATGGCTGCCATTGCGGCAAGCAAGAACGGAGCGAGCGTGCTGCTCGCAGATAAAGGCGACAAGCTCGGTCGCAAGCTGGGCATCTCTGGCGGCGGTCGGTGCAACGTCACGAATAACAAAGACATGGACGAATTGATCAAGCACATCCCCGGCAACGGCCGTTTCCTTTATAGTGCGCTATCCCAGTTTAGCAATCAGGATATTATTGCTTTCTTTGAAGGGCTTGGCATTCGGCTGAAAGAGGAGGACAACGGCCGGATGTTTCCCGTCAGCGACAAAGCGAAGACGGTCGTCGACGCGCTGATCGGCCAGGTGCGGAGCCAAGGCGTGGAGATTCGGACACACAGTCCGGTCAAAAGAGTCCTGTTCGACGGCAACCGCGTGAGCGGCGTCCTCCTGCAGTCCGGCGAGACGCTGCACAGCCGAGCGGTCATTGTGGCTTCCGGCGGGTGCTCCGTCCCGCACACCGGCTCCACAGGCGACGGCTACGCCTGGGCCGAGGCGGGCGGGCATACGATCACGCCGCTTTTCCCGACCGAGGTGCCGCTCACCTCGAAGGAAGCGTTCATCCGCAGCAAGGAGCTGCAAGGGTTGTCCCTGCGCGACGTCACGCTAAGCGTGCTGAACGCGAAGGGCAAGGCGATCATCTCGCACCGCGGGGATATGCTGTTCACGCATTTCGGCCTCTCCGGGCCGATTGCGCTGCGATGCAGTCAGTTCGTCGTTAAAGAACTGAACAAATCCGAGCGGAAGGAAGTGCTCGTCACCGTTGATCTTTTGCCGGACAGCAGTGTGGACGAGCTGTACAGCCAGAGCATGGCGCTTGCCAAAGCTGACGCCAAGAAAGCAATCAAGAACGTGCTCAAACCCCTCGTTCCCGAGCGGCTCCTTCCCCTCCTGCTGGAAAAGGCCGGACTGGACGAGCTGCTCACGTACGACAACATCCCGAAGCAAAATTGGATGGAGCTGTGCCGGTTGTTGAAAGCTTTTCCCATCACGGTGAAAGGCACGCTTTCGCTGGAAGAGGCTTTCGTCACCGGCGGCGGCGTGAATCTCAAGGAAATCGACCCTAGCACGATGCAATCCAAGCTGGTCGAAGGGTTATATTTCTGCGGCGAAGTGCTCGACATTCACGGATACACCGGCGGGTATAACATTACTGCGGCGTTTTCGACCGGTCATTTGGCGGGGACGAGCGCGGCGTCGCGGTAATAGATGGATGCGGATGGCGGATGGCCACGCTACAACCTGTAATAAGTACATCAAACTCGGTAAATCGCCCCCAAATCGAGGGAAGAACCTGTAATTTGTACAG
>NZ_RXHU01000166.1 GCF_003955665.1 Paenibacillus whitsoniae
CCGCCCCCAACTGCGTATTTCTTGACGTCTCGTGATCACTCCTTTCCAGATTTAGCATTGACCGTTACTCGAAATGGGGGTACAATTAATTTGTTCTTAATTATAAACCTAGTTTATTATAATAAACTAACGGGGGTTGACTTATATGCGCTTGGCGGATAAAGTTACGTTGATTACCGGAGCGGGCTCCGGCATCGGTCAGAGTTCGGCTTACCTTTTTGCCTCAGAGGGCGCCTATGTGATTGTGAACGATATTCAGCCGGAAAAAGGCGAAGAAACCGTTGCAGCGATTCGCGCTGCCGGGGGGAAAGCGATTTTTCTTCAGGCGGATGTCACCGATCCGGCATCTGTGGCGCGGATGGTGGAACAGGCGATCGCGCAGTGCGGGCGAATTGATGTGCTTTTTAACAATGCGGGAATTAGCGGCGTGGGTGCCTTGCATGAGGTGGAGCCTGAACAGTGGGAACGGGTCATGACGGTCAACATCAGGGGCGTGTACCTGCCGTCCAAATATGTGCTGCCGCATATGATGGCGCAGGGCGGAGGCAGCATTATTAATATGTCGTCCTGCATCGCCGAGATCGGCCTGGCCAGAAGAGCTTCGTATGCGGCGACGAAGGGAGCTGTGCTGGCGCTGACCAAATCGATGCAGGTCGATTATGCGCCGTATCACATCCGTGTCAACGCACTGCTGCCGGGGACGATTCTGACGCCGTTCGTCGAAGATTATTTGCGAAAATCTTACACGGACCAAGAAGCTGCTGTCGCCTCGTTGAAATCCAGGCAGCTTAGCAATGACTTGGGGCGACCTGAGGACGTAGCCAAAGCGGCCTTGTTCCTCGCCTCCGACGAGTCGAAGTTTATGATGGGCTCGCCGCTTTACATTGACGGCGGCGTTGTTTTTGGCAAAAACGCGTAAGGTGAAGCTCAACCATACAGAAAGGGTGTTCTACGATGAAACTTGTCACCATCGCTATAGACAATCAATGGCATCTGGGCGTGAAAACGGAGGAAGCTGTTCTCGATTTGACGGCTGCTCTGGCGCAAAGGCCGCAAGAAGGGCTGCCTAACGACATTACGGATTTGATCCGCAACTGGACAGCCAGCTCAGCCAATTTGCAGCGCTATGTGGCAGAATTGCAAGCTTCCACGGAAGGCTTATCTGGCGTTGTACTGCAAGAATCCGACATTACATATGGGCCGTGTGTACCTGAGCCGGGCAAAATCATCTGCGTCGGGCTCAACTATCGCAAACACGCCGAAGAAACGAACGCTGCAATTCCGGCGTATCCGATTCTTTTTAACAAATTCAGCAATACGATTGCCGCCCATCAGACCGATATTCCGCTGCCGATTCGCGTTACGAATCAAGTGGATTACGAAGCGGAGCTGGTAATTGTAATCGGCAAGCAAGCCAAATATGTGGACAAGGCGGATGCGTTGAATTATGTATTGGGCTATTGCAACGTCAATGATTTGTCAGCCCGCGACTTGCAGATGCGCACCCCGCAATGGCTTCTCGGAAAGTCGTGCGACAAGTTCAGCCCGCTGGGGCCGTATCTTGTCACGGCAGACGAAGTCGGCAACCCGAACAATCTGAGCATCAAGTGCACCGTGAACGGGGAGGTTCGGCAGCAATCCAACACGTCCGATATGATTTTTTACTGTGACGAAATCGTCAGCTACATCTCGCAGCATATGACGCTGTCGCCGGGGGACATCATTTTGACGGGGACGCCAGAAGGTGTCGTACTCGGGAAGCCGGAAGCGGAGCGTGTGTACTTGAAGCATGGCGACGTCGTGACGATTGAAATTGAAAAATTAGGCGCGCTTACGAACCGTATGGTGGATGAAATCGTCGAGTGACGCCCCAACAATGAACTTCATATTGCTATGCAGCAGCCATCTCCGGCTTGGTTCGGGGGTGGCTGTTTATTTTTCCTATGGGTTGAGCAAGGACAAGGTTATCTCTAGCCGCTCTCCAGCGAAATCGTTATAATGCTTGGTAGAGAGGAGCCGCATGCGATGAACAATTATTGGCTCAAATTATGCGTTAGTTTTATTTTCATCATACTTCTGCCAGCGTGCTGGATCGCCAGCGAGCTCCACGGCGTTCTGACGGAGCAAAAGCCATTGGCATCGGGCGGCGTAATGGATCTTCGCCAAGAAAAGACGTTGTCGGAAGGCGAGATCAGATTGAACGGAGAATGGCTGTTATACGAAGGTCAACTGTTGACATCGGATCGTGAAGCTTCCTCGCAGCCTCCACCGCCTACGCTAACCGTACCAGGTGTCTGGAACGGTACGATGGGACTTCAAGGGGGATTAGGGACGGCGACGTATCGTCTACGTGTTCTTTTGCCCGAAGGCACAGAGGGCATTTATGGCATTCACACGACGAATATACGTACGGCCAACACGATTTATGTGAACGGCAAAGAGGTGGGCGGCAGCGGTCGGCCCGGATTTCAGCGAGCGGACACCCTGTCGGGCAATATGCCTTACGTCAGCTATTTCCAACTGGAAGGCGACGAGGTGGAGATCTACGTTCAAGTGGCGAACTACAGCTATGCGACCGGCGGCATTATTTCCCCGATTTGGTTTGGGACGCAGGAAGCAATCGCCCGGTCACGCGAGATCAATTTGTTTGAATATTGGATGACAGCGGGTGGATTTTTGATTCCTGCCGTGTTTTTATTGCTATTTTTTCGGCTGCGAAGACGGGAAGCGCCTTTGCCTCAGCTTGGCGGATTTTGCGTCTCCTGCCTCATCTTTGTACTGACGCACGGAGAAAAAGCGGCGTTGGCGCTGCTTTCCTTACATTATGAAGAAGTGCTGCGGATCCAGTTAATTTCTTCTGCGTTTGTTTACTATTTTTTGGCCCGGTATGTGGTGCTGCTCTATCCGCGTTTCGGCATACGGCTGCTGAATCGGTTGGTGCTGCTTGTGACAATGGCGCTAACACTGGCGGGGATTGGGCTTCCGACCTCACTGTTTTCGCAATGGGAAGCGCTCCTGTTGGTCTGTTCTTTCCTGTCGATCGCCTACGTCATCTATGTACTGGTTCGGGCAATTCTCACCCAAGGAGCGCATACGCTTGCACTTGCAGTCAGTATTCAAAGTGTAATGGTGATGCTTGCGGTGTATTTACTTAGCGGCTTTGGACAACTGGAGAACCAGACTTTTCTTCCGTATGCGATTCTTGTATTTAGCGCTTCACAGGCGTATCTCATTGTTGAGCGATTTGCCGAACTGTTCAGGCATGCGGAGCGAATGTCGGAGCGTCTGCTGCGGCTCGATGAACAGAAGGACGAATTCATGCTGAATACTTCCTACGAAATTCGGGAGCCCTTGCACGGTATCGTTAACCTTGCGCAGGTGCCGGACCGGCGCGAAGGAAGCAGGTCCGAGACGGAGGACCGCCTGGATTTGATTCAAGGTATTGCGCGACGGTTGTCTTATTTGGTCGACGATCTGATCGATTTCAATCTATTAAATAGCGGTGAAGCCAAATACGAGGCTCGCATTGTGAATGTACAGTCTGTAGTTCGTACGGTGCTGGATATATATCCGTCTGAGGGGAATAGCAGATGGGTGATGGAAAAGCTGCCGGAAAACACGCTGCTTCTGTTTGCCGATGAGCGCCGATTAGGGCAAATTGTGCATAATCTGATTGCGTATGCCATGAGTCATGCCCGAGACCGTGTCGTACGCCTGGCGTTGCAAGAGGAAGCTGGCCAGGTGACATTCTTCGTCAGGGCGCCGGGAATCGGCAAAGCGCTGGACATAGAACGAGAAGAATCAGAGTTCTATGCAACGGATGAAACAGCGGCGGAATCGGCGGAGCGCGTGCGATTGTCGGTAACGAAGCGGCTGATCGAGCTGGGCGGCGGGACATGGCAAACTGTTGAATCGGACGATGGCGACGAAACGTTGTGCATCTCCTGGCCTGCTGCTTCCGAAGCGGAGGCGCGCATCGCGGGGCAAGCAACAAGCGGCTGGATGCCGGCGGATGAGGCTGGCGGCGAAGTGCGCGCTTATGCAGCCCCAAGCGTGCAGTCTGCTGATGTTGAAGATGAGACGGAGCGAGGGGCTCAAGGCTCGATCTTGATCGTCGACGACGACCGGCTCGGCGCGATGGCGATGGGACAGCTCCTCAGCGATGCCCGAATCTCGTGCCGGATAGTCGAAAGCGGGGCTGAGGCACTGGCGCTTTTGACCGACGTTGGCCGGTTCGATCTCGTTATCGTGGATTTGGTCATGCCTGACATTTCGGGTATGGAGCTGGTGAGGCGCATTCGCGAGCATGCGATGCTGTCCGAGCTGCCGGTTTTGCTGCTGAGCGAAGGACGAAGGCAGGAAGAGTCGCTGGTTGGGTTTCGCGCCGGCGCCAACGATATTCTGGTGAAGCCGTATGAGGTGGCGGAGTTAAAGGCCCGTGTCGGCACGCTGCTGCAGCTGCGCAGTTCGGTCAAAAATCTCGTGCGCACCGAGACTGCATTCCTGCAGGCACAGATTAAACCGCACTTTTTGTTTAATGCGATTAATACGATTATGACCGTCTGCCGGTTGGAGCCGCCACGGGCCGAGGAGCTGCTGCTTCAATTAAGCCGCTATTTGCGCGGCAGCTTTGATTTTGGCAACCTGGCGCAAAGCGTGCCGCTGCGCAGTGAATTGGAACTGGTGAGATCCTATTTGGCGATTGAATCGGCCAGATTTGAAGACCGGCTGCAGGTCGAGTATGACATTGAAAGCAAGGAATGGATTGGCGTGCCTCCGCTGTCGATTCAGCCGCTAGTCGAGAACGCTGTACGGCATGGCATAATGCGCAAGCCGCAAGGCGGCACGATTCGTGTTCGCGTCATGGACGGCGAAGGTGTGTGGCAAGTGGCGGTGGAAGACGATGGCGTGGGGATACCCCCGGATAGATTGGCGGAAATCAGCGCAACCGGCGGCGTGGGACTAGCCAATATTAGCCGCAGGCTGCGGCTGATGTACGGCGAGCAATTGCAGATTGAGAGCTGGCCTGGGGAGGGAACCCGCGTCAGCTTTATCATCCCGAAGGGTGTGGAATATGAAAGCGATTTTGATTGATGATGAACGGCATGCGCTGCTGCAACTGCAATGGATGTTAGAGAAGGAAGCGGACATTGAGATCGTGGGTGCTTATCAGCAAGCGGCCGAGGGACTGAGCCATCTGTCGCGCGAGCGGGTTGAACTTGTATTTCTTGACTTGGAAATGCCTGGGATGGGTGGGCTGGAGGCTGCGGAAACAATCGCAGCGCTGGATGACGAGATCCGCGTCGTGTTCGTGACCGCCTATTCGACGTATGCGCTCGAGGCCTTTAGAGTCAATGCGCTGGATTATGTGCTCAAGCCGATTGATCCGATCCGCTTTGCGACAACGTTGGAACGGGTGCGAAAGTCAATTGCGAGGCAAATTCAGGAGGGAAAAGGAGCGAGCCCATCTTGGGGAAAACCGCCCATTGAGTTGTTTGGGCACCTGTCCATTCGGGGAACTTCCGATCAACCTC
>NZ_RXHU01000167.1 GCF_003955665.1 Paenibacillus whitsoniae
CGATGTGATGATGCCGGGGATGGACGGCTTTGAAGTATGTCGGATGATCAAAAAACAGGACAATATCGCCGTCATCATGCTTACTGCCAAGGATGAAATCGACGACCGCGTCAAAGGCCTAACGCTCGGCGCGGACGATTATATGGTCAAGCCGTTCTCTTTTGAAGAACTGCTGGCCCGGATTTACGCGCGAATTCGCAATCATTTCCCGAATCTGTTCGGCGAGGTCATTGTAGGGCCGCTGCGGATCGACGATCGGCGCAAAGAAATCAGCATGAACGATCGGGTGCTGGAGCTGTCGCCGACGGAGTATGAGCTGCTCAAATTTATGGCGATTAACCACGGGCTTGTGCTCAGCAAAACGATGATTCTCGACAAAGTGTGGGGCTACGACTTCGGCGGCGAGGAGAACATCGTGGAAGTGTATATCCGCTCGCTGCGGGACAAACTCGGCGACAAGGAACATAAGCTGATTCGAACGATTCGTGGCGCCGGTTACCGGATGGATTTGGCATGAAACGGCTGCGGCGGTTCACCTCATTTTTTGAGACGAATTCCTTGAAAGTTCAGCTTCTTTCGAGAACGCTGCTGGTCATGTCCGCGCTATTGTTGCTCATCGGTGTGTTTCAATATGTGTTCATGCAGCAGTTTATGTACCAGAACAAAGCAGAGACCATTCGCAATCAAATCTCCGGTTTACCGCCGAATGTGTGGTTGCGAGCCGGTGAGGGGCAGGATCGAGGCTCAAGTCCTTTCCTGCCAAGGCAGGATTTCTCTCGCGGCAACCGTCAGGATATTCCGGGGGGCGAGGCTCCTCGTATTTTCGTGCCGGATCTCGCGATTGCTATTATTGATGATAAGGGAAATTACAAGCTGGTTTCCTCGCAGGATGAGAATTCCGCTATCCAATTAAAGAGCGAGGATTATGTGGAGCTGCTTCAGAAAACGTCCAAGAAAACCGATTATCGCGTTGTTAAAAATGAAAAGGGCGTCGAGCAGCTCGTTGTTTTCCATAAGGTGGGGGGAGAGAACCCAGATCGGAACCGCGGCTTTCAAGGGCTGATTCAAGCCAGCACGACCACTTCGCAAATTAAGGATGTGCTGCTGCGGCAGTTGCTGACCTTCTTGTTTCTATCCATGCTGGCCATGATTATGGGCTTGCTGGGCTTTCTTCCCGTGCTGCGGCGAACGTTGGTACCGCTGTCCAATATGGTCGATACGGTCAAGCGGATCGATGCCGGGAGTCTCAACGAGCGGTTTCCCGCACATCAGGGACAGGTGGAAATCGACCGGTTAGCGACGTCGTTCAATGGCATGCTGGAGCGGCTTGAAATTTCTTTCGAAGCGGAAAAAGAAGCCAAAGAGCAAATGCGCCGCTTCGCTGCGGATGCTTCGCATGAACTGCGCACGCCGCTGACGTCGATTCACGGCTTTCTGGAAGTGCTGCTCCGCGGCGCCTACCAGCAGCCGGAGCAGCTGCAGAAAGCTTTGCGCAGCATGCACGGCGAATCGATCCGCATCAACAAGCTGGTCGAGGATCTGCTCTTGCTCGCGCGTTTGGATCGGAAACCGACTTTTCAAATGTCGGAGGGCCTTCTGGATGACATGCTCCATGATATGGAGCACCAGCTTCGGCTGCTGGCCGGGGAGCGTGAGGTCACGTTCCTGCTAGAGCCAGAGACACGCAGCGTGTACGATGCGGATAAAATCAAGCAGGTGATTTTGAATTTGTTCCACAACGCTGTGCAGCATACGCATCCTGAAACGGGGCGCCTGCGCATCGTGTTGTCCACGGTTGGGGGCGCGGTTGAGATCGCTGTGCAGGACAACGGGCCGGGCATCGCGCCGGAGCATCTCCCGCATCTGTTCGACCGGTTTTACCGCATTGATACGTCCCGCGGCAGACGCAGCGGAGGTGCAGGATTGGGACTGTCCATCACGCGCTCCATCGTCGAACTGCATGGCGGCACGCTATATGTTGAAAGCGTGGTCGGCGAAGGCAGCACATTTATTGTGCGATTGCCTGGATTGCCGCCCATGCTGCAGGGAGAGGAGCTGCGCTGAGGCGCGGCTCCTTTTTGGCCTATCCGCGTATAGTCTCGGCGTTGCTCCGTTCGTAAACGCTCTCATCCGTGATCGGATGGAGATCCGCTGAGGGGGCAAGACGCTGCTAGGCGTTTGGTTTTCGGCGATTGCTCTCTTGTGCGGCCAATTGGGAGGTTTGGAAAAGTAGAGAGAGAGAACGGCAGCATTACCTGCAAAACCTGCAGGTCATTTTCCCGAAAAGGGGGGAAATGGTTATGGAACCTGTAAAAGCTACAGTAAAAATTCGTCATTCTCCTCGATTTCTTGGAAAATAGGGGTGAATGCGACGAATTAACTGTATGAAATGCAGGATTGTTTGAAAAAACATTTGAATTCCTGGATTTGGATGTAGGAAATACATGTTCTTTGATGGGAGGACTGCCGGTTTTTCAAAAAGTGAACATATGTTTGTGTTTGTTATTTCCTAATTCAGCCAATTCTCAGATACTTCTCAACGAATGCTCAGTTTGTACTCAGATGGAATTCAGGTTGGGGGTCTATACTTGGGTTTGTAAGGAAATACAAATACGAAAGCAAAGGTGGATACACGATATGAAAAAAATCAGCAGAAAAATTATTGCAGGATCTTTGGTAGCATCTTTTGTCGTAGGAGTCGGGCTCGTCGGCGCATTACATAATCAAGCATTTGCAGATACAGCGGTAGGTTCTTCAACAACGACAACGCAGATGGGGCACGGCGGCAAAGGGTTCGGAGACAGAGGCTTCGGTCCTCGGGGCGGCTTCGGCGGCGGCAACATCGTGAAAGAAACGGCGACGATCCTGGGCGT
>NZ_RXHU01000168.1 GCF_003955665.1 Paenibacillus whitsoniae
CTCAACAACCCGAACATACTTCCTCCTCCCTTAACCCGCCAACAAACTCAGCACAACCGAAAGCAGCATGCCACCCAGCGCGATCCAAAACAAGTACGACCGTCCGATCCGCTTCAAGCTTTTATCCTGACGATCCATCGCGGCTTTCTTGCGGGCACTGCTGGACTTCGGCTCCTCATCCAATTCATCCTCAACCTGCGATTTCCACTTCAAAAATTGAAACCCGACGCCGCTAACCACGACGGATACCATCAACAAAATTAAAGAAATCATAAATAACTTGTCCGCAAAGGACGCCATCGCACTTCCAACCTCTCTATCCAACTGTCTAGCCTTTAGTATACTGTATCCGCAGGCGGAAATGCACGAAAAAGCCCCGGCTGCATCTCCGCAACCAGGGCTCTCGATCCTGCTATTGACTTACACCGCGGCTTCCGCCAACGCTTTTTTGAGCTTCGTGACGTTCATGCCGAGAATCTTGTGTTCCCCGATCACCGTAACCGGCAGCGACATAAGCCCCATATCGTGCAGCTCTTGGCCATAAGCATCGTTCAGATCGATATTTCTTTCTTCAAAAGCAACGCCTTGTTCCGTCAAGTACTTCTTCAATTGCTGGCAATATGGGCAGTTCGTGCTGGAGTAAACGATAGGTTGAGTTGTTTGAGACATGGCAAAACACTCCTTTAATCTTATTTGTATTGCGGAATCAATTGAGCCCGCTTGTTAATGAACTTGTCCACCGCCATTGCGGCAATTGCACCGTCAGCAGCCGCAACGACAGCTTGCTTAACAGGTGTGCGCCTAACTTCCCCTGCACCAAACACACCGGGAACCGATGATTGCATCAGCGCGTCGAGCTGCATATACCCTTCTTCGTCAAGTGGCACCTGCTCGGCGATAAAATCCGTCCCCGGCTTGCTGCCGGACAAAAAGACGAAGACGCCGTCAACTTCCAGCGTTTCTTCTTCGCCCGCGCCTGTACGGATGCGAAGCCCTTCAACATGCCCGTTCCCCACGACTTCGAGCGGCTTTGCTTTGTAGCGCATCTCCGTGTTCACGAGTTCCGGCATGTGATGAACGTTCTGAAGCTCTGGCCGCGGCACAACAAAATAAATTTTGCTTGCGAATTTGCTCAGCGCCTGCGCTTCTTCAAGCGCTTCTTCGGAATCGCCAATGACAGCCACCGTCTTGCCCTCGAAAAAAGCCCCGTCACACGTAGCGCATGTGCTGACGCCGCGGCCCAGCAGCTCCTCTTCGCCTGGAAGCATCCGATTGCGACCCTTGGAGCCGGTAGCGATGATGATCGCTTTGCTCTCATACATGCCGTCCGCGGTAAAAACAAACTTCGTATCGCCCTCAACGTCCACCGCCGTAATGTTCGTCTGGATGAACTCGGCGCCGAAGCTTTTTGCCTGCTCACGCATGTTGTCCAGGAGATCTTTACCGGTAAGTTCCCCCTGCACACCAGGATAATTCGCAATTTTATGCGTAATCGCGAGCGCTCCATTGTTCGGCGATTTGTCGATCACCAGTGTTTTCAAGCTGCCGCGGGCCGTATAAATGGCAGCCGATGCCCCCGCAGGTCCAGCACCAATAATAATAACATCATACATCCCCGTTGTCCTCCCATTCCTTGCTAAACCGCAATTGAAAATCTATACGCTTAACGTTGATAATCTATATCAGATAATAATTATTATAAAATAAGAAGAAAAAAAGTCAACCTTTTTTATAATAATTATAAAAAAGGTTGACTTTGCTTTGAGCATATAAGTATTAATTCTGATGCAGCTTGCGGTATGCTTGCGGCGAGACTCCGGCATATTGCTTAAACATACGGCTGAAATGTACCGGATTCGTAAA
>NZ_RXHU01000169.1 GCF_003955665.1 Paenibacillus whitsoniae
AGGGTCTAACCCCTTCTAATTTGTGAAAATTTGCTATTTTCGCCTAGCTAAGAGGGGCTAGCCACTCTTAATGCCCGCGATCCGGGCCGTTTTCCTTAAATGAACTAGATCTAAAAGGGCCCAGCCCCTTCTAACTTGCGGAAATAAGCCATTTTCGCTCTGTTAAGAGGGGTTAGCCACTCTTAAGCCCACACCTGTGCAGAACGGCATGCCTTAGTTCCGCAGCGGTTTCCCTTTGGACAGCATGTATTGCATACGCTGTTGGGTTTTGACCTCACCGCAGAGGCTGAGGAACGCCTCGCGCTCGAGATCGAGCAGGTACTGCTCGCTCACAAGCGTGCCCGCCGGCACGCTGCCGCCCGCCAGTACGTGCGCGAGCTTGCCGGCGATCTTCACGTCGTGATCGCTGATGTACCCGCCCTGCCGCATGGCATTGGCGGCAGCCACCAACACGGCTTTGCCGTTCTCGCCGGCGACGCGGATTTTTTCTTCGGCGGGCAGCTCGTAGCCCGCCGCATCCAGCCGCAGGACCGCCTGCTTCGCCTCATAAATCCGGAAATCCGGATTCATGACGACGCGGTCCTGCGCACGCATATAGCCGAGCCGCTTCGTATCGTGGCCGCTCGTGGACACTTTGGCCATCGCGACGGTCTCGAACGCGGCGTTGATCCATGGCTGCAGGTCGACCTCCGGGTCCTGCACCGACTGGCTCGCCTGCAAAGCCAGCTCCTTACAGCCGCCGCCGGCCGGGATCAGGCCCACGCCGACCTCGACGAGACCGTAGTACGTCTCGGCGGAGAAAATCGTCATATCCGCCGGCAGGCACGCTTCGACGCCGCCGCCGAGCGTCATTTTGTGAGGGGCGGCGACGACCGGCTTCTCCAGTCTTTTCAGCTTCAGCATCGCGTTCTGGAACAGCCGGATAATGCCGTCGACCTCATCCCACTCTCCATCCTGCGCCTCCATCAAGAGCAGCATGAGGTTGGCGCCGACGCAAAAGTTTTTCCCTTCGTTCGCGACGACCAACCCGCGATAGTTGCTGCGCACCTCGTCGACGCTTTGCTGAATCATTGTCAAAATATCGGCCCCAATCGCATTGTTCGGCGAGTGGAACTCCAGGCAGGCGACGCCGTCGCCGATGTCGATCAAGCTGGCACCGCTGTTGCTGCGAATCACCTTCTTCTGCTCCTTGAGCGAAGCGAGCGAGATAACCTCAGGCCGCACCCCCAACTCGCTGCTGGCCCCGCCCAGATAGGCGAATGTCCGCCCCTCCGACCGGCGATAAAAACTCTCATTCCCCGCTGCCAGCCACTCTTTTACCCAGGCAGGCACCACGCTGCCTTCCGCTTCCATCCGCTCCACCGAGCGCCGTAAACCGATCGCATCCCACGTCTCGAACGGCCCGAGCTCCCAGTTGAAGCCCCATTTAAGCGCGTTGTCGATGTCCACAATGCTGTCGGCGATCTCGCCCAGCTTCTCTGCGGAGTACAGCAGCACCGGCTTCAAAATGTTCCACGCCAGCTCGGCATACCGGTCTTTGCCGGTGATCAGCGCTTTGATTTTGGCTGCAGCGCCTTTGGCCTGTTTGGAGGCTTCCAGCGATGCGCCGCTCACTCGTTTACTAGGCTCGTAAGTCATCGTGCCGAACTGCAAAGCCTGGATTTCCGAGCCTGCAGCGGTTTTCACTTTTTTATAAAACCCTTGACCGCTCTTCTCGCCGATCCATCCTCGCTCCACCATGTCTTTCATAAGAGCCGGAGTATCAAACACGGCCTTCTCTGCCGGATCCGATACCTGCGAAAACACATTGCCAGCCACATGCACAAAAGTATCGAGCCCGACTAAGTCCAGCGTGCGGAACGTCGCGCTTTTCGGCCTGCCCATCGCCGGCCCGGTCACTGCATCCACTTCTTCCACGGTGTAGCCCTTCTCGAGCATTTCTTGCAACGTAACGAGCAGCCCATAAGTCCCGATCCTATTGGAGATGAAGTTCGGTGTATCCTTGGCGACGACGACGCCTTTGCCCAGTTTTTTCTCGCAAAAATCTTGCATAAACGCCACAATCTCAGATTCGGTGTCCGAGTTGGGTATAATTTCCAACAGTTTCATATAGCGTGGCGGATTAAAGAAGTGCGTACCCAGAAAATGAGCCCTAAATGCCGCCGACCTTCCTTCAACCATCGCATTGATCGAAACGCCCGACGTATTGGACGTCACGATCGTCCCGGACTCCCACACCTCTTCAATTCGGGCAAAAAGCGCCTGCTTCGCCGCCAAATTCTCAATGATGACCTCGATAATCCAATCGACGTCCTTCAGCTTGCCCAAATCATCCTCCAGATTGCCCGGCTGGATACGCTGGGCAAACGACGCTTGAAAGAGCGGAGCCGGATTCGTTTTTACCATCCCCTGCAAGGCGTTTACCGCCAAGCGGTTGCGAACTTTCGGGTGAGCCAGTGTAAGCCCCGCCGCCTCTTCCTGCGGCAATAGCTGCGTCGGCACGCGATCGAGCAGCACTACAGACAGCCCTGCGTTCGCCAAATGTGCGGCAATGCCTGAACCCATTACACCGGAGCCGATGACGGCTGCTTTTCGGATCGTTGTCATAGCAACATTACATCTCCTTCACGACTTAAATTTATGAGACGCCAAACACGGAAAGGGCCAACACTTCCGCCACATCGCGCGCTTTCACCCGATCCTCGACTTCCTTGATCTTCGTGCCGTCCTCCACCATGGTCAGGCAGTACGGACAGCCCGAGGAGATGACGGTCGGCTGAA
>NZ_RXHU01000017.1 GCF_003955665.1 Paenibacillus whitsoniae
ACAATAAATAAAAAGAATGGATAAGCAATGGTGAAAAATAGCCCGCAGCGACCGACAATTTGAATGGTTTCATACATCTGCATCAAATTAGGTGAAAGCATGGCAATAACGTAAATAAAAGGAATTAGGAAAAAGGCGAACATTTTATGGTCTCGAAGGCGAAGCAGCTGTGTTGAGAAATAAATAGCTAAATAATACGTAGACAACAATGTCGTAAACACAGCCGTCACCCACACTGCAAGAAATGCACCGTCCAAGCGCTCCAGGATATTGGCGGGCAGTGATGTCGTCTTGGCTAATTCCAAGGTAGGCCATACTAATTTTTTTATTTCCTCAGCTCCGAATACGCCAACCGTAGCAATCACAATGAGGAAATAGAGTGACCCGGCGATTGCCATCCCTATATACCCGGCAATCATGGCTCTTTCCGGCCGCCTCATCGCAGGAATCACGATGGTCATGACAAAAGAGCCCTGAAATAAAGCCGCCATCGTAAGAATCCCCCCTGACAGACCGCTGGGTTCATTTCCCCAAAGGGGCAAGAGGTTGATTAATTGTGCATTTTTCAGGGAAAGCACGACAATCAGGAGTCCAGGAAATACGATAACCGGGAAATAAAAATGGTGAAAGTACGTAAAAGTCGTAATATCTACACGAGAGGAAATCGCTGCAAGCAGCAGCATGACGATGACCGTCACCTCCAGCGGTGTTTTGGTTAAAACGGAAGTCACAACAACTTCCCCGAATTCACGTGACGCCAGCGCTGTGAGCAAGCAAAAAAACATGATAATCAAGATGCTAAAGCCGCGTGCCGCCCATTTACCAATCAAGTCCTCGCTGTATTCAATAATGGATTGCGTAGGAAATCGCATGCCAAGCTTTGTTAACAGCCATAGGCCTAATAACCCCACCAGAAAACCCAGTAAAGTTACAAGAGGCGCTCCGGAATCCGCAGCTCGGACAGCGAAAAGCGAAAGGGCTAATACGCCCACGCCAATAATTGTGCTAATCAGTATGATCGCCGCTTGAATGACCGTGATCTGGCGAGAATGTTCCATCGTTTTCATGCCTCCTTGGATTTCTGGCTTTCGATGGGTCTAAGGTGTTAATTGGGACATCATTTTTAATGTTTTTTTTCGTTTCTTCTCCAAGACGAGTGGCATTTGGGGGTTGCAATAATGCGGGTCTCTTGGGCATGAACCAGAGCGGCAGCCGTACGAGCGTATCTTTCATCCCTTGAAAATTCCCTGGCACTACCGGACTCATGTAAGGAATTCCAAACGATTTTAAGGACAACATATGGTTGGCAATCAGAATTAATCCGATCATCACCCCGTATAAACCGAATATGCCTGATAAAATCACAAGTGGGAAGCGCAGCAACCGGAGAGCAAGGGCTGCATTGTACGCGGGTGTGGCAAAAGAACCGATCGTGGTCAGGGCGATGATAACAACCGTGATCGGAGAAATAAATCCTGCTGCGACCGCTGCCTGTCCTACGACAAGTACGCCAACAATGGAGAGCGCTCCGCCGACTTGCTGCGGCAGCCGCAGTGTCGCTTCCCTTAATACTTCCATGGAGATCTCCATGATCAATACTTCAATGACGGACGGAAAAGGTACTCCTGCTCTGCCTCCCGCTACTGCTACGGCAAATTCGGTAGGGATCAGCTCCGGATTGAACGAAATCAGGGCCACATATAACGACGGGAAAATCAGTGAGAAAATCAGCGCAACCAACCGTGCCAACCGGATGAAACTGACGAGAAGATACCGTTCAGAGTAGTCCTCGACGGTTTGATAAAATTGACTGAATACCGTAGGCAGGATGA
The DNA here is from genome assembly GCF_003955665.1 of Paenibacillus whitsoniae. Classification (GTDB taxonomy): domain Bacteria; phylum Bacillota; class Bacilli; order Paenibacillales; family NBRC-103111; genus Paenibacillus_E; species Paenibacillus_E whitsoniae. The sequence continues at coordinate 1,833 of NZ_RXHU01000017.1, forward strand.
GCGCAAACGGGGATCCGTCTACGAGCAAGACAACCCTGCCCTCCAGAAGATTGGCGACCGCTTTATCGGGTCGTTCCGTGTTCTGAATTTGCGGAAATGGGGATAAATGGTTGTCCTCGATAAACTGTTCCAGGTACCCAACGTCCAGAACGCCATCTATATCAATTAAGGATAAGCGTCTGAACACTTCTTCTACGAGTGCTGGATTCACAATGCCGTCGATATAGCAAAGCGCCACTTTGGATTTCGTAATACGTCCGATTCGAATCGTTTTTACCTTCAAATCTGGCGTTGGAAGCCGATAGCGAAGCAAGGCCAAATTGGTACCCAGCATTTCGATAAAGCCTTCCCGGGCTCCACGGATAACCTGTTCCGTTTCCGGCTGTGTGATCGACCGTTTATCAACATGGCGTGTACTGAAAACAAACGCATCTGCAACCCCGTCAACTAGGAGAACGGTATTTCCTTCCACAATAGCTTGAATGATTTCATGCAAATGAGTTTCTGTTCTTCCTTCACACGCATACAGTGTATCGTTCAAAAGAAACTCCTTCATTGGACGGCTTACGGCTATATTGTAATCCAAAGATGACGTTGCCATTAATGGTTTTAAAATGTGATCGTTCATGTACTGCTTATCGATCAAGTCTGGAAAATACATGACGACAGCCGGTTGATTACCAAACATGCACAATCGACGTATAATAAAATCGTCATTTTCACCGAGTATCTTCTGAACGAATGCCAACGTTACTTCGAGCTGGCTGTTGACCCTTTCCTCTTCTTTCGCATCTAATTGATGATGAGCAGGCGGTACTTTTCGGGGGGCCATCTGAGGATGTTGACTTCGGGCTCCATGTCTTGACCGCAGCTTATACCAACTCCAAATCGCCATCCCCATTTCCTCCTGTAAGTATGCTTATGATCATTGTAGGGTTTCGTTTTCCATTCATTTCCTTGGATGTATTTTTAGCTATATTTAAGATTTTATGCATGCAAATGGTTATCTCTCTTTTACTTCCACATGATAGAAAAGATGGGAGACATGTGTCTCCCATCGACGATAACTAGCCTATTTACATGAATTAATTCAGTATTTTGGTTGCCACGTACGCGAGATCCATAATATCGATCTTATTATCGTTGTTCACATCGGCTGCTTTAGCAGTTGCCCAGTCTGCGCTCGTGGAATTTTTACCATAATGGTAAGCGACCATCGCGAGATCACCAACATCAATGTGTCCGTCTTTATTCAGGTCTGCCGATACTTCTTTCACGACGGCCGCCTTGAAGGTATCCACTGCGTTAGCCAGCACGGTTACTGCACTGTCAACTTGGACTTGCGACGAATTCTGGCTATCCTTGACCGCTTTGGCTGCGGTGAGGGCAGCGCTCAATGCGTCTTTGGCAGCTTGCGGGTACTGACCCGGCAGCGTACCGACTACAGCTGTGTCGTACAGACTTTGTGCATTTGCAATCGCTGCTGTCAATGCCGTCTTATCGACGACGATATCAATACTGCCAACCGCAATGCTTTTGCTGCTCAGGGTCGCATCGATAACTGTTCCTTCCGGAGCAATCCCGAGCTTGACCCCGCTTGCTGCAATGGTTCCCGTCGTGTTCTGAACACCGGCCTTGACTTTGAAAGTCAGATTCAGCACCGGTGTGCTCCCCCCGGTTACCCCTCCGATGCTTGCCGCAAGGAGCCTCACTTTGCCGACCGCCCTTTTGTCCTCGGTGACAATCTGAATGTTGCCGTTCGCGCCTGCCGCGCTGACATAGTCAAACACATTGGCATCATAAGACAAGGTGATGTCTTGGGCATATACACTTTGCGTCAGGTTATCCAAGCTAACGGCTACCGTAAAGCTGCTTCCTGCCTTCACGCTGCTGTCTGCCGAAATGGTGGCTGCCGCTCCCTTAGTATCCGGCCATACAGGATCTGTCGTTGCACCGCTCGTGGTGAGATAGATTCTGTCGATAATCAAGCCAGATTCCCTTCCCCATACGTTCAATTCATGCACACCTGCGGTGATAGTGAGCGGCGTGCCGCCAGTTACAAGCGTACCGCCATTACTGAGATTGATCCATCTGAACTGACTGTTGCTCACATTCTGAATACCGTTGGAAGTGAATTTATAGGAATTATCCACTCCAACGTGGAGAGAGTCCGTTTGGAAGCTGTGACTCTTGGCAAGAACCCAGATATTGTAGGTGCCTGTCGTCGGAAAGTTGATCTTGTAATTCAGTCGGGAACCGGCAGCTAGGCTGGCTGCATCCGTGCCTGGTGTGACAGAAGTACCATCATCTGGCGTAAATTGCATCGCTTTTGTGGACAATCCGTCAACTAGCGTCCATGTATGACCATTGGCCGTGCCATAAACGTAGGCATTCGCGGTATTCTCTACTGCCGCTTCTGCCTCAATTGCCATGAAGGTAGGCGAATTGAAATTAATCGTATAAATCGCGGTCTGTATACCTCCCCCGCTAACCGTCACGATCGCTTTGCCCGGTACTGCAGTTGCTTGCGTGATCGTGACATTTGCATTAGGATCGTTCGGCACTGCGGTAATACTCGGTGGGGTTGATCCCGGAGGAACATCCAAGGTATAGCTGAAAGTACTTGGACTGAACCCTGGTACTTGCGCCTGATTTACTTGAAGAGATTTTAAGCTTGTATCATAGGTCGAACCTGTCAACTTATCGTTTACGTTAAAATAGTCAAAGTCAACGTAACCGCCTGTAGATTTGGTTGCATAATTGAACAGAGCAAAACGATAGCCCATGAAATGCGGCAGCGTATACGACATCTGAAGTGTATTTCCGATAGCGGCCCAACGCTCGCCGTCCAGACTGAAATAGAAATTCGCTTTGTCAGTCCTATTCTTATAATCAAGCTCGGTTCTTAAATAGATGATGTCCTGCGTGAGAGGGATACTCGCCATTTCTGAAGCGGAGCCTGAACTGCCGTTCACCATGACAACAGATTTTCCAGTCCCCGTCATTTTGACACCAACAAATCCATAGTTTTGCTGGAATGCGGCAATTCCCGCATAATCGCCATCTTTCATGTGGCTGACGTCCATTGCGATCGTTCCTGAGCTTTCCGGCCCGAAAGTTCTTTGTGTCAGGGTATTTCTGGCATCAAGCAGACTCGTGCTCGTTCTTCCTGTTGTAAGTCGTAGATATCCCGGCCGATCGGTAAGCGACCAGAATCGATTGTCCGGATTATGGTTCCACTGCCATACAAGCGCAAGGTTAGAGCCATTATCGTCATTTTCTCCACCTGCTACTGCGGTATGATAGGCCCCGACTTTGCCTGTTCTCTGATCAAAGCTATCCGACGAAACCCAGGATCTAGAAAGTAAGGCAGGAATCCCGGTATCATTCACATCTCCGAATACGGGCCATCCATCCTGACTCCAGGTCATCGGGACGATGTAAGGGATACGACCCACGGATCCATAATCCTGGAACAACATACCGTACCAGTTTCCATCGGCAGCTTGAACAATTCCTCCTTGTGCGATACCGGCACTATTGGAAGTACTGCCCGATCTTAAGGCAATCTTACCTTCATAGGTGCCGTCTATTGCATCAGCCCTGTGGACTAATTCCGTACGAATGCTCCCTGAAGGCCATGATATATTGAAGATATAATATTTACCGTTAATTTTATGAATGTGCGAACCTTCAGCTCCAAGACCGCCAGAGCCTCCGGGAGCGCTTGCATTTTGAATGATCGTTTTATTCATTCCGCCTGCTTTGATCGCTGTCGCATCCGAAGTAAGCTCAATAATCTTGATGGCGCCACTGCCATAAACGAGATAGACGCGTCCATCATCGTCAAAGAGCAAGGACATGTCGTGATAAACGCCGCCGGCGAGCTCATACTTCTCCCATGGGCCTTTTTCAATATCAGCCGTTTGGAAAATATACGTTTTACCCAAGTCGTTGGAGGCAAACACAACATAAAACTTGCCGTTATGATATCGAATGGAGCTGGCCCACGAACCTTGACCGTATATATTCTGGCCATTGGAAAGCGTCTGCTTATCATTGGCAGCGAGAATATCATAGACATAATTCACGATCTCCCAATTAACGAGATCCTTCGACTTCATAATAGGGACACCCGGGTTCATGTGCATCGTCGTACTGGTCATATAATACGTATCATTGACCCTGATCACGTCAACATCCGGTACATCCGCCCAAATGATTGGGTTCTTGGCGCTTGGCGTGTACACATCCGCGTAGAATGTCGTCACACTTTTACCCTTCAGCGTCGCTTGGAAATTTGAAGCCCCATCCAAAGAAGTGTTTCCCAAATTGGCTATATTTTCGGTTGCTGATGTTCTATACATCGAATACGAGCGAATGGCCTTGCCAGTAACGTTAAAAGCCAGTGCTGTATCACTGTCATTGTCATTAATGGCAACGATAACCAGTTTTCCATTGGACGGATCTTTATAAGCAGTCGTATAAATGCCAGGGGCGGGTGCCGCATCCGAGTCTATTCGTTTATACCCCGGTCTGATAAATCGGCTGTACTGGCCAAGTGTAAACAACCTTTTATTGAAATCATAACTTGTAACCGCACCGCTGTCATTGGTATGCAGGGTAACCAGCGCGCCTTTATCTCCGATCGCATTCACACTGTCTTTGGTAGCATTCCAAAGCCACCAGTAGTTAAATGCATTGACTTCCGCTACCGTCATATCCTTATGAATCATTTTCGCCCAATACAGGCCATCTCGGATCGTTGTATCATTGGGGTCGCCTACGGACGCTTCCGTCACCCACAGTTTTTTGTTGTATTGCTTTGTTTGGGACAACCACTGTGCGCCAAGATTAGGATCTTGTGGATTGACGGCGTATTGATGGACGCCAATAATATCAACACGTTCCCTGCTATCGGCATCATGTAATGTAGGCACAGCCAGCTCCTCGCTAAAATTAAGCCCCTCCGGCATGATTAATTTGGCGCTCACGCCCTTTTGAGCAAAGGTTGGCTTGAGATAACCCTTGATGAAATTATGAAAATCATCGGCCGTCCATGTGCTGGATTCATAATTGGGCGCCCAGTTCGGTTCATTCTGGATAGAAACTGCCGATAGATCGATGCCTTTGTTGGTCTTGAATCCGTTTACATAGTCGGCCAAGAAATCAGCATAGGCTTGGTATTTGTCCGTTCGCAGCTTTCCGCCGATTTCCCCGTATGTTCCTGTACTGCCAGATTTCATAAAAGGGGGTGGCGTCCACGGTGTCGTGAAAAATTGATTGACATTATAATCCGACTTCACTTTATTAAAGAGCCAGGTCGTGCCGTTAATGTCCCAATTGTTCCAATTCCAAACGCCTGATTCGGTTACGATATCATAAGGAAGACGATTTCTAACCATACTGAGCCCTGCGCCGTTCGAGGTGCTGAAAAGTGCATCCAGGATTTCCTTCTGTGCCGGATTCGCGAGATTTTGCACAATGCCGGTTGACCATGCGTTAGAAGCGCCAAACCCGTCAATTTCCTGTTTCTCACTGGTGTAATTTATCGTAACGGTCGGTACGGTAGCAGCATGGGCGCTATTTTGCGCAACGAGCATGGATGTTGCAATTAGACTGAAACACAAGGGGATTGTCAAAGTGGCTCTTGCAAAGTCTCTTTCTTTTCCCATTTCCTCACTTCTCCCCTCTTGAACCTAAATGTTCACAAGTATAAATCGAAAGGGGGACAACCGTCCCCCCCTTCGTCTTTGAATGAATGCAATTTCAACGCATTGGCGCCCTCATCATCGCAATGCTTGATAGAATCTGTATATCACCGCTGCAGCTTGCGCTCTTGTCAATTTGCCTTTGGGATCGAAATATCCCTCTGATACGCCTTCAATCAAGCCGGCTTGTTGGACAGCTGCAACAGCATCCCTAGCGTAAGATGAGACCTGATCCTGATCCAGGAATTTCGCAGGAGTGAGCGTTGAGTGAGCAGTTCCAGACTTCCTTGCGTTTAAAGCCCGATACATAAAGACAGCCATATCTTCACGACTGATCTCATCCTTCGAACCAAAACTGCCGTCATCTTTACCTTGAACAAGGCCAAGTTTTTGGGCTGAAGCAATCGAACGATAAGACCAATCATCCAAAAGGACGTCTGTAAATGTAGCCGTAGCTGAGGAATCTTCAGCGTCGATGAGCCCCATCAACATTTTCACGAACTCCGCTCTTGTTACATCTCCGCCCGGAATAAAGTAGCCCTCGCTTCTACCGTTTATTACTTCGCGAGCCGCCAGACCGAATACGGCCTCATTCGCCCAGTCGTAACCGGTCATGTCACGAAAATCAACCTGGGCATGGCTCACCTTGTACCTGCCCAATTGATCAGGCTGGAACTGAACTGTGCCTGTTGAGGCATCGAATTGACCATTCCTGACAATTTTCACCTTGCCATCTTCCGTTATCGTATGAATAACGACTTGGTAAGGCTTCTCGTTCAAGCCCAGTGCATAGGGGATATTGACCTGAATACTTTTGGGGGCAAAGCTTGTGATCGGGCTGCCATCAAGCAGCAAGTTCACATCGTAAAGAGGCTGCTTATCCACTTTCTCGATCAACAGTTGCAAATTGGAAGTTTCCGAAAGCGTCCTGTTATCAAGCATATCCCGAGAAATGGTAACCGCTGCAAGATCGGACTCAACACTCAACGTCTTGATTTTCCCCGAATCGGAACTAAGCTGCTGGACTTGCTTCGCCGGCAAATTCAATTGAATTTTCTTTACCTCGGCGCCAGATTTAATTCTGACTGTGACCGTTTCATCGGTAGAATGCTTACCCGCGTCAAGGAGGTCATTCGCCCCTGCTTGAATTGAGATGGCCCCTCGGGCATCTGGCGATGCATCAAAATGAAGTACGGATGTGCCAGAATGGCTTGGCGAAGACGGATTTCCCGACGGTTGTGATCCAGACCCAGAGCCGGGAGAACCTGAATTCGAATTTACAACGGCTATAGTTGTTCCACTGCCTATGCTTCCGTTGGTCTTATTTAACGCGCTATCGATCGGCATCAATGCGTTTAGAGAAACAGAAGCCGTCCCTACTTTTTTAGTTCTAAACGTAAAGGTAAATAGATCTTTATCGCCTGTGATCCCCGGCTTATTGCCTGTTAAAGTAAATACAAGCCGGATCGTATTTCCTTGCACTTTCGGCTCATGCACGTAGGCCTGATTGTCTAGGAAGCTTGTGTAGCCTGTGTATTCCAATAGCTGTTCATCGTACATTATCTGCATTTCAGCCGCATACAAATCGGTGAGTGCTTCGCCTTTTACGGCAATCGAAACACGATCTCCCACCTCAACACGTGCAGCTGAAGCGTGTAGTACATATTGATCCGTTACTTGGGCTCCTGCCGAAATCGGAAGTTGGGTAACCATGAACATCAGCGCTAAGAGGAAAAATTGAAATTTACGTCTCATCTTCACGATCCCTCATTGTTAGTTAGGATGGGAGACATCTGTCTCCCATCGACGAATGCAAGTAATTTACAAGATTTAGTTAAGGATTTTGGAGGCTACATACGCAAGATCCATAATATCGATCTTATTATCGTTGTTCATATCCGCTGCTTTAGCTGTTGACCAGTCTGCGCTCGTGGAATTTTTACCATAATGGTAAGCGACCATCGCGAGATCCCCAACATCAATGTGTCCGTCTTTATTAAGGTCTGCCGATACTTCTTTCACGGCTGCGGCTTTGAAGGTATCCACTGCGCTGCCCAGTACAGTTACTGCGCTGTCAACTTGGGCTTGCGACGAATTCTGGCTATCTTTGACCGCTTTGGCTGCGCTCAGGGCAACACCCAGTGCATCTTTAGCCGCCTGCGGGTATTGACCCGGCAGCGTACCAACGATTGCAGCATCGTATAGGCTTTGTGCATTCGCAATCGCCGCTGTCAATGCCGTCTTATCGACGACGATTTCAATACTGCCTACCGCAATGCTCTTGCTGCTCAGGGTCGCATCGATAACCGTGCCTTCCGGAGCGATCCCGAGCTTGGCCCCAGTTGCTGCAATGGTTCCCGTCGTGTTCTGAACACCGGTTTTGACTTTAAATGTCAGGTTCAGTACCGGTGTGCTAGGCCCCGTCACTCCTCCGATACTTGCAGTGATGAGTCTCACTTTGCCGGCCGTCGCTTTGTCCTCTGTGACAATCTGAATGTTGCTGTTCGCGCCTGCTCCACTGACATAGTCAAACACGTTGGCATCATAGGACAAAGTAATATCCTGCGCATACACACTCTGTGTCACGTTATCCAGACTTACAGCCACCGTAAAACTGCTTCCTGCCTTCACGCTGCTGTCTGCCGAAATGGTGGCTGCCGCCGCTTTAGCCTCCGGCCATACAGGATCTGTCGTTGCACCGCTCGTGGTGAGATAGATTCTGTCGATAATCAAGCCAGATTCCCTTCCCCATATGTTCAATTCATGCACACCGGCGGTGATAGTGAGCGGCGTGCCTCCAGTTACAAGCGTACCTCCATTACTGAGATTGATCCATCTGAACTGACTGTTGCTCACGTTCTGAATACCGTTGGAAGTGAATTTATAGGAATTATCCACTCCAACGTGGAGAGAGTCCGTTTGGAAGCTGTGACTCTTGGCAAGAACCCAGATATTGTAGGTGCCTGTTGTCGGAAAGTTGATCTTGTAATTCAGTCGGGAACCGGCAGCTAGGCTGGCAGCATCCGTGCCTGGTGTGACAGAAGTTCCATCGTCTGGCGTAAATTGCATCGCTTTTGTGGACAATCCGTCAACTAGCGTCCACGTATGACCATTGGCCGTGCCATAAACGTAGGCATTTGCAGTATTCTCTGCTGCCGCTTCTGCCTCAATTGCCACGACGGTAGGCGTATTGACACTTACACTGATCTGTGCCGTCGCAGCATCGCCCAAGGCTCCCTTGAAACTTACGGTAACCGTCGTTGTTCCGCTTGCTTTGGCAGTAATGGTGCCATTGGATACATCGGCAATGCCAGGATTTGGATTGCTATACGTTGCTGTGTTTGTCACATCCTCCGTATGTCCATCCATATACTCCGCTGTCACCTTAAATGTTGCTGTCTTACCCGCATCCAGCGTAGCAGAACCATTGTTAACCGTAATGTTCTTCACTGTCAGTTCGCTGTTCAAGTCTTTAACCAGCATATTCAGCGTATCCGTTTTTCCGCCATAGCTGACATCGATACTGGTCGTACCATAGCCAACACCGGTGACAACGCCGTTGCTGACATTGACAATGCCGTTTTGAGCAGGTGTCGCAACGGCCTGCGCAGTCACATCTGCACTTGTTCCATCGGCGTAGATTGCAGTCACCTTCATCGTTGCGGTATTGGTGCCAAAAACAGTATCAATCTTTTGTTTATCGATGGACGCATTAATTGCCGCAAGATCATGAGCGGCACTCTTGGGTCCGAACTGCCAGTAATCCACTTTGAACAGATTGCCTGTGGATGCTCCCCTGTATACCATATAAAGATCATGGACGCCTGTTGCGCCGGAAACATTGGTAGTTTTTACCTGCCAACTATTCGCTCCGCCAGTGTTGGAAATGGGCAGCGTGCCGATCAAGGCGCCAGTTGCACTGTCCAGATGCAGTTCAATGGTTCCGCCATTGGAATCACTGGCTACATTCGCAGCAAAGGTCCCTGCGCCTGCGCCAAAATCCACCTTGGAAACTGCTGTCCAATCCCCTTCGTTAATGCTGGTTACATCCAGATTGACGTCGGGTACCATGCCTCCCGGTTGGGTAGTCGTTTCCGTAGAAATGCCGCCGTTCCAACCGATCGTTTCCGCCTCTACCCGCGTGTAAGGGTCCAGATTTTTCAATTGTGGAACGCCTGAGTAATCGCCCGTAATATTCTGAATCACACCGTCTGCATCAAAACTAACTTTATTAATATGCGTGTTGCGGTACCCATGCGATTGACCGCCCATTTGCGGATACAAACCACTTTCAGCCATTGCTTTCGCTACAGTTTGCGCATGGTAAGTGACGTACCACTGGCCGTTGAATTCAAAGATCGCATGGTGATTGTTGCCGCCAACGCCAAAGAAGGTTGCAGGATTCGGCAGGATAGTTTTAACAAAAGTAAACGGCCCCATCGGGTTGTCACTGACCATGTAGCCAATTGCCCCTGTAGGTATATTTGCCGGATGGCCGCCAGAGAAGTTCGTGCAATAGGAATAGTAGTATTTCCCGTTGTATTTATGGATACCTGAATCCTCAAACAACCATGGCGGATTAATGCGTCCTAGCGTTCCGCCGCTAGCCGTCAGATCCAAACTGATCATATCCGCTCCAAGCTTGGCAACACGTGCGGTTCCCGGGTCAGCATCTTTTCCTGTCGGAACACCGCCGCCAAAATATAAATAGCCGCTTCCATCATCATCAACCAGTACGGCCGGGTCAAAAAGCCAAGTCACATCACTAGCCCCAGGCGTACTTCTACTGACCAATTGCTTTCCAAGTGGATCTGTCCAGGGGCCGATCGGACTATCCGCTGTGAGCACACCTATGCCGCTTCCATTATCCGCAAAATAAAGGAAGAATTTCTCCTTGCCATTGATCGTTTTATGTGCAGCCGCCGGCGCCCAGGAGTTGTTTGCCCATTTGGCCGCACCTTGTGGACCGGCCGCAAGAATTTCCCCGTGATCTGTCCAGTTCACCATATCGTCGGATGAAACAACCGTAATTTTATTGATCAATCCATAGCCATTGTCTTTCACTGTTCCGTCAGCATTATACTCAAATACGTCATTGGTCATATACACATAAACTCTGCCGTTGTAAACCATTGCATATGGATCTGCGCCAAACTTTTGCGTGAATAACGGATTGGCGTTTCCAGGCGTTTTGGCCATCGCCGGCGTTAGCGTCGGTGTTGCAGCCTGTGCCCGTTCCGTAACTGGACTTAATGTGATGGCAAGTGCGATTGCCATCGAGGTTGCCATCAGCTTCTTCCAAATTTTCATAGAATAACCTCCACCTTCTTACTTGATTAAATGACTTCAACTGAGCCTTATTTACTGCTCTTCCCAATTCACGCTACAAGCAATCACCTCCTCTCGGCTTATTGAATAATCCTGTAGATGATGACAGCAGCTTCTGCTCTCGTAGCGGTATCGTTCGGTTTAATCCTACCGTAGTCCCCTTGAATAATGCCTTTCTTCACGAGTTGAGCTAGAGGGGTTACTGCATAAGCTGCAACTTCGCCGGGATCTTGAAAGCCGCTTAAATCGGTTGCGGCATCGTCCAGCTGTCTTCCGGCGACTTTCATTGCTCGTGCGGCAACCACCATCATATCTTGCCTGGATATGCTTACTCTTGGCTCGAACTGGTAGAGATCCATTCCCTGGGCAATTCCTAGCTTTTTGGCAATTCCCACCTCCTGATAATAATAATCAGACTGTGTGACATCATCGAAGTTATCATCAATGTCAGCGTGAAGATGTAACGCTCTGACCAGCAAACTGATAAAGTCGGCTCTTGAAATGTTGTCACCTGGACTAAAGGTAATTGCCGAAGTCCCCTTAATAATGCCAGCTGACGCTAGCTCCTCAATTTCATTTCTAGCCCATTCATAGCCTTCAAGGTCGGCAAAGGTACTTCCATAACGAACCAAGGTTGCTGTGAGATCAGGCTTCAGCGCCTTCACGGATATTAATTTAATGTTGCTTTCTCCTTGCTTCTTGCCCTTGAAGGAAATCGTACTTAAAACTTTACTTCCTTGCTCGCCTGCCTTTTGGCCAACCTTTGTGAAGGCCAAGGTTATTTTTCCGTCATTTGCCTTCGGTGGTACAAAAAAGCCCTCTATTTTGGAATCCGCCTTTTCCAATTCGACGACATCAGGATCATACGAAATCAATGCTTCATAGGCATAAAGCTCCTTCAAGTTGCTTCCAGTGAAAGAGATCTCAAGCTCTTGTTTAGGAACAACCGTTTCTGCGCCTGTGCTTAGTGTGAAAGTTGGAACTCCGTCGGCTAATGCGACGCCAGGTACACAAGCGACTAGCATAACGGCAATCAGATACATGATGAAAGGCACCTTACTTTTTCTCATCCAAATCTCCTCCGTTGACATTTTTGAAAGCGCTTTATTATATATGAATATAAATATCGGAAAACTATGAATAAAGAGTCTGTTATGCCGCTCCCACTCCAGTATCTCGCTATCCTGAATGCGTCCAGGTTACCGCATCATCAAGCTGTCCCCTTCTTCATATTGCTTTCATTATAACTACGACACCCTGAAATTACGATGTAATTTCTTATTAGAAAAGTTGATTTTTTAGCCGTCCTTAGGGGTAATTTTATGTTTTTTTCCTATTCACACGAATAGAAAAACCCGGGATTTTTTTCCCAGGCTTTCGGATCATTCAGAACGACCGACTCAATATGTGCGAGATGCCATCTCACTTGCTGCGGTTACTTGTGTAAATACATTCTCGGACGTCACAATTCGTTTGGGCAGTGTATTTCCCTTGACAATTTCTTTCACCGCCTGAATCAGATTCGGCCCCAATAACGGATTGCATTCCACGACCAGATTAATCTTGCCTTCACTGAGCTTCTCCAGCGCTTTGCGGGTACCGTCCACCGTGACAACGACAATATCTTTCCCTGGCTCTAGACCGTATTCCTCGATCGCCTCCAGGGCGCCAAGTGTCATATCGTCATTATGCGAATAAAGCACCCGAATATCCTTTCCCTTCTCCACCAAAAACTTCTTCATGACTTCCTTGCCTTTCACAAAGGTAAAATCCGCATTCTCGCTAGCCAAAAAACGAAAATCCTTACGACCCGCAATGGCATCTCGAAGTCCCTTGCCTCTTGCAATGGAAGGCGTTGAGCCTTCCGTTCCGCGCAGTTCCACAATCCCGACCGGAGCGCTTTGCTTGGGAAATTTATCGACGAGATACTTGCCGGCCTTTTTCCCCTCTTCATAAAAATCGGACCCAATGTGCGTCACATACAAGGATTGATCCGCAACATCCACATCGCGATCAATAATAACAACAGGAACACCCGCTTGCTTGACTTCACGAAGAATGGGCTCCCAACCGGTTTCCACTACAGGCGCAATGGCGATGACATCAACCTTTTGCTTTACGAATTCCCGAATCGCCTCAATCTGCTTTTCTTGGGATTGCTCGGCATTGTTAAAACTCATACGAATATCAGCGATCTTCGCAGCCTCGTTGATGGAATTGGTGTTGGCTAACCGCCACGCACTCTCCGATCCTAGCTGCGAGAAGCCTAGTACGGGCTCTCTAGCTAGTGGTGTGGAAGCCAGCGATTCCTTGGGCCCCTTGTCCACACGTTCAGCAGTTTGAGTCCCTCCGTCCTGCTGACAACCCATTACAGCCACGAGCGTCAAGATCACAAGGGTCAGCTTGCCAAGCATAATGAAAAGGCGCTTGGGATGAACTACCATCACAGCGGCCATTCCCCCTTTCGGTTTTCAACTTCGTGCCGATCGAGCGTTTAATGTTTTTATTGTATAGTTTGCGTTCCTAAACATCAATAAAAAAGAACATTGCTTGACAAACCCATCATTTGCCAAAGAATGTTCTTTTCCTCTTCTTAGCTGCGTTTTAACCAGCTGCGTTCGCTGAGCATCCTCTGCATAAAGATAAACATGAACAACAGAATACCAATCACGATCTTCGTCCACCACGAGCTCAGTGTGCCCTCGAAGCTGATAATCGTTTGAATGACGCCTTGGATCAACACGCCGAAGAAGGTTCCAACCACATAACCGACTCCGCCCGTTAGCAACGTTCCGCCGATGACGACGGCTGCGATCGTATCCAGCTCCATCCCCATCGCGTGAAGCCCGTAACCGGAGAGCATATAGAAGGTAAACACAACACCGGCCAACGATGAGCAAAAACCGCTAAACGCATAGATCAGCATTTTGGTTCGTCCGACCGGCAGCCCCATGAGCAAGGACGATTGCTCGCTTCCGCCCAAAGCGTACGTATTTCTGCCAAATCGCGTGTAATGGGCGATATAGAAGCCCAGAGCAACGACAAGCAGGGCGATGATCACGCTGATCGAGATGAAATTCCCGCCCGGCAGCTTGATTTTGGTTTGAGCTACGCTTGTATAGAAGGCATTGTCGATGGTGATGGTATTGATACTAATGATGTAGCATAAGCCTCTTGCCAAGAACATGCCAGCGAGGGTGACGATAAACGGCTCGACTTTGAAGTAATGAATAACCGCGCCCATCCCCCATCCGAACAGCGAACCGAATACTAACACCAGTGGAATTACAATACCAGGCGGCCAGCCTGCCTGAACCAAACTCGCCGAGATCATGGTGGTCAAGGCAATGACCGAACCCACGGATAAGTCAATCCCGCCGGAAATAATAACGAAGGTCATGCCGATGGCTGTAATTAATAGAAAGGAATTATCAATCAGCAAGTTCATGAGAACCTGCAGCGAGAAAAATCCCGTGTATCGAAAAGAACCGATGGCAAACATAAGAAAGAAAAGTCCTATGGTCACCATGATTGGAATATGCTGCTTCTTAAGCATGCTGCTTGACCTCCTTTTCTGCCGGGTAGCTGCGCGTCTTCCAACGGAAGGCAAGCGATTTGCGGAACGCTTCGGATTGAATCAGACAGACGATGAGGACGACAAAAGCTTTCACAACCAGCGTAATTTCAGGCGGAACGCCGATCATATAGATCGTCGTGGTCAGCGTCTGGATGATCAGCGCGCCAACGACCGTGCCTCCAAGATAGAAGCGTCCACCATTAAGGGAAGTTCCCCCGATGACTACCGCCAGAATCGCATCCAATTCAACCCACAGCCCGGCATTATTGCCGTCGGCGCTGGATACGTTGGAGCTGAGCAGCAGCCCTGCTACACCTGCGCACAAGCTGCAGAACATGTATACGAAGAACATGACGGTTTTGGATTTGACACCGGCAAGCCTGCTGGCCGTCGGTTTGCAGCCGACCGACTCGATAAACAGGCCAAGTGCCGTTTTACGGGTCAATAGGAATGCGATGAGGAAAACGATAGCGACAATAAAAATGGAGAAAGGCAGCGTGAGTAGCGACCCGGCCCCGATGAATTTGTAAGTCGGATTGGAAACAGTGATAATCTGTCCGCTCGTAATCAGCTGCGATACCCCTCGACCGGAAACCATGAGGATGAGCGTAGCGATAATCGGTTGAATCCCCACACTGGCAACGAGGAATCCATTCCAGACGCCTAGCACAATGGAAACCAGCAGCGCTGTACCCACAGCGACGATCACATTTGCGATACTTCCGTCGCCTTTGCTGATATTCAAGCAAGCAATCGCCCCGGCAATTGCGACAACGGAGCCGACGGAGAGATCCACACCTTTTGTTGCTGCAATAACAAGCGTCATGCCGATGGAGACAATCATTAACTGCGCGCCGAAATTAAGAATATCGATCAGGCTGCCATAGAGATGTCCATCCCTCATCCGTATCGAGAAGAAATCGGGCGAATAAATGAAATTAAAGACTAATAACGCCGCCAAAAATGTTAAGGGCCAAAATAAATGATGTTTCACCACCGTGCTCAACCTCCCGCAATTGCTTTCATGACGTTTTTCTGACTGATTTCGCTCCCTGTCATTTCCTGAACCTTATGACGATCGCGCAGGACAACAATCTTGTGGCTAACGCGCAGAACTTCTTCCAATTCGGATGAAATGAAGAGAACCGACATCCCTTTTTGAGCCAAGGACAAGACCAGCTTCTGAATCTCAGCCTTCGCTCCAATATCTATGCCACGGGTAGGTTCATCTAAAATCAGCAAGCTAGGATCTGTCAGAAGCCAACGCGCGAGCAGCACTTTCTGTTGATTTCCGCCACTTAAATTTTTAATCAAATGCTCCGGATTCGGCGGATTAATATTCAGTGCTTTTATATACTCATCCGCTATTTCATCCTGCCGCTTTCGTGAAATGGTTTTAAACCAGCCTTGAGAAGCCTGCAGGGCTAAGATGATATTCTCGCGTACGGTCAAATCGTCGATAATCCCTTCGGTCTTCCGATTTTCCGAACAAAATGCGATGTTATGATCAATCGCTTGCCTCGGAGAATGGATCGCCGCCTTCTCCCCCTCCATCACGATTTCACCATGATCCGCTTTGTCAGCGGCAAAGAAGAGTCGCGCCAATTCCGTCCTTCCCGACCCCAGCAGCCCGGCAAGTCCGACGATTTCTCCCTTGTGGATGGTAAGATCGACAGGCTCGATCGAACCTTTTCTGCCTAAGGCAGATGCTTTCATTAAAATATTGCGGTTCGTTTGATATTCGGCCTCGCCTTTCGGCATTTCCTCAAGCTGATCCAGCTCCTTCCCGATCATCTTGGATACCAGTTCTATGCGGGGCAGTTCCTTCGCCATGTACTCCCCTATAAATTCTCCGTTGCGGAGAATGGTTATGCGATCTGAAATGTCGTAGACCTGATCTAAGAAGTGTGTAACGAACAGAATGGCTAAGCCGTCGTTCTTCAGCCTGGTCATGACGGAAAATAATTGGACAACCTCTCCGCGATCCAAACTGGACGTAGGTTCATCCAGAATAAGCACTTTCGCCGAGATGCTGAGCGCCCTTGCAATCGCGATCAGCTGTTGAACTGCCACAGAATAGGCATGAAGCGGCTGCGTGACATCAATGTCCAAATTCATTCTTTTTTTCAACAGCTGCTGCGCGTTGTGATTCATATCCTTCCATAATATACGACCAAAACGACGAGGCTCACGTCCGATATAAATATTCTCGGCGACCGACAGGTTCGCGCATAGGTTCACCTCTTGATAGACGGTGCTGATCCCCGCTACTTGTGCATCCAGAGGACTGCTGATTTTAATGGGCGTATTCTCCAACGCCACAGTACCTTGATCAATTGAATGGACTCCAGTTAGAACTTTAATCAATGTCGATTTACCCGCACCATTTTCACCCATCAAAGCATGCACTTCTCCAGGAAAAAGCCTGAAATTTACGTTGGTCAATGCCTTAACGCCCGGAAATTGCTTATGAATTCCGGTCATTTGCAAGACTGGCCCATTATGATTCATACTGCCTCTCCTCTCCTACATGTAAGCGAAAGCCGCCCCGCCTGCAACGACGGAGCAGCCGAGCTCTTTTTTATTTAGTCGTCTTAGTATTGACGGTTTGGCAGCTCACGTTTTGCATCTTCCGATGTAAATACGCCTTCCTTCGTGACAATTCGTTTAGGAATTTCTTTGTTAGCCAACACGTCGCGCACCGCCTGCATCAATTGACCGCCTAGGAGCGGGTTGCACTCGACGATGAAGTTGATTTTGCCTTCGCTTGCCGCTTGGAAACCATCTTTTACGCCGTCAACGGAAATAATGACGATGTCTTTGCCAGGCTTGAGCCCCGCTTCTTCAATCGCTTGAATAGCCCCGAGCGCCATATCGTCGTTATGGGCATACAGCACGTTGATGTTCTTATTGGCTTTCAGGAAAGCCTGCATAACTTCTTTCCCTTTCGCCCGAGTGAAGTCGCCTGTTTGCGACGCAATGACCTTCAGGTTCGGATTGGATTTAATGATTTCATCAAATCCTGCTTTACGATCGTTCGCAGGCGCGGAGCCTGTTGTGCCTTGAAGCTCGACAATGTTGACGGTATCTTTCGTATCTTTATACTTGTCGACAAGCCATTTGCCCGCGCTTCTGCCTTCTTCAACGAAGTCGGAGCCGATGAACGTTTTATAAAGCGAAGTGTCTTTGGAATCTACTGCACGGTCCGTCAAAATTACCGGGATGCCTGCGTCTTTCGCTTCTTTCAATACGGTATCCCAGCCGGATTCAACAACCGGGGAGAAGGCAATCACATCAACTTTTTGTTGAATGTAAGTGCGAATCGCTTTAATCTGGTTCTCTTGCTTTTGCTGCGCATCGGAGAATTTCAGATCGAAGCCGGCTTCCTTAGCGGAATCTTGAATGGACTTCGTATTGGCTGTCCGCCAACCGCTTTCCGCGCCGACTTGTGCAAACCCTAGGGTGACTTTTTTGCCGGACTGTGCCGCAGAAGCCGTTGTTGCCGCTGCTGCCGCAGTTGCCGGTGCAGTCGTTTGTTTGCTTGTTGTTGTGCTGCTTCCGCATGCTGCCGTGAGCAGTACCATTGTAGAAGCTAAAACTACCCCGAAAGTCTTTTTCATTGTCATTTGTCTTTCCTCCCTTTATTTCACCTTGTTGTTAGCGGTGTAGCTAAATTATAGGTGAGAAGCGACAGCGGGGTATACGGAGTTTCATTTGCACTTGTTGGAATAAATTATTCACTTTTCATTATGGAAGAATGATTTCATTGTTTTTTTATCCAAAACATGTAGTTTTTTATCGGATGATTGCGTTTTCAAATGGATTGATACATAATTCAAATAGGAACCGCTGGACTATGGAATGCTAAGGAAGGTACCTGCTATGATGACGATCTTTCATAAAATAACGTCTAGCCTCAGAGCCAAACTTTTAACGATGTTTGTGATTCTTACATGCCTTCCATTAATTATTGTCGGCCTTATTTCGTACAATAAATCTTACAATACCGTATTGGCGAACAGTAAATCGGCCACCATGCTGCTTGCTAACCAATTATCCAGCAACCTCGATAATGTTTTTATCGACATCAAGAATCTGCTTGAGCTGGAGAAGAATCCGAACGTCCTTCACTTTTTATTCACGCAAAGCAGCACAAATCTGGACGCGCGTGAGATTTTGCAGACGATGTCCTCATATCGTCAAACCTACCAATACAATAACGTACTCAATATCACGATGATTAATTTGTATGGACGTGGGATCAGTGAACGGAAAGGCGTCTTTCAATTAGATACCAATTTGCTGCACAACTCCCATTTCGATTATTTAATCAAAAATCCAGAAACCATTTTAAATATACCGCCAGACGATGCTTCCAGCATCACATCATTGGACGGGTTTCAATATAAGAAGCGCAATATTATTTCGATTGTTTCAACCGTGAAACAACGAGTCACGCATGAGGTCATTGGATTTATTATCATTGATGTCGATGATCGGGTCGTCACTGATTTTTGCGACAATGTCACTGTTGGGAAAACAGGTTTTTTCTTCGTAGCAGATGATACCGGCAAACCCATTTTCAATCCTTCCCGGGTGTCCCCCGACAAACGGCCAAACCAGGAAGAAATGAATTCGATCATTCGCAATCCGTCCACAGGGACGATTGATATATCAAATGGGAAGCCTAACTTCATTTTATCGGTACCTTCCCATTCAACCGGCTGGAATATTATCGGCGTCGTCCCTTTGCAAGAAATCGTTCAGGAAGCCAATTCCATTCGGAAACTAATCATCGTCAGCGTACTATTAAGCATTCTGTTTGCGATCACCTTGCATTTCTTCGTTTCCACTCGTTTGACTCGTCCTGTTCGCATCTTGAAAAATAAAATGCAATTGGCGGCATCCGGTTATTTGGAGGCAAAAGTCCCCCTCGAAGGTACCGATGAAATCGCTGATCTTGGCCATAGTTTTAATACCATGATCGGCAAAATCAGGGACTTGCTCAATCAAAGTATTAAAGAGCAGCAAGAGATTAAGAAATCTGAGCTGCGTGCTCTTCAGGCGCAGATTAATCCGCATTTTCTGTATAATACACTGGATTCGATCCTGTGGCTTGCCCAATCCGAAAAAAAGGAGCAAGTCGTTCAGCTCGTAATGGCGTTATCCAAACTATTCAGAATCAGCCTGAGTAAAGGCCGTGACGTCATTTCCCTGGAGATGGAAATCGAGCATCTCCAGAGTTATCTGACCATTCAGCAAATCCGCTATCGGGATATTCTGGATTATGACATTGACGTGGATCCAACCTTGATGAGCATGCCGATTCTCAAAATGACCTTGCAGCCGATCGTTGAAAATGCACTGTACCATGGTTTGAAAAACAAACGGGGCAAAGGGATGATTCACATTGTCGGAAGACCTGATGATGATTCACAAGGCTTTACCATGATAGTCAAAGACAATGGGAAAGGCATTTCGGAAGAAAGGCTCCAACAATTGCAAGCAGCGTTAATGGATCCTCATTTTCCTGAAAAAACAGGGAATGAAGTTTCCGGCGGCTTCGGCTTGCATAACGTACATCGACGACTTCGTTTGTATTATGGCGAGTCCTACGGGGTACAAGTGGAAAGCATCGATGGTGAAGGCACCGTTGTTACCATTCGATTACCTAATGAGCGGGGGTGACAGGCATGAAGAAAATTTTACTCGTTGACGATGAAATCATTATTAGAGAAACAATTCGCGATTGCATCGACTGGGAGAAGGAAGGCTTTATTTACTGCGGCGATGCCTCTGACGGGGAAGTTGCCCTTCCCGTTATTGAACAAGTTCAACCGGATATTCTCATTACCGATATCCTCATGCCCTTTATGAACGGTTTGGAGCTTAGCAGCCTTATGCGGAACCAGTTTCCGGATATGAAAATTATTATTCTCAGTGGCCATGCGGAATTTGAATATGCCAGAGCGGCTATGCAGGCGGGGGTGCATGAATATTGCCTGAAGCCGATCAGTCCGGCTGAGCTGATCAAAGTTCTGCATAGCGTTAGTAATGTGATCGATAAGGAACGAGAAGTCAAGAATCAACTGCAGGCCTTGAAAGAAAAAGAAAATGAAGCCGCAGCATTAACTCAGAGCAAATTGCTTAATGATTTGTGCAGTGGCTTTATGACCACGTCTGAAGTGATGCATCATGCTGCCGCCCTTCATTTGAACATCGTAGCCCGCTATTATGCGGTTACCGTACTGGATCTTCGGGAAACAGAAGCATTTCCCCCAGATTCAGAGACGATTCCGGCAAGCAACGAACGTCTGCTGGACAAATGTCTGCAACTGAAAGCCGACTGCGCACACTTGAGCTTTCAACGCAGCCGCTACGAAAAGGTTTGGATTATTAAAGCAGACACGTTAGATATTCTGAAACAGGAAATCAGCTTTTTCCAGGAGCTGCAAAAAGAACTGGCGGAAGAAAAGCATACCCTTTCCGTCTCCATCGGTATCGGCAGTGTGCAAGATCGACTGCAAAATGTCCATCTTTCGTTCCTGGATGCGATGGAAGATGTCCATTGGCGCCGATTGTCCCGCCAAAACCGGAATATTCTCGGGGAGGCAACAAAAGAAATTCCCGATGCTTCCCGCTTTCTGGATCGCGGGGCATTCATTGACTTTTTGAAAATTGGTACGCCGGCCAAACTCGAATCCTTTGTACGTGAGTATGCGGCTGCTTTAAGCGAAATCAATTGGCATTCCTCCCCTTTCGGGTATTACATGTTAAACGATTTGACCATTGAAACCTTTCGCTCCAATAAAGATATGTACAGACACCTGCCTGAGCCTGAACAATACTTGGCACAGTTCCAGCAATTAATTGGAGGCATACATTCCTGGGAAGAATGCGCAGATTACCTTGTCAAATTAATTGAACAATTTTGGACATGGCGCTCCCGAGTTTATGACAAATACAGCGACACGATTCTTAAAGTCAAAGAATATATCCAAGCCAATTTTGAGAAAGAGACGATTTCCTTACAGGATGCAGCGGAGTACGTCAGTCTAAGCCCTAACTATTTGAGCAGAATTTTCAGTCAGGAAACGAATCAAACCTTTATCGAATATTTGACACAGGTACGGATTCGCAGAGCTATGGAGCTGCTGAAGAGCACATCCTCCAAATCTTATGAAATTGCTTTCTTAATCGGCTACAATGATCCCCATTATTTCTCAAATCTGTTCAAACGCTTAACCGGGATGACGCCAAAAGATTTCAGGAAGAAGAGTATCAACGAAGAGGCGCTGGAGTTATGGAAAGGAGACGCCGAGGATGAGAATCACTAGTTGGGCAGCTTGCACCTTCCTACTTCTTCTGGTTCTCACAGCGTGCAAGGATTCCGCTCCTTCGGGGCCAGATATGTCACCTTCAGCTTCCCAACATCCGGAGCAGACGGCAAGCAGCAATCACGATCGTCGACTGACCTTCGGAATCATCTACCCGCTTGCGCATCCTTTCTATGAAATGATTACGGAGTCTATTGAGGCCGCGAGCAAGCCCTATCCGATTCAGCTCGTTGTCAAGGCGCCCGATGAAATTAACCTGGAGCAGCAGATCCGAATGATGGAGAACATGATCAATCAAAAGGTGGACGGCATCGCCTTGGATCCCATTGACCCCGTTGCGCTTGAGCCCTACATTAACAAAGCTGTGCTGGCCGGTATCCCGGTCATTTGCTTTGAATCGGATGTGCCGGGCAGCAAGCGCTCCTCCTTCATCGGAAGCAGCTTCTTCAATGAAGGCATGCTAATGGGACAAATCGTTGAACGCACCCTAAAGGGGAAAGGAATGATTATGGTCGAGGGAAGCAAAGCCGGTTCCATTCAGCAGACCAGCCGGCTTGCAGGGATGCTCGAGTATCTCAAAACCAAAACGGACATTCAGGTGCTGGAAACCCGGTACAACGAGGGGAATAACGACAATGCCATTTCAGACTTGGAAACATTGATTGAGGAACATCCTCATTTTGATGCGCTAGTCGCCTTGGATGTTATTTCCAGTTCAAATGCCATTCTAGTCTGGAAATCGCAAGGTTTAAAACGATTTGCCTTGACATTCGGCATGACCCCCGAAGTGAAAGAGGCGCTGTTAAACGGACAAATCCATTCCGTAATTTCAGAGAATGAGCATATGTGGGGAAATAAAATAATTGAGAAGTTACTCGCGGGCTCCAACCACAGCGAGGTGTCCGAAATCACGAATACCGGATTTCAAGAAGTAACCCAAACAGCGCTTGAAGGTACCTACTAGACAGAATTGGACACGAAAAGCGGCAGCGTACACCGAACGTGTATACTGCCGCTTTTCTCTGCTCAATTCTGTTGATCCGCCGCAAGCATCAGCACATTGTCACGCTTAAACGCGTACAGCATGAAAATCAGATTGCTTTCATCTGAAAGTCCGTTGTCCTGAATCAACCTGGCTTTCATGGTCTCCACCAACCCTTTTGCATGTTGTGCATGTACCCGAGTCCAAACCGTATACTGATGCTTTTCTTGAATCTGAATCATGTCGATATCCACATTCTTTTCCATTGCCCTGCCCCTCTCTGACTAGATAACATTTATATCTTCATCATAGTGGATTGAGGGGGGTGAGTTGAATGGAATTATTTATGGGGAAAGTGGATATTTTTGTTGTCACTTAACTATCCTCGAATCCCAGTGCGGATGATGATTTTCGCAACGATTTAATATCTTGCAGAGGAGGAAGACCGAAAAGCCTCCTGTATTCCCGATTGAACTGTGACGGACTTTCATAACCAACCGTCAACGCTGCCATCGTTGCCCCCATGGGCCCGCTCAGCATCAGGCGCCTGGCTTCCTGCAGGCGAAGCTGCTTCTGATATTGCAAAGGCCCCATTGTTGTAATCGCTTTGAATTTATGATGCAGTCCGGAGGTGCTCATCCTGCAGGATTTGGCAAGTTCCTCAACGGTAAACGAACGTTCGTAATTATCTTTAATCCATTGAATCGCCTTACCCACGCCATCAGCCTTTTGATCAAAGAGTGCTTTTTGAAAAAACATGTGTCCAAATTCACCGGATAAAAGGTTAAAAATCATTTCCCTTTTGATCAGCTCGGACAGAAATTGAGCTTCTTTAGGCTTATCGACTAACCTCAGTAGCCGGAGAAAAATATCTAGCAGCCCGGCATCCGCTTTTCCGATGAAGGCTCCCGCTCCAAGGCCATTCTGTCTTGGTTTGGTGACGATTTGCGCTTCCATAGCCACAGAAGCAACTTCTTCTGTCGTTAAATCAATCCGAAGCCCGATATATGGTGATTCCTCCGTGGCTCCGATGATTTGAGCGGAAGTCGGTATATCGATCAGCGACGCCAAATAGTCACCCGCAGTATAAAGCAAAATCTCTTGACCAAGGTAAAGCCTCTTCGTTCCTTGAAGGATCAGACAAAAAGAAGGAGTCAAAACGCCTGATCTTCGCTGTGTCTCGCGACTGTTTCTGACGATGGAAAGAAACGGAACCATGGTCGGTGTCCGTCCTTCTGCCAAGGCAATTCGTTCCGCCGCGGCAATGAGTTGATCCAGCGCTTTCTTATGAATTGAAACACTCTTTCCATGGATCGTGTGATGATCCAACCTTTGTTCCGGCATGCGTTCCATTCCTCCTTCTTGCTCTACTCTACAGCAATTTGCAGCTTTAGGCAATTATTCTGCAGAAATGGTCTACTTCCTTCCACCAACTCCATCCATAATAGGCTATAGAAACACGATATAACGAGTTGGAAAGGAACATGAGTATGAAGAAAACGAAATGGATCATCTTAACTATCATTATCGCTTGTCAGCTTATCGTTGTGCTTGACGCCTCCATTATGGTAACAGCGATCCCTCAAATCGGCCGAGCGTTACAGATGTCGGCAACCAGTTTGACTTGGGTCCAAAATGCCTATATTTTACCGTTCGGGGGTTTCTTGTTGCTCGGTGCCCGAGCAGGGGATCTTTTGGGGCGCAGAAGAATGCTGCTTATCGGCATTGGCTTATTTTCGCTGGCCTCCATGCTGGCAGGCTTGTCGCCGACAGCCGAATTTTTGCTTGTCACCCGTGCATTTCAAGGCTTTTCTGCTGCTTTGGCAACTCCTGCTGCACTTGCCCTGCTGTCAGCGAGTTTTGTAGAGGCCAAGGAACGCGCTAAAGCGATCGCAATGTACAGCGCGGTTTCGGCTGGCGGAGGCAGTGTCGGCCTCTTGCTTGGCGGATTTTTCACAGATTTTATTTCCTGGCGCGTAGGGATGTTTATCAATGTCCCCATTGGGATTGCTTTGCTCTTTATGGTACACAGGTTTATTCAGCAAACAGGCACGCGGGCCGGACGTTTCGATCTTGGAGGTGCAATTGTCTCCGTATTCGGCATGAGCGCGTTGGTGTATGGTTTCGTTCAAGCTGCTGATCGCGGATGGGGGAAACCCGAAACATGGATTTCATTTGCAGCCGGGATTGTTCTGCTAGCAGCATTCGTTCTTATTGAATCTCGCGCTGCTGAACCCATCATCCCTCTCCGATTGTTTGCGAACCGCCAGCGGTCCGGGGCTTATCTAGGAAGGTTCCTCATGGTAGGCGGAAATTTTTCACTCTTTTTCTTTATCCCTCAGTTTTTGCAGAACGTCCTCGGGTTCAGTTCGCTTGAAGCCGGCTTAGCCTTCCTGCCATTTACGGTCGCCCAGTTCGGGATGATGTATCTTATACCAGGATTGGTGCAGCGTTATGGAAATAGGAAAGTGTTGATGGCCGGTTTGCTGCTTGCCATCATTGGCACACTCTGGATGAGCCGAATCGTCACCGTGCAAGCCCAGTTCTTTCCGCAAATGTTCATTCTCTTGACCATCATGGGCATTGGCGCCGGCATGGTTTTCCAACCGCTTACCGTACTAGGACTCACAGATGTGGACCCTCAAGATAACGGTGCTGCTTCGGGCTTGATCAATGTCGCGCATCAAAGCGGTTCCTCGCTAGGCTTGGCTGTGCTCATAAGTGTGTTTCATGTAGCGGTTCATACGGATCAACCTTCCAAGATGCAATTTGCACACGGTGTATCGAACGCCATCTTGGGATCCGTACTATTTATAACAGCAGCCCTTGTAGCGACGCTTCTCTGTTTTCTTCCGGCACGCCAAGCTTTTCGTACATCAGCACTTCCAGAAAAATAATCTTTGACCGCCGCAAAAGCTAGAGGAAGGCCTCAGGAGGGTGATACGCTTCGTTAAACTCATCCAGGATCTTCATGTCGCTTAATCTATTCATTTAAAGCTTTCTTTAAAGCTTCCAGATTGCTGGTCATCACCGCCAAATAGTCGAGATTATTCTTTATTTCCTTGTCAACCCTTCAATCGGATTCAACACAGCGGTCTTCGCATTGATCTCTTTCGCGATCGTTTTCGCGACCTTAGGATCGACTAACGTTTCGAAAAAGATCGTTTTCACCTGATTCTGCTTGGCAAATTGGATAATATCGGCCATTTTATCGGGTGCCGGCTCTTCCTCTGGGGATAAGCCTGCGATAGGCACCTGCGTTAATCCGTACGATTTAGCTAAATAACCGAATGCGGCGTGTTGGGTGACAAATTCTTTGTGTTTCACGGCGGCGAGACTTGTTCGGAAGGAAGTGTCCAGCTCTTGCAGCTTCGCGATGTAGGCATCGGCATTTTTACGATAATCGTCTCTATGTACAGGATCAGCTTGCGACAAGCCAGCTGCGATCGTATCGACTTCCTTCTGTGCCAAGACAGGGTCCAGCGGATAGCGGCCTGAGCGGACAAATTCATATACCGTGCTCGGAAACCCACTGTTAAAGCCTGCGAGCTGCTGCGACACATAGCCGACGCTTAACCGCCCTCCTCGCTCATTATGGCCTGATAGATACACCTCGCCTCGCCACGGCTTGAGCAGCCCCAGCATGAGCTTAAGCAGCGTTGACTTTGCTGCGCCGTTAGGCCCATTATGGCGACAAACTCCCAAAATTGAATTTCCAGACTGGCCTGTTGAATGCAAGGAACGTCCCGATAGCCGAAGTCGACTTCATGTAAAGAGGCAATAAGCAAGAGATCTCCCCCTCCTTCTATGCGTAATTTTAACGATGTGAATAGGCATATATCTTCCAACGACGAAGGAGCCTAGCCGCTAATGCCTTTCAGGCGGGGATTTATGAAGCGATGGCCATTGTGGAAGACCTGGAACTGGCAATGAGGTTCGCACGTTTTTTCGTAGGAAGAGGATCGTAATGACGCTATTTTCAAAAATACGGCTCATTTTTGTCGTTAAGGGAACGAGGAGCACTTATTTGGGCCATTTTAACTAAAAGGACGGCTCGGAGCCCGAATAAGTCGCCTCGTTCCGCTTCCTGGCTAAAATTTATGAGATTCTATGAAATAGCGGCGTGTAGTTCCGCAAACCGAAAGTAGGATTCATTAAGAATAAATCGCCAGTCGGGACGAATTCCTATGACAACTTAATGATCTGACCGCCATCGATCACCATGCAATGTCCCGTCATATAGCGGGACTCGTCGCTCGCCATGAACAGCGCGGCATCGGCAATATCATCGGGCTGGCCGACCCTCTGCAGGGGAATTGTTTTCACATACGTCTCCATCGATTGCGGATTGTCAATCAGCGGCCTCGTCAACCGCGTATCGATAAAGCCGGGGCACAGCGCATTGACACGAATGCCATGCTCTGCCAGCTCCAGTGCCATCGACATCGTGAGCAAATTCAATCCGCCTTTGGACGCGTTATAGTGAGCCTGGTGCGATTCAGCTGCGAGGCCGTTCACACTGGACATCTGAATGATGGACCCGCCTGTTCCCTGCCGTACCATCTCCCTCGCCGCACGTTGCGAGACAAGGAAGGCGCCCTTCAGGTTCACGTTCATATGAAACTCCCAATCTGCCTCTGTCATTTCGAGAAAAGGCGCCGGCCTGCAAACGCCTGCGCTATTGACAACAATATCGAGCCTGCCCCATCGGGTGATCGCTTTCTCGAGCATGGCGTCAACCTCGGATTTTTGTTGAATGTCAGCAAGAACCCAGAGCACCTCCGCACCTGCTGCACGTATCAACTCGCTGACTTCCTCCAGCGCCTTCGGATCGATGTCTGCAAGCGCCACCTTCGCGCCTTCCCTGGCAAAACGCAGGGACACCGCACGGCCGATACCGTTCGCTCCCCCTGTTACTAAGGCGACTTTATGCTTGAGCCGCATGTACGTGCTCCTCCCTTACTCCAGTTGACTTAAAGCCCGATCAACAGCAAGCAGTGTTTCATCTATATCTGTTAGGCTGTGAGCCGTCGAAATGTACCACAGGCCGTTCGGACGAAGCAGTACGCCTTCGCTAAGCATGAGTTCGGCAAAACGGGCATACTTGCCCGCATCTCGCTTATTGAATGTGTCAAAGTCCGCGACCTCCGGCTCATCGATAAACATCATATGTAAGACGGGGCCGCATTGGTTGACCACGCCTGGAATCCCGTGCTTGCTCAGCAAACCGCGAATACCGGCGGATAAGGTGACAAACAGCTCCTCCATCCGTTTGAAAGCCGCCCCATTCTGTTGAGCCAGCTCACGGATAGTCGTCAGCGCAGCGGCAGTAGCTACCCCGTTCCCGTTCAATGTGCCCAAATGATTGACGGCCGAAGTATCGATCAGCTTCATCAACGCATTGGAGCCGGCAACCGCGCTGATCGCAATGCCGCCGCCCATCGCTTTGCCGATGGTAACCAGATCCGGCTTAATGCCGAACCGGCCATGCGCACCACCGAGCCCTAACCTGAACCCTGTAATGACTTCATCCAAAATAAAGACGATCCCCAGTTCGTTTGTTAACTGTCGGATCAATTCCAGATAACCGGGTTTGGGTTGAAGGCAGCCCGAATTGCACATCACCGGTTCTGAAATCACGGCGGCAATTTCGCCGGACCGGCTTCGAAGCGTCGATGCCAACACTTCCGGATCGTTCCATGGAAGCAGGATGACATCGTCCAGACTGTTGGCACTTTGTCCACTCGTCCCCGGAGAAACGGTTGCGCCTTCCCCATCGCCGACCGAAGCGCCTAATCCTGCTCCCGGAAAGGAGGTAAAGATCGCGTCGGACCAGCCATGATAATGTCCATGGAAGCGGACGATCTTGCTTTTCCCCGTATGGGCACGGGCGAGCCGCAGCGCCAGCATGACGGCTTCGGTGCCGGAGCCGCTGAAGGCGACCTTATCCGCGCAAGGGAGCACTTCTACCAGCAGGTCCGCTAGCTCAATTTCACCCTCGTGCTGCAGGCCATACGTGTACCCTTTGCGCATCGAAGATAAAATGGACTCCGTTAGTCCGTCGTGCGCATGACCGAGAATAAGCGGTCCGTAAGCCAGTAAGTAGTCGATGTAGGTGTGATTGTCTATATCCTGCAGGCGGGCGCCTTTGGCTGAATCGGCATATAACGGAAACGGCTTCATCGAAGCGCGAAGCGAGCTGGCGACGCCACCGGCAAGATGCTGCTTTGCTCGCTCATAGCTGATCTTGGAACGTTCATAGGTGAACATACGATGTACCTCCCTGGGTGGATGAATCCAATGGAAAGATAGGACGATGAAGATGTTGATATCGAAAATGGGATAGATTGGCGCTGCAGCAGCCCGGCGTGTCGACAGAGACGACAGCTTTGGCGATGGAGCCGAAGGCCGTCTTCCAAGCAACGGCCGATTTGACGACAATCACATGGTAATCGTCGGCTCGCAGCCCTACCGAAAGGATATGGCCCGGATCCCATGGGGGCGTTCGCTTCTCCGTGACCACGATTGTTAACAAACCTGCCTCGATGACCGCCGTTTTCCCCATATCCGCCCGCTGTCCGGTCATATAAGGACCGGTATGCGAATATTTGCCATCGAACAGCGTTCGAACGATACCTTGAATCCGTACGGGTTCGCCGTGCAGGCGATCGCTTTTGCCTCCGATATTGCCGTCGAAAACAGCGTCAACCCCAAGATTGTGCGCTGCTGCTGCGGCTTCTTCGTCGCGTATGACGACAAGGGTCTTTTTAGGAGGATGGATCAAATGAACCAGGGTATGCGTGGCATCTGCCGGTGCCCCGCCTCCGACATTATCCGAGCCCTCCACCAGGATGACCGGACCTTCTGCGATCTCCATCGCTTGGGCTATCGCTGCCTCCACAGGCAAATCCGCATGGGCGAACCGTTCCCTGTATGCCCAGGCCAACTGTTTCAGCTCTTCGGCATAGCTCTTCGCTAAGGCAAGATCGTGATCGGTCGTCACCACGAAGGCTACCCCTGCCTCCGGCACATCGCTGTAGGGGAATCCGCCTGACACCGTGACATTCAGCACTTTCGGCTCAAGCTCCATGGCAAACGCGCGGTCCATCAACGCTTTCATCGGCCCTTCCTCCTGCGTGAGCATCTTTTGAGGAACAATCAGCATGCCAGGCTTAGCGAGCGCAAGTGTAGGCGTGATATGGCCTTCCATTGTCTGGCCCAGCAAGCGGACGGCTTCAACCGCTCGCTCGTATGCATCGATGTGGGGATACGTATCGAAGCCCACGAGAATATTCGCGAAGCGTACCATATCCGGGCTTATGTTCGCATGCAGATCGAGCGTAGCGGCAATTGGCTTCTCCGCACCGATTCGTTCTCTCACCCGCCGCAATAATTCACCTTCCACATCCGGAAAACCCACAGCGGCCATCGCGCCATGCAAAATGACAAAAACTCCGTCCGCTGTCGTGTCCACCGAACCGACGACTGAAGCGATCAAACGCTCGGCAGCCTCCGCCGCAACCATCCCGCTTGGCGTTGCTCCGGTGTATAAGCCGCAGGCGAGTTCCAAATTCTCGCCGTCAATCGAATCGATCGCGCCACCCATCGAAGTGCGCGTGCCGCAGTATCGTCTAAGAAAATCTTCGTTGCCGGTCACCCATTCAGCGCGAAACGCCTCTAATTCTGTTAGGCCGGGTGCAAAGGTATTTGTTTCATGGAAGAGTCCGATTACCGCAATTTTCATCCCACTCCTCCTTTCACGAGAGTCATCCCGCACCAATCCATAATGATTTCCGCATACCAGCGAATTAACCGATGGTAGGATTCGAGATCGAGGCGTTCGTCCGCTGCGTGGGCATTCGCTCCGCCCGGACCCAAGATGAGAGCCGGCGTACTGCTGTATAAATTAAACATAAAGCCGTCGCAAGCGAACGGTGCGCCCTCCGGTGGGGCGATCGGGGCTTCAAGTACCCTCTCACCGGTACTGGCGACGATCCGCAGAAAGTTGTCCGTGCCGCTATCCCTGTGCATTTCACTGCCGCTTAAATAACGAATCAACGGCTTGATCTGCGGGCGGCATTGGGCGAGCGTGGGATAATGAAGCAAGTGCGCCTCGAAATATGCCCATAATTCATCCAAAACTTCATCTCCGGACACGCCCGGATAGCTTTCAATCCAAAAATTCAGCTCGCCCATTGCAGGCAGTTTCTCTTGCAGCTCTCGACTCCCATCGCCGGAGTGAAGGCTGAGCAGCGTCACCTCGGGCTTTCGCTTGCCTTCCCATAAGGGATGGGCGATCATCGTGCCCCAGCGATATTCACGAAATGCTTTCAGCAAGGCGGCGAACTCGACCGCTGCGTCCAGCGCGCTCACGAGCTCCTCCCCCGAGAAACCGATCCCGCTTTTTCCTACGAACGTCGCCTTCCAAATACCACCGCCTAGATGGGCCGTGTACAGCCGCATATTGGACGGCTCGGGAATGATCGCCATATCGGCCTGCAGTCCTCGCAGTCTTCCGGCCAGCGAACCGTTCGCGCCACCGTGCTCTTCATCGACGACGCTTTCGATATGCACCTTCCCTGCAATCGGAGCGTTCAGCGAGAGCAGACATTTCACCGCCATCATCGCGGCCGCCATGCCGCCTTTCATATCGTAAGCGCCGCGACCGTACAGATAGCCGTCATGCACCTCACCGCCAAAAGGCGGGTACTTCCACACTTCATGGCCCTCATACACCGTATCCGCATGTCCGGAAAAGAGCAGTGACCGGCCAGATCCACCCCAAAAGCTCCCCGATACATTGGAGCGATTCCTATACACTCTGCCAGCCATATAGGCAGGATGCTCCTTCAAGCCGGGGACATCGTCAAGCAGGTACATATCGACCGAAGCCCCTGCCTCTTGCAGCCAGCGGGCGACAAAGCGCTGCATTTCAGCTTCATCCCCATGCGGCGGGTGATTGACACTCGGTATTTGTACGAGTGCAGCTGCTAGCGCGACAGCCTCCTCTCGATGTGATTCCACCCATTCGCGGATGGCTTCCGACCATTGATCGCGTTCCATACCGCTCCCCCTCCCAGGCGTCTACTTAATCTTGTGTTCTTTTACGCGGAGCGTACGCGACAACGTCGATTTCAACCAGATAGGCGCCTAGATCGACCGGCGCGGTCGTTCTTGCCGGATAAGGCTGTCGGAACACTTCGGCATAGGTGCGGTTATACGCGGGAAAATCCTCCGTTTTGCTGACATAAGCATTCGCTTTTACAACATGGTCCAACGTGAGGCCTACCTGCTTCAAGATGATTTCGATATTGTTCAGACACTGACGGGTTTGTGCTTCAATCGTCGGCCCGGCCACCTCCCGCGTAACGGGATCTACACCAACTTGACCGGATATATAGACGAAATCCCCCGCTTGAACGGCATGAGAGAAAGGCAGCGGAAATTGCGGTGCTTGAGAAACGTAAATCGCTTTCGACATAGAAATCAGCCTCTCTGCAATATAATTATTGAATACGCCCGCGGGCATCGACGGTAATCAGCCGCTCAACCTTCCCTTTACGTACCCCGTGTAAGCGATCATGCAAATTCGTTACGGTGCAGCAATGGTTAGGTATGAATTCCACAAGGTCACCAATCGCATAACGTACATCTTCGGGAACTTTGACGATCCCGTGCTCTTCGCTAAGGCGTTCGATGTAGACGGACGGATTGTTTTTCAAAAAGCCGTATCCTGGACGGTGTGGATTGACGTCGGCGCTGAACGTTTTGGAGCCGGCGTCAATGATGACGGTACCCGGCCGAGGCATACTTACAACGGTGGCTAGGATGCTCATTGCAAGCTCATTCTTCGAAATGGAACCAATTTCCAGTTGCGAGATGTCGCCAAAAACGTAAGCACCCGGCCTTGTCTCTGTCGCACCCGTTTGGTCCGCGATAAACTTGGAGGTCGGCGTCGATCCAACACTGATTTCGGGGATGGGAATGCCCGACTTCTCAAGAAGCTGTTTCGTTTGAACAAGGCCTTTGACCTCGTCGTCGGCCACTTGCTTAAGCTCGCTCAGTTGTTTGGCACCGTAGGCATGACCACCATGGGTCATCAGGCCGCGCACCTCGACACCACGCATGGCCGCAATATGTCGGACCAAATCCGCCGTTTCTTCACCTGGCTCTTTCCCGCAGCGGTTCAAGCCGGTATTCACATCGACATACAGCGGAATTCGGCAATTCAAGGATTCCCCGATTTGGGAGATGCCGGCAGCGACGGCCGCATGATCCGTGGAGACGGTCACCTTAATTCCGCGCTGGATCAACGCGCGCAGCCTGCCGAGCTTGGCTTTGCCGACAAGCGGAAAGGCAATCAATAGATCATCGAATCCGGCATCGGCAAGCACTTCCGCCTCCCCAAGCTTGGCGACCGTCAAACCGCATGCGCCGTATTCGATCTGTTTGCGCGCAATCCATACGCTTTTGTGCGTTTTGAAGTGCGGCCGCAGCTTCACACCGGCACGCCTGGCCAGTTCCGCCGTCTCCTGTATATTTCGTTCAAGCACATCCAGATCGATCAGCACTGCCGGCGTCTCGAGCTCCGCAATATTGAGTGATTTGGTCATGAAAGCAGCCTCCTCCTTTCAGCATGGCAAGCCTGACGATGTACAAGCGTCAGGCAGCTTGCTCGCAACGTTGAGCTAGGCATGCAGCACTTGTCCGTCCAGCTCAAGTCGTTCGCGGAGTTTGAAGTAGTCGATTTCCTGTACGGCGCAGCCGGCTTCCATAGCAAGCGCTGCTGCTGTCGCCGCAGATTGCCCCAGAATCATGAAGACGGGCTCCATCCGAATCGACCCATACGCAATATGCGAGGAGGACAAACAAACCGGCACGATCAGATTCGTGCATTCCTCCCCCTTGGGGACGATCGCGCGATAGGAAATCGGATAAGGACCCGTCGGGCTGATTTCCACATTGCCTTCATTGATGCATCGACCGTCGAGCACAATCCTTCGACAGTTATGGGAATCCATCGTGTACGTGGCCAGACCGACGGAATCCTGCGTCACGGCATACTTCCGGCAGTGATGCTCGGTCATCACGACATCCGAGATCATGCGACGCCCTTCTCGGATATAGAGCTGGTGCGGCCAACCGCCGGTCTCGACGAACTCGTCGGCAGGCAGTCCCCATTGCCGTGCGTCTGCACGAACTTTGGCCGGAAGCGATTCATCATTGGCGAGAAAATAGAGCATGCCCAGATTGTAGTTGACATGGTCCTGAAAGATCGCCTCGCGTGCGGCATAGCTCCCCTCCGGCCAGTTGTAGTTGGCGCCGATATGATCGGTGGAGATGGCGCCTCGGTTGTTAAGGTCCGACTTGCCTCTGGGCATGATTTTGTTTAACTGCATCGCATCCCACACGCCGGCACGGATGTATCGGGACAGCAGTTTAAACCGGTCGGGATTGTAATTCGGCGGTTCCGGGAAAGCGATTCGATTGTCCGGAACATTCGTCAGGCAAATACGGAAATTGTAGGCCTGCACACTGCGGTCGCCTTGCCCCTGAAAACCCGGTGCTTCATCGCTGATGCCCTTAAGCAATCCGCTGTCCGGCTTCCCTTCGATGCGGTATGGATCGATCCAGGCATAAAAATTATGTTTCGGATGCCCGAAATGAATCCCGTTTAGTGTTTCCTTGTAAACCACGTTGGCTTCACGGCCGACATGGTAGGACACGCCCGCCCGTGCCAACAGATCTCCTTCGTACGTAGCGTCAATAAAGATAGAGGCTGCAAAGGTATTGCCGTTTTCCATCCGCATACGGATGATTTTGCCGTTCTTCATGTCGACCGAATCCAGATGTTGATTGTAATAAACAGGCGTTTGCGCACGTTCCAACCATTCGTGAAAAATCGCCTCTGCGATATGCGGCTCAAAGGCCCAGGCGGCTCCGTCCGGCTCTTCACTGCCATAATGCTTGCCAAGTGTCCGGTAAAATTCACGGGAAATGCCGCCGATCGCCTCCTTGCTTCCGGCATCCGTACGGCCCAGCCCGCTTGCGGTCATCCCGCCAAGATGCGTGCCAAATTCCGCGATAAGGGAGCGGAGGCCCATCCGGCTGGCTTGAACGGCGGCGGCGATTCCCGCCGGTGTGGCGCCGTAGATGCACAGGTCCGTTTCGATTTGCTTGGGTGCCTCTGTCGGTGATTGCGGTGCGTAGTACGTTAATTTACTAAAATCAGCCATCTTCTATCTATCTCCTTCTCGCATTATCTCCTGCTGTATGATGCCTTGCTCCGCGATGCCTAGCGGCATCAAAACCATTCGCCGACAACCCCGACGATATCCCAGTTGCCGTCCGACCGCCCCTTTAAGGTAACCAAATCGCCGGGATTCGCGGATACGAGTTCGGCCTTGAGACCGGCCGGCGTCCTGATCGACGAGCCGGGCTGCGGCGTCAGCTTAACCGAATACGGCGTTTCCACCGTAACCGTGAATTGCTGTCCCTTTCTGGACGTCGGCAGCGCGTAGACGGAAGCACCGGAGGCGCCTGTATTTGTGATCAGATGTCCATTTGCACCCGGATCAATCGCTGCAGCGGACGCCAAGGCCAGCTCGGGCTGCGGGGACAGATTTGCGAACACCTGGTCTGCGGCCGGATCTACATACAGCAGACGCTGCATCCCTCCTTTTGCCGTACAGTTGACAAATCGGATGTTTCGAATCGCTTCCGCGCTATTTTTTTTCACCGAATATCCGCGTACAATTAAGGGAGCCGACCGCTCATCGATCGAAGCGCACTCCACAAACTCAACATTGCCGATCGCTGTTCTAGGGAATTGTGGCACCGTCGTTACTATAAATGACGAACCGAAACCGTACGGGTCTTCCGGCGCATTCACCGTATTGCAATTGACCGCCCTGCAGCGTACGAAGGACACTTTCACACTTTCCGGGGAGCTGGATAAGACCGAAAACCCGGCGTACTGTTCATTTTCAGCCATGCAATCTAGAAAAGTGACCTCCCCCTTGACTGCTTGCGTGCCTTCCCCGCCGTAATTGACCGAGCTGCCGAATGAATTGCCTTTCGTGCGGCAGCGCTCGAAGGTAATGTCGACCCGCTCATTCGCAGCCGTCATCCGGTGAAGCGTCACGAGAAAGCCTCTCCCGACGTTGCCCTCGGCTGTGCAATCGACGAACCGGATTTTTTTCAGAACGTCTTGGCCTGAATTGTTGTTAGGCTCAAGATCGACGCCGCTTTTCGGAGCGGTACCCGTCGTATTTGTGAATCTGCAGCCCTCGACCAGCAAACCGTCTACGCTAATAACAGAAAGTCCCTGCCTGCGGTTGTTGTTTGCTGTGCATTGCCGAAGGACGATATCCTTGCAGAACGGTTGCGTCGATTCATAATTGCCGATATAAAATCCGTCTCCGCCGCTGTCGTTCGCATGAATGCCTTCGATGACGACGTTTTCCGACCCGCTAATATCAAAAATATGCGCTTGTTCTCCCGAACTATAGGCGGCTTTGTTCATCTGGAGCGTAGCTCCGTTGCCGATGATGCGGACCTGTTTCACATTCTTAATGCGAATTAGCCGCTCGTAAGGCGACTTTTTATTCAAGGTGTCGATGGCTTGAATGACCGTGCCGGGTTCGAATTCGATGACGATGTTGCTCGGCACGGACAGTTGACCGGACAAATAATAACGGCCTCGCTGTTTCGGAATATACAGCCGCTTGCCGGCAGCGGCGTTCAGCGCATTCTGCAGCGCCTGTGTTTCTGCCGTCACGCCGTCACCAACAGCACCGAACCATGTGAGCACAACAGTTTCACCATATATCCGCTTAAATCTTCGCCCTTTCGCAGTCACGACAACGGTCCCCGAATTATCCGCTGATGTCGTGTCTGTCGTATCGAGCAGAAACCAGCCTTCTTTCCCCGCATCCGTGACGAGATAGGCAGCATCAGGGAGCAAATCTGCGGTGGTTCGAAGCTCGTTCATCGACACAGTTAGACAAAAATCGAGATTGCGCAAATCGGGCAGCTTTAATTTATCGCCTAGTGAACCGTACACGTTCTCCGTAACCGAATTCGCTTCCGCTACGCCTTGGAATCGGCTGCTCAGCAGCCCCCCTGCGACAAAGGTGACCCCCGCCGCTCCAAGGGAAGCAAGCAGTTTTCTCCGGTTAATCTTCACTCCTGATCCTGCTAGGTCTTTATCGGATACTTCTGCAACTTCATCCTTTGGATTCGTCTGTTGGTTTCGCATACCCTAAACCCTCCCAGAAATATGTTGATCTTGCCCCTATTTCTTAAGCCGGAGTGACAGTTAGTTGACCTGCGTCGGTCACAGCGACGATAAATAAGCTGCCATTTGGGGATTTTAGTTTCAATGACGATCCATTGAGCGCTCCCGCCGATCCGATCGGCTCCCATGAACCTGGGGTGCCGTCAGCAACACATACCCAGCCGACCGGGGACAGCGCAGAAGGCTGAACGTTCCACAGGATGGTGCCGCGTTTCCATGTACCCGCGACAGGCGAGGCTGCCCCCCATCCAATGACAGTGTCCTTCGTCTGGATTTCTGGTGTCATCCATGCCTTGAGGTTTGACCCTCCGTACACAGGAGTTCCTGCGCCTGCGAATAGGTTGGAAGGTGTGATTCGAATGTCAGAGCCTGCAGCTGCCGTATCGATTTGCACGCATTTTCCAGCACATTCCGTCACATTGCCGTCAAATAACGTCTCCGTAACCACACCGCCGAACCAATAGCCTACGCTGCCGATATTGACCAGCTGATTGCCGGCGATGAGATGGCGGCCGGTTGCCTGCGGACCTGCAAACCGAACCGCCCCGTTGGAGGAGTTGATATCCTTGATGAGATTATCAGTGAATTGCACGGAAGAACAGTTGGTAAACGATACGGCAATGGCACGCTGCGACTCAATCCGGTTGCTGGAGACGACCGGGGCTTCCGTGTTCCCAATATTCCAGCCTGCGGCGCCTGTCGCATAATCGCGATTTCCGCTGATTTCGAGTCCCTTCGTCACATTGGTGCATTGGATCATGCGGGCATCGGAGACAGAGCCGTAAAATTCGTTCCCCTTTATGGTCACCTGCTCAGTGATGGACGGGGCGCTATTGCAACGGAAGAAATATCTCGCTCTCCCCTTGTTACCGGCGATCGTGATGCGTTTATTCGAATAGGCAGTATTGGGATTGTAAGAATTTATAAAATAAATTTCACTGTAGAACTCATTGTTCGTAATCCATATATCTTCCACGATATCCGAACCTGAAGAAGCGCTGTTCGGCTCCAGATCGATCGTGGCCACATAAGGAAACGGATCCTTGATGACATTGCCATCAATCCAGACTTTTCGCCCGGAAACGACTGCAACCGCGCATCGCCTGGGATTGCTAAGCACGTTGTCGAGAATATGCACATTCTCACTGGGTGCAAGATAGTCAGAACCAACGTAAAC
Organism: Paenibacillus whitsoniae; assembly: GCF_003955665.1. Lineage (GTDB taxonomy): Bacteria > Bacillota > Bacilli > Paenibacillales > NBRC-103111 > Paenibacillus_E > Paenibacillus_E whitsoniae. Next base: position 40,244 of record NZ_RXHU01000017.1, read on the forward strand.
GCAGTCGCCATAAGGAGCCTGCAAAACATTATGATGAATGAAGACATTGACGGAGTTCGCAATTCTAACCAGATGAGACTGCTCATTCGCCGTGCCGGCCGTATAACCGCCGTTCAGGTTCAGCCCTGTTACATGCAATCCGCCGCCTTGGTAGTTCTGGATGAGCAGCATGCGTTTAAGATCGGTACCATCGGGGCCGTCCATCCGAAGCTCGGGCATACCAATTCCGATGATCGAGTCCAACAGTGACACAGGACCACTCAGCTTATAGTAGGATGCTGTTCTAGGCACGATCATCGGCTTACCGGCAGCGGCAGCCGACTGAAAAGCTGCGGTATCATCCGTCGTCCCATCACCGGCGGCTCCGTAGTCTAGCACATTGACCCAGCCCGGGTCGCTTGCGGTTAACAGATTAAGCCCTTGCTGCCCGTAAACATTGGCGTTCACCGAGTTTCCTGCCGCTGCTGCAGGCAATCCCACGAAACTCATGAGCGTCCCGCCGGCTGCTGCCGTGAGTCCTGCTGCGCCCAACACAGCGAGCAAGTTTCTTCGAGTCATCGTACGGGATTGGCCGCTCTCTTCTTCCTGCGCGATTATTTCGGGCTGCTGCTTCTTTTGCGTCTCTTGAAGCTTGTCATCGTGGAGCTCAGAATCCCTCATCATCATCCCTCCTACAAGGTAGAATTGCGGATATACGCGGTTCGTTTCATGGGTGTTTGAACATCCAGGAGCAGACAGGCGATCAATGCGGCCGACCAGTGAAAATCGCGAATCGTGGCGATCTTCTTACGAAGATCATAACGTTTCAAAGGCGGCCCTTTCCGACTGCAAGCAGGCGGCGGCATTTTGTCTTCGGCATCGAAATATTCAAAAATCACGCCATACCGCTCATACCAGCCCTGCACAGCAGTAATGGTTCTCTCCGCCAGCTTATTGGCTTCTTCCTCCTTTCCTTGCTTGCGCAGACCTGTTATCACCAGGTAATTCGTGCTCATCCATACCGGTCCGCGCCACATATCCGTGCAAAAGGCAGACTCGGAGACGGCGGTGCTAGGGACAGGCAGCGGTGTGCCAAAATACTGCGGGTCGTGCAGCAGCGCGAGCAGCCGTCCCGTCCTCGCTGCAGGCATATTTTCCAGCAGCATGGGCATGAAACCGCTTACCGCCATCACCTTCGATCGGCTTCCATCCATGGCAAGATCATAGTAAAACCCGTCTTCCTCATCCCAAAGTTGACGCTGAATCGTTACCGACATCGCAGCCGATTGACGAGACCACCGCAACGAACGCTCTTTGTCTCCCAGCTCTTCCGCAATCAAGGACATATACGTCATATCGGCGGCTGCGTAGGAGGAGAAATCTACAGCATCCAGCAGCATCGCCTCATCGAATCGCGGAGAATTGTCCATGCCGGATTCGCCGGACCGGCACAGCGGGTTGCCCTCGATCATCCACTCCAGAAGCCCATTCCGATTGCTGTCCCGGTTCGCCAGGATCCACGTCATATACCGCTCCAGACGGGGCAGCGCATACGCCAAATCGGCCCGATGCTGCGTATACCGGTAATTTTCCCAAACGCCCCAAGCGAGAATCGGCGGTTGGGTAATCGGAGAAGCCGTACCGTCGACTTTGCTCATGTGCGGAATCATGCCGTCGCTGCGTTGGGTTTCCAGCACGCTCCGCAGGAACAGCCAAGCGCTGTCGGGATCTATCCGGTTCATGGCGAAGGAATGAAAGACGGAATCCCATAACCACATCGCTCTGTGCGGTACCCGGTCCGGTGTCGACCATAGGTGGTCGATAGAACCCTCGGCAGACAACGTATTCACTTTCATGACACTCAGGCATTTTTTTAATAACCTGGCTCTGGCAGGATCGCTTAGCTCAGGCAGCTTGTTGTAGATGGAAAGGCGGTCCTCCATCACCTGCTGCCAGTCGAGCCGGATGGCGCTGATCGCGCGATTCGTCGCTTCTGCTGCATGCTTCCCGAAAGCAAGAGACCAGGTTCGTTCATCCGCTGCGAGCAGCAATACGATGACATCCCCATTCGTGCAATCCTCCGTGATCGTTAGCGTGCTTCCGTCGGAGCAAGGCTCCATTCGCACAATCAACTCAGCCTTGTGAGCATCGCCGTCGTCGACAAATTCCAAGGACGCTGGTCTGTCCTCAGGCAGACGACCGATCAGCGTATGCCAGTCTGCATATGTCATCATGATCTCGCCCCCTGCCGTATCGGCAAGGAGTACATCCCCTGTAGCGATCAGCACTTGGCCGATCTCAGCTGGCCGAAGCTTCAGCAGCCGGCGTGTCGGCGTATGAATGAGCAAATCATAGCCGTCCGTGCCTGCTGTAGCAACAAATTGCGACTGTGTATCGGTTTCTCCGTCAAGCCCTGAAAAGGCAAACAGCACGCCCTCTCCCCAAATATTCGGCATCGTCTTCCTACTGGATGTCCGCGTGTCAGCTTTCATTATCTTATCCCCTCCCACTCATCCTTTTAGTCCCGCAGATGCAACACCTTGCACGAACTGCTTCTGAGCGAAGAGAAACACAATCAGCACCGGAAGCAGTGTAATCACAGAACCGGCCATAATCATTGGTGTTTTGTTCTCCACTTCGTTGCGGAGAAACAGAAGCCCGAGCGGCAGCGTGTACAGCTTCTTGTCTTGTAAATAAATAAGCGGATCCAAGGTACTGTTCCACGAACTGATAAAGGTAAACACGGCCAGGGCCGATAAGGCAGGTTTGGTCAGCGGCATATAGATTTTGTAAAAGATGGTCCAGGGATTCGCACCGTCCACCCATGCCGCATCGTACAGCTCTCTTGGCAGCGTTTTGAAAAACTGGTGCATCAGAAAGATGCCGAACGCGCCTCCCAGAAAGCTGCGCAAATAAAGCGGATATAAGGTATTCAGCATGCCAAGCTCTTTCCAGATAAAATAGGTCGGAATCATCGTGACCTGAGATGGCAGCATCATCGTCCCCAGCATCGCCACAATAATCAAGCTGCGTCCTTTAAATTCAAAGAAAGCAAGGCCATATGCGACCAAAGCACAGGAGGCGACCATCCCAATCATATCCAGCACAGTAACTAAAACACTATTCATCGTATACCGGACGAAATTCACCTCAACCCAAACCTTATAATAATTGTTCCACTCGAACGGATTTGGCCATAATTTCGGCGGCAGCGTCAGTTCATCGCCCGGCTTCATGAGAGAGGTAGAGATCATCTGTAGAAACGGCACTAACATGAACAGCGTGCCGCCGATCAAGACTACATAAGCGGTCCACTGTAGACCAACGGACGGTTTATTCATAGTGGACCCACCTTTTCTCCATTTTTTTCTGGAACAGTGTGACGGCTAGAATGATTGCGAATAATCCCCAGGCCCATGCGGAAGCTGCGCCCATTTTTGCGTTCAGGAATGCATCCCGGTAGATAAGAATATTCGGCACCATATTCCTGTCGTGAATCGAGTTAATGTCGCCCTTCTCGCCTAACATGACCAGAAATACATCGAATGCGTGAAACGCCGTAATCGTCGACAGAATCATGACCATATACACCATGGGAGATACGATGGGTATCGTAATTTTCGTGAAATATTTCCAGCCGTTGGCGCCGTCGATTCGGGCGGCTTCCATAATATCTTTGGAAATGTTTTGCATCCCCGCAAGCAGCAGGACCATGGAAGAGCCGGCTCCCTTCCAAACATTCACGATCGCAATCGAACCGATCACGAGCCACCATTTTTCGCTGCGAATCCAATTTACGCTGTCCAGTCCCAGCGTTTCCAGCATCCAATTCAGAATCCCGAATTCGTTATTGTAAATCCAGAGCCATACCAAGCCCCCGGCAACCCACGGCGTAATGACCGGTAAGAAGTAGATCATGCGAAAAATAGTCTTTCCTCGAATCTGCAGATTGAGCATATACGCCAGTACTAAGGCGACCAAGGTCTGCCCCGGCACGAATAGCAGAGCGAAGTAGAACACGTTACGCAGGGATAACCAGAATACGTCGTTCTGCACCATTGACGACCAATTCTTCAGTCCGATCCAATGCGGCGCGTTGAACAGGTCCCATTTCGTGAACGTCAAATAAAACGAGAAGAGGAACGGAAACAGGAAGAAGACGGCCAACTGCAGGAGAAAGGGAAGAGTGAAGCCGAAGCCCCACCAGCCTTGTTTGCGCATCGAAACACCTCATTCGATCGGACCACCGATGGTCCGTGCTTATTTATTCTCGTCCAAAACAGACTGCACTTTTTGCTGAATTTCCTTCGCGCCATCCGCCGGTGATTTCTTACCGTCAAGGATATCGTTCAGGATCGGGGTTGCCGCTGCGCGCCATTGATTCCAGGACGGATTCTCATCCAGCGTGCCTCCAGCCTCTTCAACGCCTTTGGTAAATGCTTGTTTGTTCGCCGGTTTGCTGGTCGACTTCTCGAGCGCTGCCAGCACCGTTTTCTTCACCGGCAGGCTGGCCCCGCTTTCGGATAAGAACGTTTGGGCTTCGTCGCTCAAATAATATTTGAGAAATGTCCACGCTGCTTCCTTGGCTTCCGGCTTCGCTTTGGAGTAGATCAGCCATTGATTGACGACCGTTGGCACGAATCGCTTGCCGTCAAAGCCAATGGGAACCTTCACAACGTCCCAATCGAGATCAGGCTTGTTTTTGTTTAAGTTGACCTGACCGGAATACTGAAGGAACGTCATCGCCGTTTTTTCATTTTGAAAATAGTTCTGGTTCGTCTGCATCTCACGTGTCGGGCTGATCTTATCCTTCAGGATCGTGTCGGCCCAGCGCGTTAAGCCTTCGATGGTTTTGGGGTCGGTAAAGGTGGCCTTCGTCAGCCCTGCATCAAGCGCCGAGCCTCCGGTCGATTTGATCCAAGGAATCCAGCCTTGGGCAATCGAACTCGCCGTTTGGAAACCGTAGATGTCCGTCTTTCCGTCGCCGTCCGTGTCCTTCGTCAACTTTTTCGCGGCATCGAGCATATCTTGATAGGTCCAGTTGTCTGTGGGGAAAGGAACATTGTTCTGTTGAAAAATTTTCTTGTTATAGACAAGCGCATTCGGATTGACGCCGTGCGGAATGCCGTAAATTTTGCCGTCCGGCGTTTTGGCGGACAGCAAGGATTCGATATAATCGTCCGTCTTCAAATCCCGTTTGATGTAGGGCTCGAGATTTTCGGCAACGCCCCGCATCCCGTAACCGATAATCACGGCATTCTCTTGGAGCCAGATGTCCGGCGCGTTATTGCCGGCGATATTCGTTACGATTTTCGTTGTAAAATCCGCCCAAGGCGCTTCTTCAATCTGCAGCTTGATATTGGGATATTTCGCCTGGAAGCCGTCGATGATTTTTTTGCTTGTGATGTCATAGCTGCCAGGCAAGCCGATCTTGAGCGTGACTTCTTTCGCGGGAGCTGCTGTTGCAGCAGCTGGACTGGAAGGGTTAGATGGGTTGGACGAAGGCGCATCCGTTGCTGTTTTCGAGGAGCATGCGGCAGCGGAAAAAGCGATCAAAACGATAGCGGAAACAAGTTTGAACCTTTTCATACAAAAACCTCCCTTAGAATGTTCGAATGAAATAAGGCAATCTTGCGTTTGTTACACGTGTTCGTAATTGAACATGCTTAGAGGCGTCCTGTTGACTTGCGCACATGGAGCTCGCATTTTATCTCAATATCCGCCATATCGTCTTGTCCCTGCGGCTCTTTGCCAGCGATGATGCTCAAGGCAAGCGCAGCCAGCTTTCCAATCGGCGGGCCGACCGTCGTTACCGGAATCTCCAATCGCTGCATCTCAGGAATTTCGTCATATACGATTAACGAATAATCGTCCGGCATCCGAAGTCCTCGATCTCTGAAAAGCTTAAGCAGTCCGAAGGCAAAGGATTGGTTATCGACAATAAAGGCCGTCGGTTTATCTAAACTATCGAGCAGTGCCGCTACCCGCTGTTCGGGAAACGGTTCCCCCTCCTTCACGGCAATCACGTAATGCTCATGATACTCCATCCGCTGTTCCAGGATGCCTTTGGTAAAGCCTAGCTGTTTCTCGTGGGAATCTCCGATGAAAGTAATTCTGCGGTGCCCATTCGCCGCCAAGTAGCGCACGGCTTCATAAATCGCCCCGCTGCGGTCCACACTGATCCGGTGTGTGCCCTTTAGCGCACCGCCGCCGATCAGCAGCATTCGTCCGTGAAAAAGCTCCTTCTGCTGGATGAATGCCAGGTCCGGCTGCCACCCCGGAGGACTCCAGAAGATGATCCGGTCAACAAAGTGCTCATTGAATGCTCGCAAGCCTCGTGGCGGATCGGCAAGTGAAATCATCACGTCGAGCCCCCGTCTTGCGGCTTCCTGCTGAATCTGCAGGCTGAGGTGATGGAAGAACAGCGCTTCCGACTTCGGCCACAGCAGCCCGATGGTCTGGGTCTGCTTGTCGGCCAGTCTTCTCGCAGCTTGATTCGGTATGTAGTTCATCTGCTCGGCAATGCTGAGAATTCTTTGACGGACGGCTTGACTGACGCCCGGTGAGCCGTTGAGAGCCTTCGATACTGTGGGATGGCTCACGCCAGCTGCACGGGCGATATCCTTAATGGTTACTTTCATGGATTGCGGCTTCCTTTCAACCTACACATGTCTATTCTGTTTCTAAGTATATTACACGTGTTCGTAAATAGGAATACAAATCCATAAAAAAGTTAAAATTTAACTATATCCTTGATTCCGATCTGTCGTCCGGTTCGCATGGAAACATTGCCGGCGATCCCAGTTAAGATCGATAAGGCTCCGTCGACATGAGAAGCAGCACGATTCAGGCGATCAGGCTCAGGTTCTCCGAAGAGATCATTTAACAATATCGGATCTCCGCCGCCATGACCTCCGCTTCGTTCCTCAATTTCGACTTCATACGCCTTTTGGAACATGGGCTGAACCGTCAACTGCTTGTAGGAAAGTGCGCCCTCCTCTTCCTTTTCCCCTGCCGAGTTGATGTAGGAGCGTTCCACCACCTTCAATTCCATTCGCCCTTTGCTGCCGTTAAAGACGACTTGAAATCCTTCCCAAGGCTGATAGGCGTTAAGCGAATACGTGAGTATCGCCTGATTCTCGTAACGCACCAATACGCCCAGCGTATCCTCGATACTAATTCCGTCGCCGAAAACGCTTTGGTCCCGCTGGTAGCCGTCTGCGGTCTCCGCATCCAGATACAACGCCTTCAAATGTGCGTTGGATTCCAAATGAAGCGCGAACGGGTCGTTCTTCGCCGTCTCGCTGCCATGCGCTCGTTGGTAAAACTGCGTGACGCCCCTGCGTTCTGCATTTTCGCGACCGTAGAACATCAGACCGCCCAAGGCGAATACCGATTGCGGGCGGGTGCCCAGCCAGAAATTAACCAGATCGAAATGATGCGTCGATTTGTGAACGAGCAACCCTCCGCTGTTGCGTTTATCCCTGTGCCAACGGCGAAAATAATCTGCACCATGCTCTGTGCTGAGCAACCATTCAAAATGAACGGAATGCACATCGCCGATCACGCCATCCTCTATAAGCTCCCTAACTCGTGAGTTATGCGGCGCATAGCGGTAGTTAAAGGTAACCCGTAGACTGCGCCCGGTCCGCTTCACAGCATCAAGGATTTCCTGACACTTGACCTCGTCAACGGTCATCGGCTTCTCGCTAATGACATCGCAGCCAAGCTCCATTGCACGAATAATATACGTGTGGTGCGCTCTGTCTATCGTCGTCACGATAATGGTGTCGGGCTTCTCTTTCTCTACCATCGCATCAAATTCGTTTACGCCGTAGACAGGAATTTCGGGGTGAGCGTATTTCTCTCTGAGCAGCCGGTTCGCATAGGATAGTCGGACAGCGTTAATGTCGCAGAAGGCGACAAGCTCGGTACGATCGCGAAACCCGCTGGCGAGAGCTCCATAGAAAAATTCGGCGCGTCCGCCGGTACCGACCAGTGCATACTTTTTCTTCCTCATGGCCTCTTCTCCTTTTCACTTGGTGTAACGCCTTCATTGTAACGCAATAAATGCCCCCTTTCTGCTGAATATTTGCGAATCTATGGCAATTTCTTCGCATTTTTTGCGCATTTGTAAAGAGGGTCGTGCTATAGTTAGGAAAAAGGAGGGGAGCTCATATGCAGAAGGATATGTTCATCCACCATCATCAACGAAACGGCTTCTACACGATGCATAAATACCACTTTCACGAGCAATATGAAATCTATTACTTGATTAATGGGGAACGGACCTATTTTATCAAAGACTTGACCTACCGAATTCGTGAAGGCGATCTTGTTTTCATCGATAAATACGAGCTCCACAAAACGGGCGACACGCGTCTGCCCAACCATGAGCGTGTGTTGATCAATTTCGCCGACGGCTTCCTGCGACATTTCAATCAACCGCTGTTGTTCGAACCGTTTCGGATGAAAATCAGGCTGCTCACCGTCCCCCCTCAAGATCGGATATGGGTGCAATCGCTGTTGTTTGAGATGCTGAAGGAGGCGAATGATGCGCTTCCCGGCTCCGAAACGGCGCTGCAGGCGCAGCTGGCTAGCCTGCTCATCTGGTGTGCACGCCGGTTGAACCGCGGAAGCGGCACCGACTTTGAACACGAGAGCCCGGCCCATAAAAAAATCGCCGACATCGTCGCGGACATTAACGGCAGCTTCAGCGAGCCTCTATCCTTGGAATCCATCGCCAAGCAGCATTTCATCTCCCCTTATCATCTCAGCCGCATGTTCAAGCGCGTTACCGGATTCTCCTTCGTCGAATATGTCAACAGCATCCGGATCAACGAAGCGCAGCGTCTTCTCCGGGAGACGGACTGGAAGGTTACCCTGATCGCCGAACGCGTCGGTTACGAGAACATCGGCCACTTCGGGCGTGTTTTCAAGGAAATCGCCAAAACGAACCCGCTCGATTACCGAAAGACAGCTAAACGGATCGGACAATAGGCGTCATCCTGGCGATGGGAGCTTAGAAGGAAAAGCCCAAGCACTTGGCATCAGCCATCTCATACTGGATACACTCAACAATCCGTTCAGCGCCCAAAGGCTATTTGCCAAAAGACGTCCGCATAGCGAAGCCCACATCCTTTGACAAGGTGTGGGCTCTCTGCCATTACCTCAAATACTTCCCTGTGATCGAAAGTTCCGCATGGATGATCTGCGAAGGCGTGCCTTCAAACACGACCTGCCCGCCTTTGCTGCCTCCGTCCGGTCCCATATCGATGATCCAATCCGCGTGGCTGATCACCTCCAGATTGTGCTCAATAACGATTACCGTGTTGCCGGCGTCCACTATGCGGTTCATAATTTCAAGAAGATGACCGATGTCGGACATATGCAGACCGGTCGTCGGCTCATCCATCACGTAGATGCTGCCCTTCTTGTGCAGCTCGCTCGCCAGCTTGATGCGCTGACACTCCCCGCCCGAGAGCGTGCTGAGCGGCTGGCCGAGCGTAATATAGTTCAACCCTACATCGCTCATCGCCTGGAGCTTGCGTACAACCTCTTTCAGTTCAAAAAATTCCAACGCCTGCTCCACCGTCATCTCCAGCACTTCGGCAATAGACTTGCCGTTCAGCTTGTACGCGAGCACCTCTTCCTTGAACCGTCTGCCTCCGCATACTTCGCATGGCAGCTTCACGCTGTCGAGGAAGGCAAGGTCGGCATAGACAACGCCCAATCCCTGGCAGTTGTCGCAAGCTCCCTTGGAGTTGAAGCTGAACAAGCCCGGGCTTACCTTATTTGCGGAAGCAAACGCCTTGCGCACATCATCCATAATCCCTGTGTAGGTGGCAGGATTCGAGCGGGTGGATACGCCTATCGCCGATTGATCAATGACGATCGCATCTGGATGCTGGCTGAGGAACACTTCGTTAATCAGCGTACTTTTCCCAGAGCCGGCAACACCTGTCACGACAGTTAGCACCCCAGTTGGAATATCGACACTCACGTTCTGCAGATTATGAAGCTGGGCGTCCTTGATGGACAGCTTGCCGGACGGCTGTCTGCCAACGGGCTTCAGTTGAAGCGGCCGCTTCATATGGGTGCCGGTCAATGTACCCGACTCCAGCAAACCCTCGAAGCTCCCCTCATACACGATTGTCCCACCGCGGCTGCCGGCGTAAGGTCCGACGTCCACGATATGATCCGCCACCTTGATCACATCGGGATCATGCTCGACGACGATGACGGTATTGCCCTTGTCGCGCAGCTTTTGCAGCAATCCATTCAACCGGTGTACATCACGGGGGTGGAGGCCAACGCTGGGCTCATCGAAAATGTAAGTGACATCCACCAGACTGCCGCTCAAATGCTTCACCATCTTGACTCGCTGCGACTCGCCACCTGATAAAGTATCCGTCTCGCGGTCCAGCGTCAAATAGTCAAGACCGATATCCACCAGATGCTGAAGCCGCTCTGTCAGTGCCTTCACAATCGGCGCCGCGACTGGGTCGCCAATCTCCCGAACGACGCGGATGAGCTCGCCAACCTCCATGGAGGACAGCTCCGCAATGTTGCGTCCCTGGATCCTGCAATTGAGCGCGGCCGCACTAAGTCTTGCCCCGCGGCAGCTGGAGCAAGGCCCTTCGGTGATGTACGGAGCAACAGCTCGCTGTGTGCGCTCCGACATCGTCTTCACATCCCGCTTGATATATTTGTTTGTGAACTTTTCGATGATGCCTTCCACAGTGATATTGATGGGCTTACCGGCGAATTCCACCTCTACTTTTCTCGCTTTGCCATACAGCAGCTGTTCCAGCTCCTCATCCGAATAATCACTCAGCTTCTTATCCGGATCGAAGGAACCCGACTGCACGATCATCGTCCAATCGAAGCTGTTCACAGCATAATCCGGCAGCAGGATCGCTCCCTCATTCAACGACCTGGACTTGTCCACTGCCTTGCTCATATCGACGCCCAGTCTGCGGCCGAGCCCGTTGCATTCGGGACACATCCCCTGCGGATCGTTAAACGAGAACATGTTGGCACCACCGATGGCAGGCTGACCTATGCGGGAAAAGAGAAGTCGGAGAATCGGGGAAATATCGGTAATCGTCCCCATCGTGGAGTGAGAACCGCCGCCCAGCCGTTTCTGATCAACAATCACGGCCATGCTCAAGTTCTCAATCGCGTCCGTATCCGGCTGCGGATAGCGAGGCAGGAAATTGCGGACGAACATACTGAAATTTTCATTCAGCAAGCGGGTGGACTCTGCCGCGATCGTATCGAAGACAATCGATGATTTTCCTGATCCGGATACCCCCGTGAAGATCGTGATCTTCCGCTTGGGAATGCGCAGGGAAACATTCTTAAGATTGTTCTCCCGCGCACCTGATATGACGATAAAGGCCTGATTCGATTCGCTCATCCTTAAACATCCTTCCGAAAGTGTTCATATTTGCATATATTTCCATTATAGCATTCATGTGCTTAGAAGCGTACACCATCGTTAGTATGACTGCTTGTCAGCCGTATCCGACGTAGAATGCTTGAACCAGACTGGCCCGAGCCACGAATCGATACGATACCAGTACTGCCATACCTCATTCGCCGTTACTTTCTGGGGACTCAACGAAGCGCCCGTTTCCAAACCCGAAGGAGAACGAACCAATTTCGTCTCACTTTGGAGCTGTACCTCTACCTTCACTTTCTCTACGCCATATAGAGCTTCGTAACGGGGAGAGATCCACCTGTCGCCATTCGGCGTGTCAATCAGATAACGGTTCCCCCAAGTTGATTTTACTTTGACGGTTTGTGGAGCCAATTGAATCCAGGTTGGCTTTGTAAGCCCCGGATCGTAATATATCGGTTCCACGCCCATTAATTCCAGATTCGATTGAGCAGCAACGGGCTGACCGATAGCCGCATTGAATGGCATCATCCACACGTTGCCAAGCCAAGAGGAGATCTGATAAATAGGTACAAATATCCTTCCCCATGCCCTACTCTTCTTTGGCTCGTCTTAAGGATTTCAACGGTTTGGGGGCCAAGCATCCCGACTGTAGTCCCGTCATTGCCGAGCAATGGCGTATCTTCAAATATTGTAATTGTGTTGGCTTTCACGGTGTTTGCATCCGTTGGCATCGCTAAGGCGAAGTGTTCACCCCAGCCCATCGTTCCTATGCCTAGTGCCAGCGTTATTACAAGTATAATCTTCTTTTTCATGATCGGCTCGCACCTCCCGTCAATATTTTAATCACTTTCCCTCTTGTTTAACGCTATATTGAGCGGAAAGGTTGCGCATGTTCAGGGATGATTTCATTGCATTCAGTAAACAAAAACACTGCATAGACAGCGATGTCTATGCAGTGCCGATCCGCTTCCCTTATTCTAAGCGCCCTTAACACCGAGCCCTGCTTTCGGTTCGTGCGGCAGCCGCCGCTTCATATTGGTAATCGCAACGCCTGCAAGAATGAGAATCCCCCCGCCAAGCTGTGCCAGCAGGATCGGGTCGCCAAGCACAAAATGGCTGACGATAATGGCAATGAAAGGCGGAATGTTCATAAACATAGCGCTCATGGATGCCCCGGCGACAGCGATGCCTTGATTCCACCAAAAGCCGGCAAGCCCCTGTCCAATGACTGCCACGCAGATGAGGAGCAGCCAGGTGAACAGCCGGTGACTGGCATGCAGACCGCCATTCATCGCTTCAACCGCGACGGCCGGCGACATGAGCAAGGTGCCGATTACGGTAGAGTAAATGGTCACCTCGTACGAGGTCATCGCCGTTGTCAGCTTGCGAATGAACAGCAGGCTGATCGACATGCCGAGCATGGCCGCAAGTAAGTAGACGTCGCCGTGGGAAATGCCCAGCTGCTTGCCTCCATACAGGACAATACAAATGACGCCGATGAGCGCGACAATCGCGCCGACCAGCTTCTGCCCAGTGATCATCTCCTTGAGGAAGATCCGTGACAGAAGAGTCGTCGCGATTGGCGCCAGGGCGATGATCAATGCCGCGTTGCCTGCCGTCGACTCCTTCAGACCGGTGAAATAAAACAGCTGATTGATCAGCGTTCCAGTTATGCCGGCCATCAGTAGCAGCCCCCACTCGCGTTTCTTCGGCCATCTCATCGATTTATTGATCATCGCTACCGAGATAAGAAAGAGCGACATCACAACCAATCGCGCAAAAGAAAGAAAAATCGGCGAGAAATCGCGCAGCATGTACGCGCTCGCCACGTAGTTGCCTCCCCAGAGGAGGGAGACACCCCATAATTTAAACATGACGCTTCGATCTAACATTTCCTTGTGTTCTCCTTGATGTCTGGCTTTATAATCTCCTTATTGTAAAGCCAGTCACGTTCAGAGACAAGCTGATCTTTTTTCCTCTTTATTCAAAGACGCTGTCCGGTACATAATATATTTTTTGCGTATTCGTTTTATTCACGGGGTCTGTCACGATGGTAAAGTAAACGTTACTGTTTTTGGTTTGTACGCCTTCAATCTCGTGGGTCCCGACATTCGTAATACTGACAAGAGCTTTGTAAGCTCCTGTATTGGACATCTTGGCAATCTGCGGTGTATTGCCTTCCGCGCCGCCGGACGTATAGATATTCGTGCTGCTAAGCATATCAAGACCTTGGAACGATCCGTTCGGCCTGATAATGTCGGTGCCCGACTGGGTGAAGGTGTAGACGCATGCGCTTTTGGCCGCTGTACTGTTCAGCTGAACCAGCTCGTTACTGTCCAGCAGTTGGTTCAAAGCAACCGTATCGTAAATGGACCAAGTAACCGTGCCTTCTTCGGTCTGTACGCGAAAAATGGTATACTCACTGTTGCCGCCGCCATCGACACGGTATGTCTTCCCTAAGCTTGTGCCGGTCTGGTTCGCATAGTTCAAGTAGGTGAACCTATGCAGATCAGTATAATCATAGGTCGCGCCAGCCGAGTATTGCAGCCTTGCCACTTGAAGCGACCAGTAATAGGACGTTGTGTCATCCGCTTTTGAACTAAAATAAAAGTAATTGATCCCATTGTAAGTGTACATATCCAGCGTTTGGCAGTGGCCGGCATTGGTAATGGTCATCTCGTCCACATAGGTGGCATCGCTCCCGTTGATCAGCAGTCTCGACAGATAGCACGTCCCCCCGGATCGCTGGGTTACGTATACATACGTGGAGGCAATGTACGCTTTCTGAACGGCGGCGTTGTGATTGAGCCCTTTGAGGTTATAGGCGAGCGTTGCAGAGGCATTCACCGTCTTCTCGGGCGTTGCCGCAAATGCGGGCAAAGCTGCCAATAGAAACAGGAGAAGCGCAAGGGAAACGGATGCAAGCCATTTCAAGTTTCTTCTCTTAACAGACTTAACAGTACGCAATGCTTGAACTTGAACCATATCGATTCCTCCTTTGTCATGCAAAGATGTTCATCTTGATCCAATACGTTCGTTGCTGCTGGCCTTACAGCCGAGCCGGCGCCTCCCTCCCATGGCGGAAGCGTCCACGCGAACAAAACAAAAACCCGAACCAACGGACAGGCTCGTAAGCGAGCGCATCTCATTGTTCGGGTGATCTCATGGACTCCAACCGTCACATTGTATTCAGTTAAAGCAAATATGTAAGCGCTTATCACGCGTTTACATGTTCATGCTAACAGTTCATTTTGCGGAAGTCAAGGAATATTTGGCGGTCTACTTGGATGGGTAGATTGGAATAAATCCATTCATCACAGATAGACTTTTGTTATTTTTGAGATACTGATAAACCGATTCTTGAAGGCTGCTTTTTCTCGGCAATTTCTCCAAATCGGGGTCTGTCGTTCTGAATACGAAGAACAAGAATGATGAGCTTCTCACTGCTCCGGTGACGAGTGTAAACAGGGAAGCGAATTTATTGATATTGCTGTCGGCACTCAACATTTCTTTGAATTGCGGGGCGAGCAGCCATGAATCGCATACGAAAGCTTTGTACGTATAATCGCTGAAATAGGTTTGATAGAACGTCAAAGCCTGTTCCAGCGACTCCTTGCATTTCTCCACGTCTAGCGGTTCGTAGCCCGGTATATGGACATCCAATACATAATCGTTTTCACCCAAAAAGAGATCGTAGTCCGATTTGGCAAGCGCCACATCCTGCTTGATCATCACACCGTCTTGCAGTACGCAATTTGAAAAAATCGCCTCGTCCGTTTCCTTTACCTGAGCCGTAAACTGCACAGTGCTGGATGAAGCGGCAAACCCTTCCTCGTCAAATGCCGAGAGATCATGCGGAATAATGACCGTTTCACCGGTTAATTTATGGGTATACACGTTGGCTTTCAAATAATTCTTCTTATAAATAAATTGCAGACGCCCCACTCTGAAAATTTCATTTTTGAAATGGATTTTCAACCAGCGAAGTTCTTCAAATCCATCCTTGTGGTTTCGATCGTTATACCCGCGAATCCACAAGTTCACGTCGAGGAACGTATGAACCAGGATTTCCCTAGGCAGCTGATGTTTCTCGTAAAACGCGAGAACGTCATCGAATTTGTCCAGCAGCACAATTAGCGGGAAAAAGTTGGCTCCTTGCAGGTGACTTGCCACATTCGCTTTCACCTCATCGGATAAATCATAGAGATTCTCTACAAAAATTTGATGCCGAGCAATAGCCAGCTGCTCTTTCAAAAACTCCGAGTTCTGAATCTCATCAAAACACTGGAGAATCAAATCCAAATTATATGGATCAATCTGCAAATATTCGTTGATTTTGATGATATAGGCCCGATCCATGCGTGATTCCTCCTGTTGATCTTACTTGATAGGTAGCTCTATTCGAACATACAGGATAATCAGAGGCTCGTCAAATGAATTTGCCGGTGCCCTTGTTGTACAGGTTCGATTTACAAAACTCGATAATCTGGTCAGCCGCTTGACGAGCCCCGCCTGATTGTTGCAAGGACGCTTGCAGTCGGGTGGCGGATTGCTCAAAAGTAGCGCAGCCCAGTACATGGTCTGCAGCTTCACGCAATTGATTAGCAGTCAAGCCGTTCATTTGCAAAACGATACCTGCGCCAAGATCGGCAACCTGCCGCGCTATCACTGGCTGGTCCGCGCTTTGCGGGAGGATTAGAAGCGGAACACCGTAATAAAGTCCTTCATGGGTGCTATTCATGCCGCCGTGCGTAATAAATAATTTAGCAGATTGGAGGATTTTAATTTGCGGAACATAATTGTGGACGATAAAATTCTCGGGTATGTCCCCTATATCCGCAAGGCGAACTTTATCTCCGATCGACATGACAACCGTATGATCCGTGTTCCCAAAAGCCTCGAAACAAAGCTTATAAAAATCAAGGGAATGGTTAAAGACGGTCCCGAGCGAAATGTAAATAGGTTTTTTTCCCTCGATGGCTGTAAAGTCGAAAGCGCCTGCCACCGAGCGCTGCGAGAGAGATGGCCCTACAAAGTGGTAGGAAGCGTCGAATGTCTCCCCTTCCGGTTGAAAAGCTTTTGTCGTATACACGATGGTAAGCGGGGCAGGATTGCAAAACACCTCATACGGAGAGCGAATCTCCACCTCGTATTTCTCTTTGACCATCATTTTCAAGCTTTGAAAAGTATCAGTTATCGGTTTTACAATGTCTGCCGGTACCTGTGAATAAAACGATGCCAACATACGATCGAAGGATACCTCCGTCTGCGCAAAAGACGTACAAGAATTAATGGCAGGAAGTTTCAGGATTTGAGCCAACAACCGTCCGCAGCCAAACATGGCATCATGAATGATATAATCAAAATGCTCACCTTCAATCTGTTCAAGCACGCTTGGGATTACAATGTCAGCTGTAAGCAAAAGCCCGTTGACTCTTTCGAGCACATAATTTCTGCCGCCTGAGATAAACGCTTTGATAAATTTCTGATCATCAAAGGTTCGGACGAAAGCCCCCGCCTGCTCCAAGCGCTCGCGATACGCCTCGATGCAAAAATACACAACCTCTTCGCCGCGCGAAACAAGCTCTTGCACAACGCCAATTGTTGGATTGATATGTCCTTCCGATCCGCCGTTAATAAATAATACACGCGCCAATGCGATCGCTCCTTTAGTAACTTTTTCTACTTCGTATCATAGTACAAGACTTGAAAATCTCAAAATAAAAAAAGCCGCAATAGACGCGGCAATACAAAATCATCGAATCGTTTAACTGTCAAAGCCATGCCACACGCTTACAAGCCGCTACGCCCTACTGCCATGCTTCACCCTGTCTGCCAAGTGAACGAGATCATATCCCTTCAATGCGCCCTCGATCAATTCCGGCAATTTATCCGGTGAGCAGCCGAAGCAAGGAATGCCATGCCCCGCCAACCGTTTGGCAATCGCATCATCATACGATGGAACGCCTTGATCGGATAAAGCGAGCAAGCAAAGCGTTTTTACACCGGCTTGATGCATGTCGACCAGTCGTTGAATCATCGCCGTGCGGTTGCCCCCTTCGTATAAATCCGAGACTAGAATGAACAGAGTCTTTTGCGGCTCCGCGATGAACGATTCGCAATACGCGATTGATTTGTTAATATCCGTCCCCCCGCCAAGCTGAATGCCGAACAGCATGTCGACGGGATCATTCGCACACTGCTCGCTTAGATCCACGACCTCCGTATCGAACGCAACCACACGTGTCTCCAAAGCCGGCATACTGGCAAAAATCGAACCGATAATCGATGCATAGATGACTGAGCCCGCCATCGAGCCGCTTTGGTCTATGTCGAGGATCACGGTCCACTCTTTGCTGCGCCGCGCACGGTCGAAGAAATAGACCTTCTCGGGAATCAACAGCTTGCGTTCCTGATCAAAATGCTTCAAATTTTTACGGATCGTCGTATGCCAATCCAGACCTGTCGAAGAGGGCAGCGGCGAATGCTGCCTGCGATTCAAGGCGCCGGTCACGGCCCGTCGAAGGTCCTGTGAGAGCCGCTTCACAATTTCATCGACGACGGCTTTGACCAGTTGTCTCGCGGTTTCCTTCGTTTTCTCCGGAATTTTCCCCTTGAGCGCCATCAGAGTGGCGACCATCTGGATATCCGGCTTCACCTGGGAAAGCAGCTCAGGCTCGAACAGCAGCTGTTTCAGCCCTTTCCGCTCGATCGCATCGGCTTGGATGATTGATACCACGTCCGGCGGGAAAAAGGTGCGAATATCGCCTAGCCACTTGGCGAGCTTCGGCGCGGAAGGCCCAAGACCGGCCTTGCGGGAGCTGCTTGCCCCGGCTCCGTCATCGCTGCCGCCTGTGGACGTTCCGTCGTAAATGGCGGCAAGCGCCTCATCCATCAGCAGCGCTTCTTCGTCCAGCAGCTCAGAGCCTGCGCTGTACCCCTGCAGTTTCTTTGCAGAAGCCTCCCCCAGAATGAGCCGCCAACGTTTCAATTGTTCTTGCTCCAAAGTCGTCATAGGCTAGAGGTCTCCAAAGTCAAAATCGTTGAGTTCATTCAGCGTCTCCTTCTCTTCCTTGCTTAACGGCTGCTGCAGAGCCATACCTGAACTATCCGCGCCGACGCCCCAAATGTCGCCTAGCATTTCCGCTAGTGCCGCTTTCTCCCGCGGTTCGAACGAACCGAACGCCCGGCGCAAAAAGACGAGCGATCGCTGAAAAGCAGCTTTATCGAGCGAGCTGATATAGGTATCCAGCTGCTGCCAGAGCGATCCTCGCGACAACAGCGCGTAGCGGTTGCGCAGCGACAAGCCTTCGAACCAGCCCGCCCCCAGGTCAACGGGAATACCGGGCGACAGCCGGCGCGAGACCTCTTGGGCGACTTGCTCATCCACCAGCTCATTGCGCTCCAGCATAATGGCAAAAGCAAAGCCCGAAAGCTTGGCATTCCGATCATCGCGCGAAGCCAGCTCCTGCAGCTTGCTGATCCACAAGATCTCGTCGACGGATTCGTAGTGGTCCTGAGCAATAAGATGCATCGCTTGCATCGCCTTGACCATCTCCTGGGCAGCATCGTCGTTGCAGCCTGCACTTTCAAGGAGCAGCAGCGTTCCGCGCAGAAAAAGCTGCTGCAGCAGCGGGATGAGCGTATCGGTGTCGAATCGGCGAATCGACCCGTAGCGGATTAGCACCGACAGCTCATAGGCTGCAGCAGCGACCTGCTCAAAAGAGCCCGCATCGACGGCGAGCCCTTGCAGCGCGGCTTTCGCTTGCTCCATCAGCGCCGACAACGCACAGTCGCAGGCGAGTCGGATGAGGCGGGATGCTTCAGCAATGTCGCTGCAGGCGTCCAGCCGCTCCTTAAGGACAAAAGCTGCGGCAAGTTCCACCGTCTCTCCTTTCAAGGTCGACTCCACCGTCTGAATCTCGGCTTCCGGCGTCCATTGGAGCACCCAACTCTCTGCCCACGAGGCGGAATCCTGGTGAACTCGCTGCTTCTGTGCAAAGGAAATATCCAGCAGCGCCAGGCGGTGCAAGAATACGGACCGCTTCAGATCAAGAAAAGCGGCGTCCTCGGACTTGACCCGGCGATTTTCCCGCAGGTCCAGCTCGAGTGTCGCGGCGACGGCCGTCTTGTATTTGTCCAGCTTTAACCGTTTGAGTTCACGGTTCAAATCGTCCTGCACCGGCGTCTGACTGACGCCCTCCGGCAGCCGGCCGATCGCCGTGCCGATGTCCGCTCGAGCCAGGCTTTCGGCAATGATAGACAATTCGCCGTATCCGAGGCAGACGACGGCCGCGTCCCGCAGATCTTTCCACGTAGGGCGGCTGCCGTCGTGCAGGGCCGCCAACGCTTCCGCCAAGCGCACCCCCTCGATCAGCGATGCCGTTGAACGGGAGGTTCCCTGATCTCTTAGGTGTGCAGCGACTTGCGAGAGATAGATAGACGGAAGTTTGTTTAAATCTCCCTTTTGCAAACACTGCCAGAACAGCTCGTAATACGCCGGCGCTTGATTCCCCGCCCCATAGCCGGCGTGCGTCGACAGCTTGTAATACGAATACGGCATGAGTGTCAGTTTAGTCGGCGTCTTCGGCAAGCCGCGCAGCTCCTTATCCGTCATGACCGGCAATCGCAGATCCAAGGCTGAGGCATGATGCGCGCCAGTCACGACCACGATGTTCTCCGGTTTATGGCCGGCCTCAATCGTATCGAGAATTTTACGCCGCATGTAGGCTTCGCGAATGTCATTATAGGCGGCTTCCTTCGGAGCCAGCTGCTGTTCCTGAACCGCCGTCAACTCCCGAAATTGCGCGGAAAACTGATGAATCCCCCGCCGATATGCATCCTTTTGCAAATTATGTTCAAAATGACGCTCCCAATAAGCCTCATAGTCCGGCTCCTCCGCCAAATCGGCAAGCCGCTGATAGATGGAGCTCTGATCGCGAATGTACGTTCGATAATTCTCTTCCGCCTGCGCAGTCTCGTCGACCGGTGACGCATACTGCCGCTTCGCCTCATACAATGCCAGCGCATGCGAGGAAGGCAGATCCATGAAGGCAGCTTCCGCCCCATGGCGGCTGGCCCATTGGAACGCCTGGTATTCCGGCGAGTAATCCGCATAAGGATACAGTAACGTCTGTACGGGAATGCGGTCCGTGTAGGCTAGAATCGCGATTGGCGGGATAACGCCGGAAGATGTCAACTCCGCGATAAACCCGCTGGCGTCGCTCGGCCCCTCGACGAGGACAGCCGTCGGCTTCACTTCGTCTAGAAAGGCAAGAAGGTGGTAGGCGCCCGCAGGTGATAAATGCCGTATGCCAAAGACGTGAAACCCTTGACCGCCCGCTAGTTTCGCTAGTTGTTCATCTCCGAGCACGCGTAGTATAGATTTCTCCATGTCGATCCCCGCTTTTTCATCACATTTTCCAAATACTCTTTCCAGACGAGGCGGTCCTTCTCTTCATCCTTCACGATCGCGCCCTGCAGCCCTGCGGCAATATCCTCCTCGCTGATGCGGCCATTGCCAAAGCTGCCGGCAAGCGCCATGCTGCCCGTCAAGAGCGAGATCGCTTCCGCTGTCGAGATGACGCCGCTCGGTCCTTTCACCTTCTCCTTGCCGTCCAACGTAACGCCACTGCGCAGCTCGCGGAAAATCGTGACAACCTTGCGCACCGCCTCCTCCTCTGGCAGCGACGCTTTCAATTCGTAGCTCGTCGAGATTTCGCCGACCCGCTTGCGGACGATTTCCACTTCCGTCTCGATATTCGAGGGGGCAGGCAGCACAATGATATTGAACCGGCGCTTCAAGGCCGCCGACATTTCATTCACACCGCGGTCGCGCGTGTTCGCCGTCGCAATCACCGAGAAGCCCCGTGACGCCGACACTTCTCGGCCAAGCTCCGGAATCGAAATCGTCTTCTCCGATAAAATGGAGATTAGCGCATCCTGCACTTCGGACGCGCAGCGCGAAATTTCCTCAAACCGGGCGATCCCGCCGGTTTCCATTGCGCGGAAAATCGGGCTTTTGATAATCGCCTGATCCGATGGGCCCTGTGCAAGCAGCAGGGCGTAGTTCCATGAATAGCGGATATGCTCCTCGCTCGTTCCCGCCGTACCTTGGATGACTTTGCCGGAATCGCCATGGATGGCGGCCGTTAGATTTTCCGATAACCAGGACTTCGCCGTCCCCGGCTCGCCAATCAGCATCAACGCCCGGTCTGTCAGCAGAGTCGCAATCGCCATTTCAACCAACCGTTTATTGCCGATATATTTCGGCGTGATCGGGACTCCCTTCACCTTGCCGCCAGTCAGGAAAGTAAGAACCGCTTTCGGAGACAGCTGCCAGCCAGCCGGTTTTGTTTCTTGATCCCCCTGCTTTAGTACCTCCAGCTCCTCCAGATATAACCGCTCGGCGGGCAATCTTACGACATCTTGCTTTTGATCCATCCCCATAATCCCTGTCCCTTCTCTTCGTCGAATTCGGTCTGTTCCGGTTTCGCCGCAATCTCTTCGGCCATGCGAAGCAATTGTTCCTTCACGGATCCGTTAGCAACGGTGCCCGCAAATTGTTCAAGCTTTCCCGCATAAGACGGCGGAAGCAGCGATAGCAGCACCTGCTGCATATAATTCAGGTAATAGAATTGCTTTTTGCCGCCTTCCAAAATCTCCATAAGCAGCTCAGGAGCTCCCCTCGCGCGCAGCCGGAATAAGGCGAGCATATTGCGAAGCGTAGCTCCATTGGAAAAATTCGGATGCTGTCGGCACGCCGCCGCCAAATAAGCGATGATGTCGCCGTCCGGTTCCTCGGCTAACCTGCATACGAGCTCTGCCTCATCCATTTTCATAAACAGACATATCCATCGCGGGTCCCACTGCCGCTCAGTTTCTTCTGCATCGGACTCCGGGTACAGCTGATAGTCGTAATGCGGAAAATAGTTGCGGAACGTACGCAGCAAGTCCTTGGAAGCGCCATGCTTCTTATCCTTAACGTCATGGGCAAAGCGTTCGTAAACCTCTGACGGCGGAAGCCTTCTGACAGCGGCTTGAAAGCTGTACGCAATCCATTTGCGGTTATGGGCCTGCTGCAGCGACATCGCGAACGCGTCCGCCTCCGGCAGGTTCACTTGCAGCAGAAGCGCTGCAGCCGCCTCTTGGGCTGCCTCCGTTTCAGGCACGATACAGCCCGGCTCCGACAACAGCTTTTGTAAAAAATGCACGACTTCCGGCATGCGCTTGCCATCTAAGCTGCGAATGGCGGTCAGCAGCTGCTGAGCCGCTTCTTCGACACCCGTTCGTTGGAGAATGCGCGCCATCGCTTGTTCGGCATACGCGATGACACCCAGCGTCAGCGGATTCGCTTGGCATAACTGAATCGGCTCAATCGCTATGTCCCTATCCTTGGATTGAAGCGCCTTATAGAGACGGGCGACCGCCGGTTCCGTTGCAAGCCGGGATAGCGCGAGCAAAGCCGCTCGGCGGATTTCTTTTTTCTTATCGTCAGCCTGTTCTAAAATGAACATTTCTTGCTCAGGGTAATATCCCAGCAGTTCGATCGCTGTAGACCGGACCTCTGTCGAGCCCGCTTGCGCAGCGTTCAGAAGGAGGCTCAAGCCGTCAAATCTCGGCAGGAGCGCATGCAGCAACGTCAGCCTGCGGCTGTCTCCTTTTCCCCCATCCGGCTTGAACTGCTGCCGAAGTGCCGGGAGCGCCGCAGCGCCCAATTCGGGCAGCACTTTCCGAAATAGAAATTCGGGAATTTCCGCATAACTGTCATCCAGCGCCGCAACTGCAGCCGATATGACCCGAAAATCCTGAAATAACTGCTCCTCATCGGCCTGGCGAAGCTGTTCCATACGGCCCTGCCCTTTTTGCGTCAACGCTTCAAGGACCGGGAATAACTTGCGATACGGGACCCTCGTCGAAAGGCTGCTGTCTGTCCCTTCGATCGGCAGGAGCTCCTCTTTCGTCTCCGTCTTCCCTTGTGTGTACAACACGGCGTGGAGCAGCGTGCCCAGCTCGAGCAGTTTTGCCGGTGCCCCGGCGGTTTCCGCCTCAATGAGCTGGTGAACGGCCTGCGCCACCCGGTGAAACACCGGGGCGGTCTCCCCCAACTTCTGGAGCTGCGGAAGCATGCGCTGCAGCCGCAAATCCCCGGCGGCCATGCCGCTGCCCGCGATAAACAAGCGCCTAGTCTCCTGCTGCAAATCAAACAATAGATCAATGCTCATAGATTCGTCTCCTATTGGTATTCGTCAGTACAGCAGGCGAATGACTTCATCCGCCGTCACGATGCTCAGCGGTTGAGCTTCCAACCGGTTCTGCTGCCAATTGTGCTCGAACATCACCAACATGGCGTGACCCTGCAAATGCACCTTATTTAACATCGCCAGCAGCCCAGTTGTCGGCTCGCCAAGAAAAGTGATGTCGGTCAGCGAGAGCTGTTTCCCTTGTTCGTCCAACAGGACATAGGAATTCGTATCCGAACGCTTTATTTCTGCAAAGTGCAGGAAGACAATCGGATGCTTATCGGCCAGGGGGCTTTTGAGCTGATTCTTAACCATCTTAATTACCTCAGGGAATGATCGGTGCGCGAAGGTGTGAATCTTCTTCAGATCATCGGGATCAGGTTCGCGAAGCTTCGCTTCCTCCCAGCGCACTCTTGCATTCAGGCCGCCGGGGTACTGTGCAAGCTCCTTCGCTTGCACGACCTGGAAGACGGAATCGTCTTCACGGATGTATTTGGCCGCGCGAAACGGACGGTACGTCCGCGTCGTATGGATGTGCCCGTTCTGAAGGTCCACCCAATACCCTTCATCGATATATTCGCCTCGCGCCGCATTCGCCGAAGAGCGGAACGACAGTTGCAGCAGCTCGGCTTCACTCCGAATGCGGCCGTGCTCCCGAAGCTCGGCAAGCTGCCACGCGTGTCCGATCCATTCCTCCAGCGTCGACTCCACATCTTGCGGATCCTCGGGATTATCCAGCCGATTTTGCAAGTATTCCTTGCTCTTTATAAGTAGCGCATGCAGCGTGGTCAATTGTTCGATCGCCTCGGAGTAGGTTAGCTCAGGATCATCGTTCTCGCGAAACCGCAGGACCAGCTCACGAATTGCCGTTTGGATGCCTGGGATGTAATAATTGCCGAGCTGCTTCGCTTGTTCATCAGCAGTCTGCAGCATTTTCTTGTCCATGCTGCCGAGGCCCGCCTGCACGACCTGCAGAATCAGCTTTTCCGCGATACTGATGCCTTCGAGCTGGGCGGTTATTTTCTTCAATAAAGCCGACTTGTTCGGCTTGCGCTTGGCTGCCGGCGCCCCTTCGGCTGCGGGCTCATTTTTCTTCTCCTCCCGCTTCTCGGCTTTTTCCCGTTTGTCCGCAATGTCCTGCGGAATCGCCGCCGTTACGAATGTCTTACCTGCCGTTAAGGCGTACAGTAAGCCGAGATTGTGCTTACAGGGAAACTGTCGGCTTGGACAGGAGCAGCGAAACACCGGGCTCCCCTCCTTGAGGAGATCGACCGAACACTTGTATGGCTCCTTCCCGCTTCCTTTGCACTCCCCAAACAAGAGCGTGCCGTCCTCCGACTGACAGAGCAGTGGAAAGCTGTTCTTTTTCACCAAATCTTTGCCGTTCTTCATCGCACTGCTGTTCTGCGCCAGACTATCTACATAGGGTTCCGTTAATGGGCTCATCTCGTACCTCTCCACGTAATTGTACAAACTGAAATCTTCCTAGCCTTCAGTGCCTGCCCTCTCATTGTATGAGCCTCCATGGGACTGCATGCTTTGCTCCTATATTTTCCAGGATAAGGAGAAGACTGTCTAATTCAATTTGCATAAAGAAAAATCTCCACAACGGGATGTCGCGGAGATTTTGGTCATATAACGCTTTATTCGGGGACCTTATCTAAATAGAGGTGCAATATGTCAACGTTTGACGTGCTCCCAAATAAATTGAATAGCCCGCAAATTCGTCTGCTTCAAAACATCACCTGCAAATCCGTGTTCGACGCCTTTATAAATGAACAGCTCGGCATGCTCATAGGCATGGGCAGCTTCTTGCGAGTAGGAGACATCGACGGTGGGGTCGCTCTCGCCATGCATAATCAGCACAGGTCCCTTGTATTGCTTGACGTAATTATAGACATTGCCGAATTGGAGCAGGATGCTCTGGGCATCGGTATTGTACACTTTCCCGAGGGGAATTCCGCCCAAAACGGTACGCTCCGCGAACTGGCTGACCCCTTCTGTATTTTGCACGATGTTAAATGCAGGGTACTGGAGAATGATGCCTTTGATTTTCGTCCCATATTCCGGCGCAGTTATGGCGGTAACGGCTCCGCCTTGGCTCGATCCGAGCAAAAATATATGGTCTGTATCCACATAGCTAAGGGTTTGGACGTATTCGATCGCAGCCATTAAGTCTTTCTTCTCCGTCAGGATGGACATTTCCGTCGATTGCAGTCCCGTGCTTCGCCCAGAACCGGAGCCAGCAAATTCAAATACGAAAGAAACGAACCCTTTGGCCGACAAATCTTGAATGATGCCGCGCTCGCTGTCAATCCCTCCACCGGTTCCATGGCTAAGAATAACAACCGGCATTTTCCCTGGCACACCTTGTGGAACGAACACAGCCGCCCGAAGCGTAATATTGCCGTGGGAGAATGTCACAGCCGATTCCGTAAAATTATAATTCGGGTAGCTGTCTTGCAAAATGCCGGCGTACTCGGGGTGCAGCACTTCTCCGGGGAACGCAACTGATTTTCGGAGCGCATCGATCACCACTTCCATATCCGCATGTTCACTTGAAGCGCTAAAGAACGCTCCGGTAAACCAGCGCAGGATGGATGGATCATTCTGGCTGGTCGTCGTCCGATTCTTAACTCTTCCGGCTGCCGCAAGTTGGCCCCAATCCTCTTGGGCTGCGGCCGAGGCAGGCGCCATTAACATCACCTTGCCGCCAGACTTTTCAAAATTTCCTTCAAATGTATAGGCAATATGTACGTTGAAGCGATCTGTCTCGTCATGTGCCGACTGCATCGTTTTGACAAGCGTGTACGTACCGTCCTGCCGAAGGGTTAACGTATCCGTCTGTGCGGCCGATTTGATTGTGGCAAGAAAGCCGACGTTTAGATCATTATTGGCAACTGTGGCAGCCGGACTAAAGGATGCGGTATAGGTTTCCTCTTCGCCCTCCAGCAAGGTCGCGATGAGCTGTGCAGCTCCTCCTCTTGAGATCGCCGTCCGAGCGGACAGCAAGTCGCGGGTCATATCTTTTTGCTGCCCTAAATCATCGCGCGCATTCTGCAGCATCACTTTCGCGGTTTCAACCGTCAAATCGTCCTCCCCCCCGGCCTCGGCTATTCCTTTTAGTAGGTGAGCTTTTTCAGCCGCCTGCATAAAAGGGGCATACCAGGCGCCGGCCGAATTCATCTCCACTTTGATTTGCATTGTGCGAACCAGCATGGATGTAAATTCCGCAACCGTAATTTTCTTTTCCGGATAAAATAAGCGCTCAGCGTTATGCATGAGACCTCCATAAGCGACGAGCTGGTCAATCGCGCCTTTCGCCACGCTTTGATCGATGTCGAGATAGCTCGGCGCTTTGCGGGCCAGAACCTGCTCCAGCCATTCTGTTGGCAAAGCTTGCTGCGCCCCCCCTTCTTCCAGATGAACGTCTACCGCAATCGCATTCTCTGCAGCTCTTTCGGCAAAGCCAAATCCCTTGCTAGCGGCAGCATCCTTGCTGCTATACGCCAAATAAGTCGCCGGAAAACCAGGATTCGCAAAATCGTCCGCCATGCCTGTATCCAGCGCGATAATCGCGTTGGCATCGGCTGAAACTGCATCGATCTCATCTGAGGCGTAGACAGCAATAAATTTCGTTGGTTGAATATAGCCATACATCTGGTTGCTTTGCTGGAGAACAACCGTGCCGGCTGCTCCTTGTCCGACCGTTATGATGCGATCATCCGGAATTCGAAAGGATGCCGCATGATATCTGACATAACGAACAGCACGTTGAAAATCAAGTTGAGCTTCCACGCCTGCATTGGCGACGGGCCGGTAATTGACGACAAAAGCTTGATAACCGTCCTTGTTGTAAGAACGAGCGAGTTCTTCCGCGCCGCTGTCTACGGCCAGAAGAACGGCTCCCTTGGGCTGGATGCTGTTATCCAGGAGGTAAGGAATCAGAAAAGGCGTGAAGCTCGGTTCAGCTTGTGTGCTTGTCCTGTCTGATTTCTCGGGGACAGGGGACATACGGGGCATTTGACCAGCAGGCCAAAATGGTATGGATTGTTGCAGCTGTCGATCCTGCTGACGTTCTGCCCCGCAAACGGGGACCGTTAGGACTAGCACTAGCAGCATCACCGCTAAAGTGAGCAGCCGTTTCACCGAAAAACTCCACATGCTTGAACCTCCTCGAGTTTCGTCTCTCTAATCCTATTATATTGGATAAATCTGGGTAAATCTTTCATGCCGTTAATAGAATCCATTCGGCCTCTGTCAAAAGAAAAAAACAGCGGTTGGATGGACTGAACCGCTGTCCAAACGCCGCTGTTCCCGATGGTTTAAAGGTTGCTTAAGGTTTAACTCTGATCTGCAGACGAGTTCTTCGTCCTCAATATATTCGATGCTGCCAGCCACACAATTTCGCAATGGCTTCTACGTAATAGTAATCTCCGTAGATAAGGGACACGTCGATGAGGGCGGTGCCGCTTCCGGTCGCATGACGCAGGATCGCTTCATGCTCCGGTTGATCCCAGTTTGCATACTGTTCGGTCAACGATTGAAGTATACGCTCGGCAGCGTCGCGATAGAGCCGTTGCTCCCCGACTGGCACAAGCTCGGCGATTTCAAGCAAGCCGGAGGCGGCAATCGCGGCCGCAGAGCTGTCCCTGGACATGCCTTCCAGCGAAGGCAAGCGGAAGTCCCAGTAAGGGACATGATCTTCCGGCAGCGCCGCGATAAAGTAATGAGCGATCCGCTTGGCCGTATCCAAAAAGACCGGATTGCGCGTACAGCGATACGTATTCGCAAAGCCGTACAGCGCCCAAGCATTGCCGCGGCTCCAAGTTGAATCCGGCGCCAAGCCTTGGCCACCCATCGCTTCCACGAACTCGCCAGTCTCGGGATGGAACGAAATGATATGATTTGACGAACCGTCCTCGCGTATGCCGTGCTTCATTGTCGTTGTTGCGTGGATGGAGGCAATATGCGCGTATCGGCGATCGCCGGTCTCTTCGCTTGCCCAGAACAGCAGCGAAATGTTCATCATCGCATCGATGATCGACCACTGATGCCTATCACCATTCCAGGCGCGGATGAATTGCCCGACCGGATTAAAGCGGCCAGCCAGGAAGTTGGCTGCAGATAGTCCCCGGCGCTTGGCGTCTTCGTCGCCGGTAATGAGATACTTGATGACCGCCGTCGGCAAAAATTGAAAGCCGACATCGTGATTCAGCTGGTCGGTCGGCCGCACAAACCACGTTTCCAGCTCTTCGTCCCAGCGCCATGCGGCCTCCTTGTAATGCGCTTTGCCGGTCAGATCATGGAGAATCCAGAGAATACCCGGCCAGAAGCCGGAAGTCCAAAAATCCGTAGGCATATCATCATATTTGCCATCTTGGCCGGCATAGTGCGGGCTTCGGCCCCCTAATTGCGCCATCATCCGATCGACTTTGGCTTCCAATCGTTTCATGATTTCATTTGGATCTACCCTGCTCATGTTCAATCTCCTTTTCATTCGCGCTCGACACATCCTTCTCTGGAATGGCAACGCTTACATTCGTCATTATTCAAACAATGCTCACGGCCCCCGCCTATCTCCTCTTCAGATGGCAGGTGAAAACAAACCGACAGTGATAGTCACTCGGTACATGTGGCGCGTGCATCCGCAATCGGTACACCGTAACCGGCAAGCCGCTATGCATCTTTGTTGCAATCGCTTCGACTTCGACAGCAAAGCTCGCTGCATCAAAGGCCAGCGTCACACTCCCCTTGCGCCCCGCCCAGATCACTTCCCCGCCGTAGACAACTGGCTGATGATAGCTGATGAAATGTTCCGTTACATTTCGCTCGGAAGGATCTGTCTCATCGCCAAAGGTAAAATGATCTTCTAAGACTAACCTCCCAGCAGCATCTTCCGCCGAGCATCCCCATTCAAACGTTCTGGTAAACTGTTGAAGCCCAGCGCCCTGACCGTAGGCCCGCGTCAAATCCAGATCAAATCGAACGTCATCGCCGTTCGTCTCGCAGCGCGTAACCAACGCGCGATACGCTGCGCCATCCACTTGCTCACAACCGTTCACGACAGGCACGGAATGACCTGCCGAACTGTTGTGCAGATGCCGATACCTCGCCTCACCAAAATATTCGCGCGTATACTCCCCGCCGCCCAGATCAGCGAGCAGCGTATCTCCGCCCGCATGGAGGATAAAATGACCGAGATCATTGTGATTATGCGGCTCGTAATTGTTTCCGCCTTTGGCCGAGAACGCGATTAAGCCGTGAGTAGTATGCCGTTTCGCGACCATCCAACTCGTATCTGGAAAGTAAAAGTTCCCCTCCTCCGCAGCGGCATGCAGCAAGTCCGGTTCTGTCCACAGCACATTTCTGACCTGATGGGGCCAGCGGTAGCAATGATCGACATGGAAAGACGGTACGCTCGTCATTTCCGGAGGCGCGAGATGAAGCCTGCGGCATAATCGACTAAACAGCCCCGTATGCGGCTGATACGTCGCATCACAATCCGAATAATTCATACAGCCATGCTCCGATAAAGCCACGATGCCGGGGAATTGAGCAATCTTTCGAATCTTCTCTCCCTGGAGGAGATCGATGGAGCCGCCCGTATACGTGTACAGCATTTCAGCCCAATAGACGAAATAGCCAAAGCCGTAATTCCAGTAGCCGACGCCTTCCGGACAGCAGCCATCATCGCCATAGCCAGAGAGAAAGCTGTCCATCGCGCGCCCCACGCGGTCCTGCATGCCGGCTAGCCTTTCGCGGTCATCGATCAGCAGCAAAGCCGCCATACCCACGGCCCCGCCGCATACAGCGGACCAGTTATTTCGCCATGACAGCCAGCCGAACGGCGTAGACCGCTCGAATACCGGTTGAAAAACCCGACGCTCAATTTCTTCGCGCACGCGGTGTACGACCCACGGATTCAAACGATCGCCGATCAGATACAACATCTCCGCTAACGCATGGGCAGTTTCCGCAGCGAACAAGTCAACCGTCTGATGCATAGGGACTTGTGAGGCGACTACCCCCTCCAGCGTATCAGGGAGATGGGCTGGCAATGCCCATGCGTACTCGTCGCAAATAGCCCACACCAAATTCTCTAGCGTCTCTACATATCGACGATTATCGGTTTCTAGCGCCGTCGCCAAGGTCAGAGCAAGCAAGCGGCCCCGCCGTTCAAAATACAGCTTCTCGAATTCTTTCCGATTGCCCGTCGAACTGAAACGATAAAAGATGGCGAAGCTGAGGGATGGAACTGGCTCGCACCTCGCCCGTTCCGCTTCTGCCTTGATCTCTTTCAACAGCCCTGCAAGATGAGGCGCTTCTAGCAACTCTTTGCACTTCTCAGGCGATAGCGGACCGCCGGCTAACGTAGCCGGCTTTGTTTCAACAGCGCATAGGGCTTCTCTCAACAGATGGAAAGCGATCATCGAACCACTCCTAAGCCTCCAATTTCTGATATTGCTTTGGCGTCTGGCCATATTTTTCCTTGAAAATGCGTATAAAATGATTCGTAGACTGATAGCCCAGCATCGCTGCGATCTCATTAACCGAATGGTTATTCTCCACAAGCAGCTTGGCGGCGGCCTCCAGCTTACGCTTGGTGACATACTCGATAAATGTGACACCGGCGCTTTGCTTAAACAGCCTGCTTAAGTAGTTCGGCGTAACGCCGATATGCTCGGCGACAATATCCAGGCTCAGCTCGCCGAACAGATGCTCTTCAATGAAGCTCTTGACCCGTATGTCCAACTCTTGATCTGGACTTCGGCGCCTTTCCTCCATATATTGCAGCGCGGTCCTCACCACATCATCCAGCCATGCGGAGAACAATTTAATATTCGGAAAGCTTTTCGCATGTTCGCGAATGTCATAGCCGTACAGCTCACTGAGGCTGATGCCCATCGACTTCAATGTTTTGCGAATCGTAAACACCAGCTCGGTTAACAGATTCTGACCATATTCTTCGTTATACGTTTCCGATAAGGTGTCCTGGAGAACCGCTTGCAGCGTCTGCTGTGCCTTGGTTTGATCCCCTGTACGAAGCGCATCCGCAAGGTCATCCAGCGCTTTGACGGTCCCGTCATTGGCTTTCCGAGACGTTGTCTGCAGTTCCGCATAACGTAGCACAGCCCGATCGGGGTAGAAATAAGCATATCTCGCCGCTTCGCAGGCTTCCCGATGGGAAACCGACAACGGTGTTTCCGCCACTTTGTAAGGGCTACCCATACATAGACAATAAGGCTGGTCAGTCGCTTGGCGAATCTGTTCGAGCAGCATTTGTTCCAAACGCTCCGCAGCAATAACAGAGCCATTGACAATGCCGTAAACTTGACGATCCTCCGAGACAATCGCCCAAATGCGATACGTCGGGTCGTGCGGCTGCTCCAGGCGCTCGATAATGCGATAGGCGGCGACCACATCGTGCCGACTGTTGCCGTCAAGGCCGTCCATCGGCTTCACATTAAAGCAGACGAAATGCTCCTCAAGCAGCTGCACATCCAGAAACCGCTGCATGTCGGAGACCGGCCGTTCAAGGTCCGGTTCGCCGGTTCCCGTCAGCAAGTTCATAATATAGTGATACTTGATGACGGGTTCGTTTTTCGACAATTGATCGTGCAGATCATGAATTTGCATCGAATATGCCATCAAGGCATGGCCAATGGGTTGATGCGCTTTTTTGGTCAGCATATAGACAAGCAGAATGCCGATCGCCAGCAGCGCGCCGCCCAGAAAATACATAAAATTGCGCAAATCGGTAGCTCTTTTATAGAACACGCTTTTCTCGACAATCGTGACATAGCGCCACTTGTTGATTTCCGATTTTGTCAGGGCTGCGACGGCCTCCTTGCCGTTCCACTCCGTATTCAGAATCGGCTGCTCTTCCGTCATCTGAGTCCAATGCTCACGCAGGGCGAGAAATACTTGCTCTTCCTCCCCGCTGCCATTACTGGAAACCAAATGTCCTTGATCATCAAGGATAAAGGTAAGTCCCTTTACTTGATCCAGCGATTGGGTCAATTTTTTGCGAATGGCGCTTTCCTTCAAATTGATGGCAAACACCGCTTTTCGGTTCTCCATTGTCGCAAAATAAGGATAGCTGCGGACGTAACTGATCAGCTTCTCATGATCTTCATTGTCCTCGGCCTCAATCGTATACCAGCCGATCTGCGTTTCCGTTTGTTGAAATTCCTTGAGCCATGCGCTGCGGAAGCCCAGATTGCAGTCCGACTCACTCAGAAAGCAGAAGAACTTGGTGCCGTAAAAAAGCACATTGTTATTGCGGTAATACATATCCACCGAATTGGCAAAGGTAAGCTCCCCTTCGATCGAGGAGAGAATGGTGCCGATATTCGTTAGGCTCGAATATTCATTGCGAATGTTATGAGTCATCGGATAGAACAACGGCGGCTCGCCGGATGTTGTTTCCGTCAGATTGCGGTTGGCTATCTGAACAGTCGGCTTCAAAAACTGCTCGTCGATCGTACTTCGAATCTGCTTGACTGCTTGAAAGTTAAAGTTCTTCAGTTCCTGGTTATAGGCCGACATCACATATTGAAATAGAACGACAAGCGGGATAATGCCGAGGACGAGAATGAGCATCAAATTAAAAACAAGCATGCGTGTAAAAAAAGGTGTGCTCTTCCAATTTGGTCGTTGCATTCTCGTCCTCCTTGATGTTGGAAACTGTTGTACCCTTGATTATACCAGTATCAACTGGTTATTTGCCCAGCATTTTTTGATACTCGGCATTGACGTCCTTCTCGATCTGGTCGCCGCCATTCGCTTTAAATTTTGCAACGAAATCATCAAAGCTGGATACCGGGAGCTCGCCGAGAATGATTTTGTAGTACGTTTCGGTAGCAAGTTTATACAAGTCGCCTACACGTTGAGAGTAACTGTCGACGGCTGGGACGATCACCGGCGGATAGCCCGTTGTTTTCTTGGAATCGGCGAATCGGTACAAATCGGAATCTGCTTTCTTATCAAAATCCGGATTGTTCATGATGTTAAATACTTGAATGCCTTGCTTGGAAATATCCGCTGTGCTGGCCCCCTGATTCAAAATTTGCACCTTGCCGCTTGCGTCGACTTTCTTCCAATCCTTTCCTTCTTTGCCTCTCAGAACAGTCAAATAGTAGTCGTAGTCTGTAAAAGCAGTTTCGAGCATTTTCAATACCGTTTCGACTTTGCGAGGATCTTTGGCAGCCTTGGTGGAGATCCCCACAGCCGTG
The DNA here is from genome assembly GCF_003955665.1 of Paenibacillus whitsoniae. GTDB lineage: Bacteria > Bacillota > Bacilli > Paenibacillales > NBRC-103111 > Paenibacillus_E > Paenibacillus_E whitsoniae. The sequence goes on from NZ_RXHU01000017.1 coordinate 74,110, forward strand.
CTGTTGACGCCCCATGCCGGCGTACCCGATTTGCCGGTCGGTCCAACCGGCGGCTTGCCAAATACGATTTTGCCGTTAGGCTGCGATTTCAGGAAGTTCTGATATTGACCGCCGCCTTTGTCATCGCCGCCGAACAGCTCGTTGCGCCACTGATAGAACATACCGTTCCCCGTCAAGCCGATGCGGTTGTTATAGAACGCCTGGGAATCGGCCCAGTAACCGCCTGTATTCTCGCCGGTCAAAAACTCGGGATCGATTAATTCCTCTTTGTACCATTTGTTCAGCAGTGTAAGCGCTTCCTTCATTTCCGGCTGAATAGCGGCAAATGTCACTTTGCCATCTTTGATAATATAGTTCGCGTTATAGCCCGGGTAGCCGTAGGCACCGAGAACGAACGGAATGGAGAAATTGGAGAGCCCGTAGGTATCCTTCTTCCCGTTCTTATCCGGATCGTTGTTGCGGAATTTCAGCAGCGCCGCTTCAAACTCATCCAGCGTCTCCGGTATCTTTGTAATGCCGACGTTGTCAAGCCAATCTTGACGCCACAATACAACCGTCGGATAATCGCCGCTGAGATTGATGCTCGGCAGGCCGTATAATTTGCCATTATATTTCACGGAGTTCCATAGATTTTTATCATATTTGTCAATCGTTGCTGCATAGGTCGGCGCTAATTTACGAATGGTCTCTTCCGGAATCGGAGCCAGGATGCCGTTATCGACGTATTTCGGAATTTGGTCGCGGATTTGCAGCACATCCGGCATTTCGCCTGCGGCAAACTTGACATTCAATTGATCTTTCCACTTCTGGCTGTCGACGTACCAGACATTGAATTTGGCATTGAACTTCTGCTCGACCATCTTGAAGATGTCGGATTGCGGGTCAGGTTCACCGTACGAATTGTAGGCTAGCCAGTCGATGGTGACAGGTGATTCCGCTTTTTTCGCAGTGTCTGTTGCTGCTGCGGTAGATTTCGCCGCTTCGGTGTTGGCAGCCTCCTTCGCATCGTCCTTCGAACAAGCCGCCCCCAGAATCGTTAATACCGAAAGTGCGACCATCCCTGCCACGTATCTCTTCTTTTTGAGTGACATGTAAACGCCTCCTTAAATTTATTATATGCGTTAACCCGGAATTTTCCGAGGACTAACCTTTCACCGAGCCAAGCAAGGTCCCTTTGACAAAATATTTTTGCAAAAAGGGGTAGACACAAATGATCGGAATGATGGAAACGACCAGGGTCGCCATTTTAATCGCCTGCGTATTCGTCGGCTGGTTCATCATTTCGGTGACGCCCGTCATCGACGGATCGGCGGTGCCGTCAATAATAATTTTGCGCAAAATGAGCTGAAGCACCTGTTTCTTCTCGTTCTGGATATAGAGTAAGGAATCAAACCATGCATTCCAGTGGCCGATGGCCGTATATAAAGCGACGGTTGCCAGAACCGGCATCGACAAGGGAACGACGATTTTCCAAAGAATATACAGATCGTTCGCCCCATCGATTTTCGCGGATTCTTCCAAGCTCTCGGGCAAAGCAATAATGAAATTGCGAACAAGCAGCAGCAGGAAAGCGCTGACAGCCCCCGGCAGCACCAGGGCCCAGACGGAATTCATGAGTCCGAGATTTTTGATCAGAATGTAGCTGGGAATCAGTCCTCCCGAGAAAAACATCGTGAAAACGATGATGCCGGTCCAGAACGGACGGTGCGGCAGCTGCTTCTTCGACAGCGGATACGCGCCAAGAAAGGTCAGTACGATGGTGAGGGCTGTTCCCAGCAAGGTTCGAACAATCGTGTTCCAATAGGAAATCCAAATGATTTTTTTATGAAAAACTTGCTGATAGCCGCTCCAATCGAATTTCGTCGGAATAATATGAAAGCCGTATCGGTTGATGACCTCGACTGGACTCATCGAAATCGTCACGACCTGCATAACGGGCAGAAGGATCGATACGCACAGGCCAATTAATAGCACATAAACAACGAAGCTAAAGATGCGATCCGATAAGCGTCGTGACTTCAAGGGGCATCCTCCTTTCTAAAAAATCGTGTGATCGCTGAATTTGCGGGCGATAAAGTTCGCCGTAATCACCATGACGAGGGCAACGACGTTTTTGAACAGCCCTACCGCTGCGGCATAGCTGTAATTCATTTTGGAAATACCCTCAACGTACGTATAGGTGGAAATCACTTCGCCAACGCTGGAGACGTTCGGATTCAGCAGGTTGAAAATTTGATCGAAATCGTCATTGATGATCGACCCCGACGTCAAAATGATCATGATGACGATGACCGGTGAAATCGAAGGCAAGGTGATATACCAAATCTTTTGCAAGCGGGAGATGCCATCCACGTCCCCTGCTTCATACATATCGGGATTGATGCCGGCGATTGCGGCCAAATAGATGATGGCGGAGAACCCGATGCCCTTCCAGATTTCGGTGGAAACGAGAACAGTTCGGAACCAATCCGTGCTGGCCAAAAAGAAAATCGGCTTAAACCCCAGATGCATCAACATAATGTTGATCATCCCCCGGCTCGGCGACAAAATCTCGATAAAAATGCCGGAGAGCACGATCCACGATAGAAAATAAGGCAAATAACTGATCGTCTGTACGAGCTTCTTGAACGCCGGTCTCATGACTTCATTAATGAGCAGCGCAAGCACAATCGGTGCTGGGAACCCGAAGATAAGCTTATAGGCATTGATGATCAATGTGTTCTTCAGCACGGGAACAAAGTAGAGACCGGAGAACAGCTCGCGAAAATATTTAAAACCGACGAACGTACTGCCGGAGATGCCTTTCAAGATTTTATAATCCTGAAACGCCATGAGCACACCGTAGATCGGGGTGTAATGAAACACTGCAAAGTACACGATCACAGGCAGCAGCATGAGAAAAAAATAACGGTTGGCATAATAGCGCCTCAGCAACGTGAACCACTCCTTTCTTTTTTATTTGGAAAACGCTTTCTTTCTCCACGTCCCCTACACTACATGGCGCAAGGGACTTTCTCAATGACTCATTTCTATCGAGATGGCGGAAATCAACACAGGTATTCCGTTTCGTTTAAAATGGCGATTTCTTATAAAGTGGCCGTTTTTTAAGGTTAGATGACCTCGAGCTTATCCTTGCCGGGCAGCACCGGGTGCGGTTGATGCGGCTCCGTCTGATACCAGAACGCAACGGAGGCGATATCGTCCTGAAGCGGCAAGTACCTGCCTTCCGAGCGCCAGCCTAACGCCTGGATCGTCACTTTGAGATCCTGCTGGAAACGAATCGGATCGAGGATATGCCAGCGGTACATGCCGAATCTCATCTGGCTGCGGTATAAACCGTCCGGCTTAATGACTTGATGCATCCCGAGAAAAGGCGTCGAATAGATCCCGTATTGCCCCGTTGGATGCTCAAAATTCCAGGCACCGCCAAAATAGTCTTCCGTACCGGTCCCGCAAATGGTCGGGAACTCCACGTCGCCATCGAGATAGAACTTGATCTCCCCTTCCCCCCACCAGCCGGTGTTATTGACCTGCCATGCGAGATAGGTGCCGACATAATGACCGGCCCCGGAGACGCCGTCCAGAATCGTATGCACCGTCTGATAAGGCAGTGGGTTGCTGCGGCGCCACTGTGCGTGGAAATACGCAGCATCCTCTTCAATCTCCGTTAATGTGTAAGTAAATTGATAAAATAACGTAATCGCCTCAAGCGATCGGTTCTCTACGCTGATGCGGGCCTTTTGGCGAAACGGCATGACCCAGAAGCTGTTAAAGCCGCCGGCCGGGTTAACGGCAACCGGCAGTGAGTTCACATTGCTTCGCTCGCACCAGCCGTTGCAGAAGAAATCGCCGAGAGGAACCTCCACAGATGGCAGCGCTTCGTCATCCCAGTGCATGCGCAGGATGAGATTGCGCCAGCCCTTGGGATGGCACGTCATCCAAATGTGCTGGATCGCCCCGGGGCCTTGAATGTCGGCCAGCGTAAATACGGTGCCTGGCGGAACGTCGACCGAGGGAGATACTTTCCAGCCCTGGCCCAGCTCTCTTGCGCAGGAGGCTCCGGTTCCCTCCGTCGCCATGCCGCCCTTCCCTTTTTCTCCTGTCGGATTCTCGGCGCTTATCGATCTTGTGACTGCATTCGAAATGCGAGTTAAGCTGCCGAGCCCGAGGTCTAAGCCGTGAAATGTGTTCATATGTTTCTCTCTCCTAATCACTGTTAATTTTGAAGCACAACCATCTGATGGCAGATGAACTCTGGAATCGTGCATGTGACTTTGCCGTTCTCAAAACGGAATGGAAGGGTTGTCATTTGCGGTGCAAGATAGACAGAAGCGGGCTTCTGCCTGCACTGGACCGTTAGTTGAATGTTTGACATCGTGGGGAGATCCTCGATCACTTCAATTCCCTTCCCTCTACGGACCGGCGAAGCGTAGAGCAGATGCACGACGCTGCGATTAAGCGAGACTTGCTGTTGCAGTGTTACGATGCCTTGCGAGGGCAGATTCGTTTCAAGCGTTGGATTCGGCAGCAGCCGGCTTAGGGCGAATTGCACGATTTCTCTCTGGATGTAGCTGCCGACCGTCGCATATTCTTCGAAGATCGGCCAGCAGATGTACATGCCCTTCTCGCTTTCAACGATGCCGGGCGCCGCCGCTTGTTGGTCGGTTGGAAAATGCTGGTGTGAGCAATACGTAAATAAATCGCGATTGTAATAAGGATTTTCAATGTGGCCCCAGGATTGGCCGCCGCTCAGTTCCACCACTTGCGATGGCGCGTACAATACAAATGAAGCCGGGCTTTGTGTCTGCAAGGCGAAATCAGGCTTGAAGTAGGCTGGTTGATACGGATTGACCGCTGCCCAGCGAACGCCGAGATCCAGCGCAAAGGCGTCCCACTCTTCACTTAGGCCGGATCGTCCGGTGGCGAGCACCTTCCCGCCTTGCTGAAAGTAAGCGTTCAGCTTGGTTAGCAAACTCTCTGTAATGGCCACAGCATCCGGCAAAATTAACACGCGATATGGCGTGAAATCGGACGTCAAGTCCAAGAAATCGTAGAGGTAATGCCCTTCTTGTAAAATGCGTACAACACCGAGATCGGAAGGGTTGCTATGAAATCCTGTATCCATCGAGGACGCGGCTTCCAAGGAGAGGACGCCGATGTCTGCGACATTGGAAGTGTCCCGGCACCAGGGCTCTTTCAACTCTACTTGCGCATAAGCCTGGCCGATGAGCGTGTAGGTCGCTTGGTCAAGCTGCCCATGCGGATGCAGTTGATCGCCGACGGAGCATCGCGCGCCATTCGCCAAGCACACCGCCGTTTCGCAGAGCAAAGCGTTCGGGTGCTTATAACCGCCAAACTCGCCCCAATGGGTATGAAATTTGCCCGTCATGCCCAAGAAATCGACGTTCAGG
>NZ_RXHU01000170.1 GCF_003955665.1 Paenibacillus whitsoniae
CCCAAAAAAGCCCCAAAAAAGCCATCCCCCGCTCCCGTCGTATCCACCGTACGAACAGCGAAGCTCTCTACATGCCCCCACTTGCCATCCAGCAAGTAGTATGCCCCCTCGCCGCCGGCCGTCACTAACAGCAGCGTGATCGCATGCCGCTCCGCCAGCCCGCGGGCAGCCGGTTCCAACTGCTGCTCCCCCGTCAGGAAGCGCAGCTCCTCCTCCGACACCTTCACGATGTCGGCCAGCGCCAGACCTGCCGCAATCGTCTTTTTCCCGACTTCCACATCCGGCCATAAAGACTCGCGCCAGTTCGGGTCGTACGAGATCAGCGCCCCGTGCTCCCGCGCCCGCTGCACAGCCGCCACCGTCGCCGAATATGCAGGCTCCGCCGTCATCGAGATGGAGCCGAAGTGGCAGATGCGCGCCTCGTCCAGCATCGCCTTGTTCAGCTCTTCCTCGCGCAGCAGAAGATCCGCCCCCGGCTGTCGGGCAAAATGAAACGACCGCTCGCCCCTGCCGTCAAGCTGCACGAACGCCATCGTCGTGTGCGCCTCGTCCGAGACGACCAGGCCGCTGTCTGACACGCCTTGTTCCACCAGCGCCTCGCGCAAGTATGCGCCGAACGGGTCTGCGCCGACTTTTCCAATAAATCCGCTCCTACCGCCGAGCTTCGCCACCGCTACCGCCACATTGACCGGCGCGCCGCCCGGATTGCGCTCGAACAGCGGCTGACCGGCTTCCGACACCCCATACGGCGTAAAATCAATCAAATACTCGCCGATCGCCACCACATCATATTTCACCGATATCTCTCCTTCGCCACAATTTCTCTCCACCGCGAGCCCGTCGTTATTATCTACGCCAGAATTTCGCGGCGCCCATGCCCAATCATCTGCAAGCCGCTCCTCCAATGAACTGGAATTTCTACAGTTTATTTTGGCATTTCCGCCCAAATCGGGGTGCTGAACTGGAATTCTTCCAGCTCATTTGCCCCTTTGGCAGCAATCCACTTCAAACTGCAGAAATGAACTGGAGGTTTTCCAGTTCATGAACACACAAAGCCGGTCAACTGGCTTGACGCACGGGCACTCCTTTTGCCTACCCTTTAATTCCCGACATCGTAATCCCCTGAATGTAATACCGCTGCAGGAACAGGAACAGCAGCAAAATCGGCACCGTCGACAACGTATTCGCCGCCAGTACTTTCGACCAGTCCGTCCCTTCATTGGAGGAAAAGGTGGAGATGCCGACCTGGATCATTTGCATTTTTTGTTCGTTGATGACGATAAGCGGCCACAGATACGAGTCCCAGTTGCCGAGAAACGTCATCAGGCCCAGCGTAATCAGCGCCGGCACCGCCGCCGGGAGCACAATCGCGACGTACGTGCGGGGCAGACTCGCCCCGTCCATCCGCGCCGCTTCCATCATCTCGTTCGGTACCTCGGCGAAAAACTGCCGCAGCATAAAAATCCCGAACACCGACAGCATCGACGGCACGATCAGTGCCTTGTACGAATTCAGCCAGCCGAGGTCGTGCATCAGCAAATAGTTCGGCACCAGCGTCACCTCGCCGGGAATGATCATCGCAGACATGAAAAGGGCGAACACCGCCGTTTTGAAACGGAACCTGATTTTCGCAAAAGCAAACGCCGCCATCGAGTTAATGATCAGCACCAGCGCCGTGACGACCGAAGCGACAAACAGCGTGTTCCAGATATAGCGCAGAAACGGGTTCCTCGCGTTGAAAATCACATTATGAAAGTTTTTCCACGTCCACTCCACCGGGACAATCAGATGCCAGTCCAGCGTCGTATATTTAAAAAGCTCCTGATACGGGCGAAACGCCCCCGCCACCATCCAGACAATCGGCGCAACGGAAATGAGCGCAAGAATCGCCATGATCACCAGCCTGAGCATGCTCCACATTTTATTCATTACGTTCCCTCCCCTATTCGTCCGCGTTCCGACTGAACAGCTTCATTTGTATGAGCGAGATCGTCAGCACGATGGCAAAAAGCACAAATGCCGCCGCCGTCGCGTACCCCATTCTCATTTGCGTGAACGCCTGCTTGTAGA
>NZ_RXHU01000171.1 GCF_003955665.1 Paenibacillus whitsoniae
CGTTGGTGGTTTTATGCTTCTAGTTCCCGCCGGAAGCGGCGGCCTGCTGTTCGTTTTTATGCTGCTTATGCGCCTTCGCATCGATAACCTTGGCGCCGCCGCTGTTTTTCTCAGCGACGCCTACAGGCATCGCGCTGCTGCCCTGAAAAATGCCGCCTTCCTCCACAACGAACGACCGCACATCGATATTGCCGATGAGGACGCCGGTCGAGGTGACGATCAGCTTGCCTTTCGTATGTACGTTGCCTTTGACTCTGCCGGCGATCAGGATATCCCGTCCGGAGAGGTTGGACTGCAGCACCGCGTTCTCGCCGATCGTAATGTCGCCCGCGCACTCCACGTCGCCGCTCAGTTGTCCTTCGATGCGGAGGCTCGCTTCCGACATGAATTTGCCTTCACAAATGGTGCTGCCTCCGATGAGCGTGTCCGTCGATTTGGTATCGACCCGTTTACCTTTTGAGCTGCCTATCATTTGCGTTCATCATCCTTTCGGTCTGTGATCAGGTAGGGCATGGGGTTGATCGGGACGCCATTCTTATGCACTTCATAATGAAGATGAGAACCGGTGCTCCGTCCGGTCGAACCGACAAGCCCGATCTGCTGTCCTTTCGATACAGATTCTCCGCGTTTTACAAGCATTTTATTCAGATGCATGTACTCCGTTTCCAAGCCCTTGCTGTGTTCCACGATGATATGATTGCCGTGATCGTTGTCGAAGCCCGCTTCGATCACTTTGCCTGCGGCTGCGACATAGACTGGATCATTCATATCGCCGTCGAGATCGAGTCCGGTATGCATGGATGGCTTGAGCGTAAAGGGATCGAGGCGAATGCCAAAACCGGAGGAAATCCGATGGTTGGCGATCGGCCAGAGTGTGGGCGTGATGCTGCGAATATACTCGGCTTCTTTAATTTTGGCCTCGGACGCTTTGAGATGCTCCAGCAGGCCATTGATGTCGCTGACGAGGGAGGACAACCCGTCCTTCGTTTCGCCGACCAAAGCAAACACTTCGTCGGAGGTCACAGGGGTGTCGCTGCCGCCGATATCGAGGCGTTTTGGGGCGGTGGGCGAAGGGCTGCCTGCCGTTTTTTTGCTTGTCCCGCTTGCGCCTTCGGGCTCGGCCATCAGTTCAATGACATGGTCCAACTGCTTGATTTCCTCCAGCGTATCTTTAAAATCGTTGGCTTGCCGGCTGAGCGTAATTAAATCGGTCTGGAGCTTTTCAAGCTCGCTATTTTTTTGCGTGAGCTGCTCGGTAAATTGGCGATCATGCCCGTCGAGTTCGGCTTGCATACTGAGCTTGGTCTGATCTGAAGTCGTATGCATCACATAAATCGTGATCACGAACCCCGTCAGTACCAGCAGCAGCAGGCTGGG
>NZ_RXHU01000172.1 GCF_003955665.1 Paenibacillus whitsoniae
ACGATAATGAGCATGCTTTGCGGGAGTTTGAATCGTACCGTACGGCGGTGAGCCCCAGGAATAATCATCAGGGTCAGTTCTTTTTTGGCCCATATGAATTTCAAAAGTCCTCATCCTTTCCGTTAGAGTAGCGCGGCCCCCTTTCTGATTTTGATTGTATTCGTCAAAAGAGGGAGTCATGCTATTTATTTTTTGAAGATTGGAGAAAATGGTAGGGTGAGAGACGTCAACTTTTATGGGAAAAGTACCGTCTATGTAGTACAGAAGTGGATTTCAGGGAAGGAAGGGACTTACTTATGAGAATAAAAAAATCGCTAATGCTCTTGTCGCTCGCCGCGCTTGTCGTGTTCCCGGGCTGCAAATCTTCGGGCTCGGCCAGTGAAACATCGGTGCCTGCCTCTACGACACCGTCACCGGTGGAGAGCAGCAAACCGACGCCGACGCCGGCGTCAACGCCAACCAGCAGTTCACCGCCAGCTTCGCAGGGGACATCGGCTTCCGTTGCCATGAAAAAAGTAACGGCCGTTCGGCTCGCAGACCCGAAAGCCGGCTGGATCGGTGGCGACGGCTGGCTCGCGCACACCGATAATGCGGGGGTCGACTGGAAGGTTCAGTACACCGGGAAGGGAACGATCCGGCAAATTTTTGCGTTGAACGGGCAGGAAGCCTGGGCGGTCCAAGGCGACAGCAACAATGTGCTGGCGACAACCGACGGGGGTAAAAGCTGGAGCGCCACAGGCGGCCATTTGCCAAGCAGCGCGTTTCTGCATTTCGTTTCGAAGCAGGAGGCCTTCAGCGGCAATGCGCAGACGAAGGACGGGGGCAAAACCTGGACGACGCTGGTCGTCCCGGAAGGCATCTCGGGCGACAGCTATTTCCATGATGCGAAGAACGGCTGGGCCGCCCGGCAAAAAGGCTCGAACATCGAAGTGCTGCGCACCCAGGATGGCGGCCAGCACTGGAGCACCGTCATGACCAAGCCGACAGTCGCCTCTGTCACCGGCACGATCATCCGCTCCGCCGGTGCGGATGATGCTTGGATCGCCTTCATTGGCGAGTCTGGCATGACGCAAACGTCGTATTCGCTCTTCCACACACGCGATGGCGGTAAAAACTGGCAGACCGTACTGGTGAACAGTACGGCCGGAGGCGGCCCGGCGCCTGGCTTCCCGACGGAGGCCAACACGGGACCGAAGAACGCCGGCTCGAAGCCAGGCCCGCTTTACGTCGCCAGCCCCGACGTCGCGTTCATGGCCGGCCTGTGCCCGGCCTGCGACAAACCCGTCACCGTCGGCTCCACGACCGACGGCGGCAAAACCTGGGTGAACGGCAAGCAGTCGTTCACCGGCTACGGCGATCCGCTGCTCGCGATCGCCGACGCCAAACAGGGCTGGCTCATTACGAATGATAATGATCAGCCCAGCGTCATGTACACCACCAGCGACGGTGGTGTCACGTGGAAATCGGTGCATACGTTCGATGCACCGAAATAAGGTTCACGCCCCCGCCTGCAGGTGGGGGCGTTTTTATATGGCCGCGGCAGCCGTAGGCCAGCTAGTCCCCACGC
>NZ_RXHU01000173.1:0-313 GCF_003955665.1 Paenibacillus whitsoniae
ACCGCGGTGCCGCTGGGTGTCATTATCGCCGTGCTGGAGCTCGGGGCGATGGTTTGTTTTGTTGCGCTTGCACGGAGCAAGCGGTAAGGTGAGGCGCCGATGCGTGCGGGGAACCGCGGGTGTGGGCGCCTCGGGAGAAGTGCTGCAGCGGGCCAAGCGCGGCCGTATGAAGAAGCGCCTGGCTGGCGTACAGGCGGCTGCCTGCGTGGAGGTGACTGCGCCGGTGAAGCGCCGCTGGAAGATAAGAGGAGGAAAACCCTCTTATTTTGGGGTTTTAAACGGATTAGCTTGAAATAAGAGTGGCTAGCCCCTC
>NZ_RXHU01000173.1:478-1127 GCF_003955665.1 Paenibacillus whitsoniae
AAAATAAGAGGGGTTGCATCCGCTTACATAAACTAGACTCTCAGTGGCCGCTTGCGAAAAACTAGCTAGTCTTGGAAACCTGCCACCTTTCGCCCAGCTAGCTATTCTTGGAAACCTGCCATTCTTCGCCCAACTAGCCACTCTCCTGCAACTGCCACTTCCGCTAAACTAGTCTCGCCAACCGTCGCTCTTCTGAGCTGCGTATATTCGCGATTTCATTGGATGTTCACACTTTTTTCACAATTGTACGCTACACTGGAAAAAGATCTGACCATTTAGAGCAAAAGGTGGGGAATAAAATTGAAGCGCATACATAAAACTTGGGTTGCCGGTACGCTAGCAGCCGGCTTGCTTATCGGCGGGGGACTCCTGTTGCAGCACAACCAGGCATTTGCAGATGAAACGGCTTCGCCGGGAGCACCAACGTCGTCGCCTGCGGTGAAGAAACACAGCTTCTCTGAGGGGTTCAAGGGGAACCGAGAGGAACGCGGCTTCGGCGATCATCGCTCGCCTGCGTTCGGCAAAGGTGGCTTCATGCCGGGATTCGGTATCGGCGGCGATCCGAAAGTGCTCACGACCCTGCTTGGCATGACGCAAGAAGATTTGGCGGCCGAGCGTAAAGCGGGCAAGTCGCTTGCGGAGATTGCGC
>NZ_RXHU01000174.1 GCF_003955665.1 Paenibacillus whitsoniae
TAACTGCCGATAAGTTAGGGAAATTCCTGTGAACAGGCAGTTTTTTTTCACAAAAAGGGCTGCATGGGGGGAAGGCACAGATTCCACGAATGAGATCAAGCTGTTCGGTACCTAAGCAGGTTACTCCTGCAGCACCTGGACGTCCAATGGGTAGTCCGGCAAGGCGATCTCGCGCGCAGTGCCGGCGGTGAGGTCGATGACGGTCATGCCGTTCCAGCCGGTATCCGCATAGGTGACACCGCCTGTGAGGTAGGCCGTCTTGGCGTCCGGGCTGACGGCGACCATCTGATGGAGCCGTGTCAGTGGAACGATGCGTTCAGTATACGTCGCTGTATCCAGCACGGTCAGATTCGGCTGGCCTGTAGCACTTCCTGCCGCTCCGATGCCGACGATGAGCAACTGCTTGCCGTCATCGGTCAGCACGACGCCTTCCTGATGCGTGTTGCCGGTCAGCGGCTTAACCGTGTACTGGCCGCTTGCCGGGTCGAGGACAACGAGCCCACGGCCTTGATAGGGCAGCAAGAGTTGGCCGCTTGCGGTTACGGCGGCGTAGTGCGGCTTCTCGAAGCCGCCTTTGCCGAACGGCGCCGCTTCGAAGGTGCGGCTTTTACGGGTCTTGGGATCGACCGCTGTCACGGTATACCCGTCGTGGTCGATGCTGTACACTTCGTGTCCGTCAGGGGCGACGACGACATCGAACGGCCTCATGCCCACCGGGACGCGGGCGGTCATGGTCAGGGTGTCGGTGTCGAGAATCTCGAGCTGGCTGGCGCTCGAGCCCAGATACACACCGACATAGACTTGCTTGCCGTCCGGCGAGACGGCAAGGCCCATGCCGCCGGCGCGGTACTCGCCGTAGCGGGGATTTGCGCCAACGCTGGACAGGTACGGCACCAGCGCGAGCCGTTTGCGCATCGCCGTATCGATGACGGCGATGCCTTCCGCCGTCGTCACGTAGGCGCGGTGCTGCGGCCCAAGGGCGGCCGCGAACGGTGCGCGGCCGACGACGAGCTTGTCGTACGTCCCGCTCGCCGGATCGAGGAAGCTGACGTAGTCGCTCTTCGAGTGCGTGACGAGCAGCGTCGGGCTTATCACGCGCTCGGGTGTCAACGTCGGCGAAGCTGGTGCCGCTGACGGCTGCGGCGGCGCGGGCAACGATGTGCTGCTGCTGCCGGCGTTAGACACCGGAGCGGCGGTTGTGCCCGCCGCCTGCAAAGCCGCGGCCGACGGAAATGCTGAGGGGCTGCCGCCGCAGGCGCTGAGCAGCAGAAGGAACGCGAGCGGCGTTAGCAGGCCGCTGATAGGTTTGGATTGGAGGAGCTTGAATATCACCTCGATATATGTGTTTGTTGGAAAAGCTAGTAAGGTAGAGAGCAGAAACCCAAGAAACCCAAGAAACCCAAGAAAACCAAGAAAACCAAGAAACCCAAGAAACCCAAGAAACCCAAGAAACCCAAGAAACCCAAGAAACCCAAG
>NZ_RXHU01000018.1 GCF_003955665.1 Paenibacillus whitsoniae
GCCGTAGCTTCGTCCAGAATCAGAACGCGCGGATTGGCCAGCAACGCCCTTGCGAACGAGATCAACTGCCGCTGCCCCATGGACAGCACATTGCCGCGCTCCTGCACTTCAGTCTCATAGCCGTTCGGCAGCGAGGAAATAAACTCGTGCGCGTGAACCGCTTTCGCCACGTCCTCGATCTCTTCATTCGTGGCGTCGAGTCGCCCGAAGCGGATGTTGTCGCGAATCGTGCCGGAGAAGATGAACGTATCCTGCATCACGACCCCGATTTGCGAGCGCAAGCTTTGAATCGTGACATTCCGGATGTCCTCACCGTCGATCAAGATGCGCCCCTCCACCGGATCATAGAACCGGCAGAGCAGGTTCATGATTGTACTTTTACCGGAGCCGGTATGCCCAACCAAGGCGATGGACTGTCCCGCGGTAACGTCCAGCGAGATGTTGTTCAGCGCAGGGCGGCCTTTTTCGTACTCGAACACCAGTTTCTCGAACTTCACGTTCCCTTTCACCGGCTGCAGATCCTTCGCACCCTCGATCTCAGCAACAGTCGGCTTCTCATCCAGAAACTCGAAGATCCGCTCCGCCGACGCCATGGCGATCAGCAATTGGGAATACATTTGTCCCAGACGGTTGATAGGCTCCCAGAAGTACCCGATATACGTGGCAAAAGCTACGAGCAACCCGACCGTAATTTCCTCGGATTGAATCAGATGGGCGCCATACCAGAACAGGATGCAATAGCCGATTGCACCGGTAATTTCGATCATCGGCCCAAACGTCTGATTCAGCATCGAGGCGCGGTTCCACGACAGCCGGTTCGTCATGTTCATTTTGGTGAAGAATGAAATGTTTTCTTTCTCTTGGGTGTAAGCTTGCGTAACGCGAATCCCTTGAATACATTCGTTCAAGTGGGCGTTAAGCCGCGACTGCTTCATCGTAACGTCCTGCCACGCACGGCGGATTAGTACCCGTACTTTCGTTGATACGAAGAACATAATCGGAACCGTGATGATGATGGCTAAACCGAGTTTAAAATTAAAGGTGAGCAAAATGACAATGATACCTGTAAGCTGAATAAGGTCGATCAGCAGGTTGACGACACCGTTCGTAAACAAATCCTGCAAGGAGTTAACATAGTTTGTGACCCGAACGAGCACGGAGCCCGCGGGCCTGGTGTCGAAGAACCGGAATGACAGCTTTTGAATATGACTAAAGAGATCGTGGCGCAAATCGTAAATAATACGCTGACCAATCATATTCGTATATTTGATCCGAAACGTATTGGCTAGCCATTGAATGACATACACACCCAGCATGATGCCCACAAGGATGAACAACAACTGCTTATCCTTCGGCGTAATGGCATTGTCAATCGCTTCCCGGATCAGAATCGGCACGGTCAATTTCGTAATGGCGCCGACAAACATCATAACGATAATGATCGGCAGCATTTGCTTGCGATAAGGCTTCATGTAGCTGAACAGCCGTCTTAATTGTCCCCAATCGAACGGTTTTTCGATCAATTCGTCGTCTTGATAGACGAAACGCTGACCGGTCTGCGAATCTTGTTTCAGTGCTTCGGCTGCTCTTTGCTTCGACTTTGTACTCAATGGGCTAACCTTCTTTCTTGCAGAGAAGATGGCAGGATGCGTTCTTCTTCCGTTTCCGCAGCCGCTGCGGCCTCTGCGACAGCATCCTGCTGTTTGTCGGCGTATTGTATATCATACGTTTGGCGATACAGCCCTGGCTGCTCAAGCAATTCCTGATGCGTCCCGCGCTGCACAATACGCCCTTTGTTCAGCACGATAATTTCATCCGCATGCTTCAAGGAAGAAATCCGATGCGCGATAATGAACGTCGTCCGCCCCTTCATCACCTCGGCGAAACCGGCCTGAATCTCATGTTCAGTCTCCATATCGACGGCGCTGGTCGCATCGTCAAGCACAAGGATTTTCGGATCTTTAAGCAGTGCGCGCGCAATGGCAATCCGCTGCTTCTGACCGCCGGACAGCCCGAGTCCGCGCTCGCCGACAACCGTATCGTAGCCTTCTGGCAGCTCGCTGATAAAATCATGCGCTTTCGCCAGCTTCGCCGCTCTGATAATGTCGTCCATCGTCGCATCCTTAACCCCATACGCAATGTTGTTCCGAATCGAGGAGGAGAACAGGAACGTTTCCTGGAACACCGTCGCGATTTGGCTGCGGTAGCTCTCAATCTGCAAGGAGCGGATGTCCTGTCCGTCGAGCATGACTTTACCTTCCTTGACTCCATAAGCCCGCATCAGCAAGGAAATGACCGTCGTCTTGCCTGAACCTGTGCTGCCCAGCAAACCGATGACTGATCCCGGCGGCGCATCCAGCGTGAAATCGTAAAGCGCAGGCTGCTTTTCCGGATAGGCAAACGTCACGTGATCGAACTTAACATGTCCTTTAACGTCAGATGGCCCCAGCACCTTCGCATTCTCCGCGTCTTTCACATGCACATAGTGATGAAGGATGTCGAGAATTTTTTCGCCCGACGCTTTCGTATTTGTAAAGTTATTGATTTGGAAGCCGAGGCCCCACATCGGACCGATAATGTACCAGATCAAGCTGAAGCAGGCAACCAATTCCCCAAGTGAAATCGTATCTTGAATGACCATGAATCCGCCTACGCCGAGCAAGATGACAACACTGAGGTTCGCCAAAATTTCCATTACCGGGAAATATTTCGCCCAAATGCTTGCAGATCCCAAGTTCATCGATTTGTAATCTTCATTGCGGGCCGAAAATTTATCAATTTCATGCGGCTCGCGCGCAAACGATTTGACTGTCCGTACCCCTGTAATATTCTCTTGGACGGCCGTCGTCATCGTACTGAGCGATTGGCGCACCATGCGGAAAGCCGGATGGATTTTGCCTTCGAAACGAATCGCCGTAAAAGCGAGAAACGGCATTGTAATCATGGTGAGCAGCGCAAGCTTCCAATTGATCGAGAACATCATCGCCATTCCGAAGACGAACATGAGCCCTACGTTGAGCAGCTGTGCAAAGCCGAACCCGATAAATTGGCGAATCGCTTCCAAATCCGCCGTCAAACGAGACATGAGATCCCCTGTTCTCGCTCCGTCATAGTACTGAAAGGATAAGTACTGCAATTTCTGATATAACTCATTCCGTAAATGATAGGCAACCCGATTGCCCAGTCTCCCCCCGCAAAAGCCGTGCAGAAATTGAAACATCCCCTTTAAGGACACGACGCAAACGACCAGCAGCGCAAGACGCGGCACCAGGTCGAATTGTTTCTTTGTAATGACATTGTCAATCAGGTAACGTAATAAATTCGGGTAAACCAGGCCAAGCGCGGTAGCGATCGCCAAGCAGGCAATAGCTCCGAAAAACAGTTTTTTCTCCGGCCAAAAATATGGCTTCAGTTGCCTGAATACATCCACTTTGGGCCCTCCTTAGAAGCTGAATTGGCAAAGCTTAGAAAGCGTTTTTCTTAGTGAATCTTAACACCATCACCAGGGAGGGGCAATCAGGGGATATTCCTGAAAAAACGCTTAAAATCGCATAAATTCACAAAAAAGACATAGAATCCACCCTGTTCTTTTAAATCATCTGAATCCTTACCAATGAAAGCCCTTACACGACGGTTGCAAAAAAAGGCGGGTCAAGTTCCTAAGAACAAGACTCGCCCGCTCGGCAAACTATGAGATAAAAGCCTGTAACTGATGCTGTTTCGCGATCAGTTCCTCCAGATCAATCTTCATTTCAAGTGCATCGCGCAGCCCTTCCGCATGTTCGGCGACCTGCTGCGCCATCATGTCCTGAAGGGAAAGCAGCCACTCCGCCAGTTGGCCGTCATATGCCTTTTCCAATTCAGCCGTCTGCCCGTCGATGAACGCTACGACCGGGGTATTCAATCGCTGCTCCAGCTCTGCTTTCAGCTTGCTTTTGCCATCGCCTTCGAAGAACTGCTTCGCGCTCTTGAAATAACTCTGCAGCAGCTTCATCGTCACGTCGCCGGCCTCCAGCTTGCCTGTTACTTCCGGTGTGCGGAACGTGCCCGGCTCATAGGGGGCGCCTTCGAAGCTGTCCAGATAGTCGCGCAGCTGGGCCGTCCAACGTTGAATGCGCGCGGCTCCGATCGCATTCATACGGTTCTCGACGCGCAGCGTCGTCGCCAGTACCTCCTGCGACAAATCGTACCCGATCATGCGCTGAAGCTCCTGCCAGGCGATGCCCAGCGCCGACTTCGGATCCTTCGCTTCGTCGCGGAACGTTGACGGATTGAACGCAATATTGAACAGTTCTCCGTAACGGAACATCGTCCGCTGTTTCACATAGTACAGCAATTCCTGAATTTCTTTGACCAGCTCTTTGCGCTCCGCTTCATAGCTGGATTCCCTAAGCAGCGTGAGACCGGCCTGTTCCGCCTGGTTCAGCTTCGCCAGCTGCGCCATTCGCTCTTCCTCGCCCGCCTGGGCGCTTAGAATCCACTGCCCCATCGTCGAGATCGCGCGGTTCAGCTCCAGATTCGCCGCATGGATCGCCACGTCGCTCAGTTCGTTGAGCGTAAACGTCACAAAATCCTGTTCAAACGGCACGATGCCGGACTGCTCCACCAGGCTCTCTTTTCCATTGATTTTGCCTTCTGCGGCCAAATAACTGGAAACCGGGTAAATCCGCGGGTTACGGATGCCGTGCTTTAACAGATTGTTCTCTACGTGCTTCACGACACCGGTCAGCTCCGCGGGATTCGCCGCAAGATCCGCAGCGTTCACGATGAAGAACATTTTATCCATCTCAAAGCTGTCCTTCACCCGGCCAAGCTGCAGGAGGAACTCACGATCCGCTTGCGAGAAGGCATGATTGTAGTACGTAACAAATAAAATGGCGTCTGCATTTTTAATATAATTGAACGCTACACCCGTATGGCGAGCATTGATCGAATCCGCCCCGGGCGTATCGACGAAAATAATACCTTGATCTGTGAGCGGATTGGCATAGTACAGCTCGATCCACTCGACGAAGCATGATTTGGATTCCTCCGCGACGTAGCCGGAGAACGCCTCTTTCGTAATGCGCAGATCCGTGCCGAGATGCGGCTCCGCCGCCTGCCAGCCCTTCTCGACGGCCTTAAGGAACGAATAGTGCGGTTTCCCCTTCGGCGTCACGTTCGCTGGCTGCAGCCCTCCGATCTTCGTCAAGGCGGATGCCATATCTGTCGCGGCTAAACCGAGTACATCCAACGAGTAGATAACGTCCTGCAGAATGGCGTCCGCCTTTTTCATGCGCACCTTGGCCGTACCGTGCGGCCATCCTTCCTTCGGCGGCATAATTTTGTTGATCGCCGCCGTCGTCGGGTTCGGCGACACCGGCAGGACCCGTTCACCGAGCAGTGCGTTGGTGAACGAGGACTTGCCGGCGCTGAAAGCGCCGAACAGCGCAATCGTGAACGTCCGCTCGCGCAGACGTTCCGACTTCTCGCGCATGGCGCGCGCGATCGACCGCATCGACGGAAGCCCGTCGATGATTTGGGAGGCTGCGGTCAGATCCGCAGCCTTGCGCTCCATGCGCGAGCCGTGTTCACCCGAGCTCGCGGTGAACGCGGGCCGTGCCGCCGCTGCGCTCGGCGCGGCAGGCGCTTCTGCAGCCGCAGACGCCGTGTGTGCGGCTTGCAGGATCGTCTCCATGGAGGTCACGTGCAGCTTCGCTCCGCCTTGCGGAGCGGCCTCTGCCTCCTCCATGGGGGTGTACAGCCGCGCGTCCGGCAGCGCCGGCGCGGATGGCCGTGCCCAGCTCGCTTCGCGCAGCAGCTGGGCTTCCGCCGCCGCCTCGCTGTCCGCGAGGCGCTGCAGTTCGCGGCTGGCGGCGAGACGGCCGCCCAGCTCGCTCAGCTGCGCGCTGACGCCTGCGGCGTCGACCAGCGCGCGCGCGCCCACGGCGTTCACGATCACGTCGATGATCGCGAACGCCGCTTTGCGGTACAGCTGCTTCAGCTCGCCAGCAGCTTGCTTCATGTAGTTCAGCGTGTATTCCCCGCTGAACGACGCCCCTGCGCTGACCTGCGCCGCGAGCCAGTCGCCGGTCACCTCGACGCGAAGCGCCTCGATCTCGGCGATCAGCGCAGGATCATGCTGCTCCTGCTCGCGGGCTGCCTTCTTCAGCGCGTCGCGTAAATGCCAGTCGAGCTGGGCTTCGACCTGCTCCGCAAAATCCGCCTGAAACGCCGTCAGGCGTCTCTCCACTTCCGCCGCGGTCTTTGCCGCGCCCGCGAAAAACCCCACCTTAAAGCCGGGCTTGCGGCTTTCCAGATAGCTGTGCGCCAGGTCGCGCGTCGGCGCCGGTGTAATGTTGGCATTTTCGATGATGGACGTAACGTCCTTGCGCAGCTTCGCCGTCAGCGTCTCCGGCAGCGCCTTAAGCCGCTGGAGTTCCGCTTCTGCGGCCGCTGCCGCGCGTTCCGCCGCTTCTGTATCTTCCTCCTCGGTAAGCTGCTCCAGCAGCGCCTCACGCTGCGGCTCATGCTGCTCCTCCAGCCATTTGCGGTGTTCCGCCGCCAGAAAGCGTGCAGACGCGTCCAGACTATACACGCGCAGATCATCGCCGCGCTCGATCAGTCGGTTGAGCAGCCATCTCAGCTTCCCATACTCATTGTGCGGATGTTGAGGCTCTTTCATGGTGACATACAAAATGTCGTCCGGCTCAATGCCCCAGTTCAGGAACGCCTGCTTCGTTCCCTCCTGATATGTAGTGAACGGCAGCTCCCAATCTTTATGCTTGTCGATCATATTGACGACGAGATAAAGCGGCTTGCCCCATTCCTTCATTTTTTTCGTAAAGGCCAAGTTGACTTCCGATTGCACGTGGTTGTAGTCCATCACATAGAACACAACGTCCGCCAAGTGCAGCGCCGACTCCGTCGACTGATGATGCGCATCGTCCGTCGAGTCAATCCCCGGCGTATCCAGCAATGCGGCATGCGTACCCAAGAACGAAATGGGATACGAAATCTCTACCGTCTCGATGTCCGTCCCGTTCACGCAATACGCTTCCAGCTCTTCTAAAGGAATCGATGTTGTTGTGCCCGCCACACGCTCAGTGGCGTGATGTGTCACATGGGCGCCCGCCACGCCGTTACGAATCGAAACGATATTCGCACTTGTTGGAATCGGACTCGACGGCAGCAGCACATGACCGCAAAGCTGATTGATCAGCGTCGATTTCCCCGCGGAAAAATGCCCGCAAAACGCGATATTCACCCGGCCGCTGCCGATTTTATCCAATAGCTGCCCAAGCTTGGCGGCGTTTTCCCGATCGCCTGCTCGCTGCAGTGTTCCTTGCATGTTCTTCATTGCCTCCGGCATGACGGCAATGTTTCCCTCTACCATTTGTGTCATGGTTCCTCTTTCGTCCTTTCTCCCTGTCCTCTACTTGTCTACGTTCGCCCTGGAACTAGAAAAAAATCTCCCAAAGGGAGATTTCGTCAGCGCCTTGCAACTAAGAAAGCGCAATTTTTTCTTTTTCCGGCAAGAAAATCTCAAAAACGTCCCGATGCTGAAGAATCGTAATATCGGAATCTTTCACCTTCATCACGACAACCTCGGATTTCGTTTTCATTTTGTCTATGTAATTCTGAGGAACTTCACCCGACTCACTGACAGTTACTCCTTCAATGACTCTTTCCTCATTTTCGGCGAGCGGCGTATTAATCACTTGTTCATAAATATCGGAGAATAATTCGAAGCTATTGGTGTATACGGCGATGCATTTCATTTCAATCCCATCCTTTTTTGCATATCATTGGTTTGTAATAGTTTTCCTAGTTGTCTTTGGTTTCATACGTTTTTTGCCTTCACGGCAACGATCCAACAACGGACATAGTTCGCAATTCGGATTCTGCGCCTTACAGTGGTACCGCCCAAAAAAGATCAATCGGTGATGCGTTTGGGTCCATTCCTCCCGCGGTACTTTCTTCATCAGCTTCTTTTCAACTTCCAGAACAGAATCCTCTTCCGCCGCAAGCCCGAGTCGCTTGGACACGCGCTCTACGTGAGTATCGACGGCGATCGCAGGCACGCCGAAAGCGTTAGACACGACGACGTTGGCTGTTTTCCGGCCTACACCGGGCAATTCAACCAATTGCTCGTGTTTCTCAGGAATTTGACCATCATACTTGTCCAACAGCATCTGACACAGCTTACGAATGTGACTAGCCTTATTTCGAAAAAGGCCAATTCTGCGAATATCCTGCTCCAGCTCCTCGGGGGGAACGGCCAAATAGTCTTCAGGCTTGGTGTATTTCTGAAATAGGTCTTTGGTCACTTTATTCACGGTTTCATCCGTGCATTGCGCGGAAAGCAAAACCGCGATCGTCAGTTCGAACGGGTTGCTGTGGTGGAGCTCACAATGCGCATCCGGAAAAAGTTCGCCGATCGTATCCAAAATATGCCTAACTGCTTTCTGTGTCATGGTGCATCTTCCTTACGATCTTAATATCATTCAGTTTAGCGAAATGTACCGCTAGAATCAATCCTTGAAAGCGTCAAAATGCGAACATTTTCTAAAAAATGGCCACTTTTTCATAAAAAAAATGAAATCCGCCTGAAAGACGAGCGAATATCGCTCATCAAACAGACGGATGGAAGTCAAAACCGGTTCATCATTTTATTTTTCAATTTCTACAATTTTATCATCGAGCACGTAAATTTTGACCACATTGCCGGTGGTAAAAGATGCCGGCGTCAGCAACGTGCTGCCTTGGTGATAGTACGCTCTCGGGAACAGGCTGTACGACGTACGGTCGCCGGCGCTTGTCGCTTTGAAGTACAACTGATTCACAATGCTGTTGTAGTTATCGACTTCTCGGCTGGCAGCTGTCGCTACTTGCACGAGGAACTTGTCGCTGGCATCCTTCATCACTTGCACGCGGTCATCAACTTTCATGGAAGTCAGGCTCCACGGTGTACCGTTATTAAGCTTCACTTCATAGTTCGTGCCGACGCTGACGACCTGTGTTTTGCCCGAGAAGTCCTGAATAGTCAGACTGCCAGTCGCTGCATTAACAGCGGTCACTTTTCCGCGAATCGGCGTAACGATTTCCGCTTTTTTCAAACTAAGCCCTTCAAAGGACAACTTCACATAATCGTCCGGCAGCAGATCGGAGATCGCTCCTGCCGTTTGGTCCGCCTTTACAATAGGCACACCGTCAAGGGATACAGTAGACGCGGTGTTCGCCGCATCCGTGACTGTAATCGTTTTGGCGCTTCCATTGACGACAGCCGTCTTATACAGCGCTGTTTTGCTAGTTACGATTTTTTGTACAATGCTTTGATCGTAACTGAGCTGCAATGAAACGATGTCGCCGATTTTCAAATCAGATAACGTACTGTTCGCTTTGTTGGCCAATTCAACGACAGGTGTATAAGCCAGCTTAAAGGACAGATTTTGACCGCTATCCGTTTTCAACGTGATATCGTTCGTCGTCAGATTGAGCTGGGTCAGCGTACCTGTCACTTGCGTGGACATCGTGATTTTCATCACTTTATCTTGAGAAACAATAACATCCACATATTTACCTGCCGTAAACATTGAGGCAAAGTTAGAAAACGGAAGTGTCGTGCCTCCATACGAAACAGATACACTGTCAGTTAACGTGTACGCATGCGGCTTTCCATTGTTA
Organism: Paenibacillus whitsoniae; assembly: GCF_003955665.1. Lineage (GTDB taxonomy): Bacteria > Bacillota > Bacilli > Paenibacillales > NBRC-103111 > Paenibacillus_E > Paenibacillus_E whitsoniae. Next base: position 9,667 of record NZ_RXHU01000018.1, read on the forward strand.
TCTACTACAACCAATAATTTGGAATTAGCATCATAATTAGTTGCAATTTTCGCAAAATACAAGTTGTCAATTGAACGGCTTGTTACTGTAATTTTTGTTACTTTATTGTTCAGAACATCAAGCTTGACAGTATCACCTGACGCCAAATCGTAGATGCCTGCATTAGTCAACCCGTTGATTGCCACTTGTGCATTCGTATTTAACTCATAGATATCTACAGGCTTCCCTGATGTTTTATTAATAATTATGGCGGACTTATCATCGCTAAGCTGTTTAAATGTGCCCTCAACCGTAATCCCAACGTCCGCTTGCTTTTTCACCGTTACCTTCACGACAACGCTGTTCTTTACGGTGTACTCCACCGTATCGCCTACATGCAGCGCCGTCAGATCTACGAGACTGTTATCGGCCAAAGTAGCAACGAGCGTGCTCGACAGCGTGAACGATTCCGCTTCGCCTGTCGAAGCGTCCACCAATGTCACTTGACGGGACGCCGCGTCAATCATTTGAATGTCGCCTGTCGACGTCTTGTTGATTGGAATTTGTTTCACGACGATGGATGTGTATTTGTCACTGTCCACCAATTGGCTCTTGCGCAATTGCACCGTGCTGCCTGCCACAACATCAGCAAGACTGAGACCGCGCCCTTCAGAATCCGTAACAGTGACATCCTGAGCCAAGTCATAGGCGTTATAGTCATCCAACGTTGCTTTGAACGTTGACATATTCAGGTTCAATAGCTGGCCTTCATGAATGTCCATATGCAGTTCGTCGCTGTTAATTTCCACATAATAAGCAGTTCCGTTGACTGGAACTAAGGTCACCTGGTACGTTTCTTGGAGTTCTTTCGGCTGAATGGCCTTATCATTTTTGTTACCGTAAAAAGTAGTATTCGATGATAGCTTGTACGTGCTCGTATTGCCAAGGTCGTCCATGATGGAGATGGTGCCGCTTGTCAGGTTCGTCAAATAGCCTTTGACCGCATGGCCAGGCAGCGTTGCCAGTTCCTTCTGGGAACGACTGAGGAACGTCGCCATCTGTGCGCGGGTTACTGCGCCCTTCGGCTGGAACGAACCGTCTTCAAAGCCATCAACGATTTTGAGCGCGACTGCTGCGTTGACGTAACCAAGCGTAGAAGGACTGATTTCGTTGTTATCCTTGAAGGCCGAAGATGTGCCAGACAGACCTTCCGCCATCGACGCTTTGCCGATCGCCCGGATGACCACCTCGGCCACCCATTCGCGCGTCGCCTTTTGCTGGCCCCAAATTTCGGTTTGCTTGACACCGTTGGTTCTGGCTTTTTCTTCTTCGTACGAAATGAGACCTTTTTGTCTAGCAACTTCAACGTATTTTCGAGCATAATCGCTAACTTGCAGAAATTCGGGGAACACCGTTGTAGCAGTGCTATCCACTTCGCTTTGGAGCCCCATCATCCGCACCGCCATAATCAAAACATCCTGCTGGGTAACGGAGTTCTCGGAACGATACGTGCCGTCTTCAAAGCCGTCGATGATGCCTTCCAACGCAAGTTTGGAAATATGACGAATCCCCCAATAGTCTTGGGCTACGTCGGGGAAAGACAGTTTGACATTAGAAGTTGTTGTAGCTGCCGACGTCGTGACAATTGATGCCCCCAGAACCGGTGTCGCCGCCAGACTGGACATGATAAGTGAGCTCACAATAACGCTCGCCAGTTTTTTCGTATTCATGAATCGCATAGCTCCTCTGCTCGTCCATTTTATTTAGGTCTCTTCATCGGGTAAGGAAGTTCCAAATGCCCCATCAGGCTATCCACCTGTTTGCCATCCTTCAGGATATAAATGGCGTTTACTTCGGGGAACTGGAATAACGTCTTCTTCAATGCTTGCAAAAACAAATCTTCGCCGGGTGCCCCAAGCTGCGTTTTGGGTCCGAATGCGACATCGAGCTTCAACTCGCCTTTCGCTTTATCGAATGCGATGCTGGTCCATTTCACATCTTCGAAAAGCGGAACAGCCTTCGGATCGTCGCTTTTTTCCAGCGCCTTCAGCGCGGCTCCGTACACATCGGTCTCCTTGGCATAGGAAACGGTAACGGACTTCTCAATCAGCTTCATTTCATCGGTGTCACTGTAATAGGTCTTGATCTGCTTCTTCAACGTTTCCGGCGTTGTTTGCGGTGTAACGGTCGGCTGAATGCTGACAGCAGGTGCCGTCGCAACAGGTGTTGCGGTTGGCGCGGCTGCAGAGCCGCCGGATAATTGAGGCTTCTGACCGCAAGCAGTTAACGTCAGCGCGATGGCACTTACCAGAAGCGTCCCTTGAAAAAGGCGACTTGTCTTGGTCATCTCTAGCTCACTCCTTCGCGTGGTGCATGTGCTGCAAGTCAGCACTTATTTTAGTTTCAAATAGTCTTTGATGGCGTTCACAAGCGCAAGAGCCAACTTATCTTGAAAAGCTTCCGTATACATGGCGGTTTCATCGTTTTTATTGGACAAGTAACCGACTTCCAATAAAACGGCAGGCATCGTCGTCTTGGTAATGACGCGATAATCGGCTTCGCGGACGCGACGATCGGGGAAGCCCGTCGCAGCAACCGCATATTGATGGATGACGTTGGCAAACGGAATACTTTCAGGCCGGTTGTAATACGTCTCCGTTCCGGAAACGGTCGCTTTCGCGCTATTGCCGTGAATGGACAAGAACAGGTCGGCCGGCGCCTCATTGGCAAAGGAAACCCGGTCGTCCAGCGGGATGAACGTGTCGTCCGAACGAGTCATGAGTACCTGGACCCGCTTGTCCTTCGCCAGCTCCTCGGCTACTTTCTTCGCTGTCGACAAGGTAAAATCCTTTTCATGCCTGCCGGTAAGCGAAAGCGCGCCAGGATCCGTATCGCCATGGCCGGCATCGATCACAACGGTCAGCAAATGGTCGCCAGGCACTGCAGGCACATTTTGAAACGGCTTGTCGCCGATCAGCGCACGCCACGTTCCAGCCGTCGCAACAGGCTGCGTTTGGTAGTAAGCCGTGCTTTTCAAATCCAGAATGATCCGAACCGTCGCCGGGTTGCTGCTGAAGTTGGAATAGCGGATCTTCTCAACAAGCGGATGCTTGGAGGGGAGCTCGCCGGTGTTTTTGACAAGTGCCTTCTGCAGCGTATCATTCAATACAGTATTCGGAAAATCAAACACAATTCGGTCCGGATTGGAAAGTTTCAGCACGCTCGGTACCAACTTGCCCTCTTTGGCCGTTACTGTCAGGTCCGTTTCGGACAGTGTAATCGCACTGATCGTGCGAATGCCAGCTACTGTAGCGGTCCCTTCACTGCCCTTGGTGTCGCCTGGATTCGTTCCCTTTCCAGTACCGGAGGTATTGCTGCTGCCTGTTCCTGACGGCGTCTCCACGGTTCCATTCCCGGTTCCCGTCAGAGGAGGCTTGACTTCCACACTGCCATTTTCTAGATCGACCGGTCCCGTCACCGGCTTGGCATCTACTTCGTTCGCTTTATACATGTGAACGGAGTAGGAAGGCTCATCCCACTTGATTTCGACGCCCAGCTTTTCAACGATATAACGAAGCGGAAGCATCGTAATGTTATTCTCAATGAACGGAGCTACTTCAAGTTGCTCCTTCTTGCCGTTGAACTGCACCGTTTTGTTGTCAATGAGCAGCTCCATCGTATTGCTATCTTGCTTAATCGTGACCTTTCTCGCGGCTTCCTCCCACCCGACTTTCGCGCCGATCTCTTCTACGATCACGCGCACCGGCACGAGCGTATTGCCTTCCACGATACGGGGAATCACCTCTCCGACATCCAGCTTTTTCTCGTTCATGTACAACTGTACAGGTTTCGGCTTCGATGCTTCAGCACCAAACACCGTTGTGGGGAGCAGCATCAGCGCGACCAGCAGCGCCAAACATAACGCAGGAAATTTCATCGTTCACCTCTTGTGTTTTTGTCGAATTTTCAACCTATGTATGAGTACTGGGCTACAGGCGACTCTACGGGAAATCTAGCAAGTTTCCTTTCATTATAGCAAAAAATGCACGCTTCCGACAGCACATCCCCCTCCCCGTCGACAATCTCGTAACCTATTAGACGAGCAAAGCTGGCAAAAGTTGCAAGATTTCGAGGAAATGCATGCAAAAAACACCCCGCATGAGACCACCATGAAGGGTGTGGGCAGGCCATCTTAGATACTTCTCTTCCTCTTCTCATCCCAAGCGATCCCATTGCTTAAAATACAACAAAAAAAGGATACGCCCGCCAAATTCATGGGGGTGTATCCTTTTCAATTCGTTCAAGCCCTTCGCTGAAGTATGGCTTATTTATAAGCCAAACGTTTGGCATGCGCTTGCTCATACGCAGTGATTTTTTCTTCGTGCTGCAGCGTCAAGCCGATGTCGTCCAAGCCTTGCAGCAGGAATTGACGGCGATGCTCATCCAAAGTGAAGTCGATTTCCAAGCCGAAATCGTCCGTTAATTTGTTCTTTTCCAAATCAACATGCAGCTTGTAGCCTTCGTGCTTCGCCGTACGTTGGAACAATTCTTCCACTTGCTCTTCGGAAAGCTTGATCGGCAGGATGCCGTTTTTGAAACAGTTGTTGTAGAAAATGTCCGCATAGGAAGGTGCGATTATGACGCGGAAACCGAAGTCTTGAATCGCCCAAGGCGCATGCTCACGGGAAGATCCGCAGCCGAAGTTCGCTCGGGAGATCAAGACGGAAGCGCCTTGATAACGGTCTTGGTTGAGCGGGAAGCTCTCGATCACGTTGCCCGCTTCGTCCCATCTCCACTCGAAGAACAAGAATTGGCCGAAACCGGAACGCTCAATGCGTTTCAAAAATTGTTTAGGAATGATTGCGTCTGTATCTACGTTAACACGGTCTACAGGGCCGACAAGGCCTGTGTGTTGTTTAAAAGCTTCCATATTCACATTCTCCTTTAGGCTTGTTGATACTCTTTGATTTCCCAATCGCGAACATCGTAGAAGTGACCTTTGATTGCAGCTGCCGCTGCCATCGCCGGAGAAACAAGATGCGTACGTCCGCCGCGGCCTTGACGGCCTTCGAAGTTACGGTTGGATGTGGATGCGCAGCGTTGGCCCGGTTTCAGCACGTCAGGGTTCATCGCAAGACACATCGAGCAGCCTGCATCGCGCCATTCAAAACCTGCAGCCGTAAAGATTTTGTCCAAGCCTTCTTTTTCCGCTTGAATTTTCACGCGGCCGGAACCTGGTACGACAATCGCTGTAACCGATGGATCGACCGAGTAGCCTTGAGCGATTTTTGCCGCAGCACGCAAGTCTTCGATACGACCGTTTGTGCAGGAGCCGATGAAAACATAGTCGACTTTCAGATCTGTCATGGGCGTGCCTGGTGTCAGATCCATATATTCAAGCGCCTTTTCAGCCGCTTTGCGTTCATTTTCCGTTTCAAAGCTTTGCGGATCCGGAACCAGCGCGTTCACGTTCGTGCCCATGCCAGGGCTCGTGCCCCAGGTTACTTGCGGGATCAAGGAATCTGCGTCGAATTCTACAACCCAGTCATACGTTGCGCCTTCGTCCGTAACCAACTTGGACCATTCGGCTACCGCTGCATCGAAATCAGCGCCTTGCGGTACGTATTCACGGCCGCGCAGGTATTCGAACGTCGTTGCGTCAGGTGCGATTAGACCTGCGCGCGCACCGCCCTCAATGGACATGTTGCACACGGTCATGCGCTCTTCCATGGACAGGTTGCGAATCGCTTCGCCTGTGTATTCAATAACATAGCCAGTTGCAAAGTCTGTGCCGTATTTGGCGATAACGCCCAGGATCAAGTCCTTAGCCGTTACGCCCGGCTTCAAGCTGCCGTTGATGCGAACTTCCAGGGATTTCGCTCTGGATTGCTGCAGCGTTTGTGTAGCCAGTACGTGCTCAACTTCGCTCGTACCGATCCCGAACGCCAATGCGCCGAATGCGCCGTGTGTAGACGTGTGGCTGTCGCCGCACACAATTGTTTTGCCAGGGTGCGTCAGGCCAAGCTCAGGGCCCATAACGTGAACGACACCTTGATCTATACTGTCGAGATCAAAAAGTGTAACGCCGAAATCGCGGCAGTTTTGCGACAGGGTGTCGATTTGCTGCTTGGAAATCGGGTCTGTAATATTGAAACGATCTTTCGTCGGTACGTTGTGATCCATCGTTGCGAAAGTCAGGTCAGGTCTGCGAACTTTGCGTCCGGACATGCGAAGACCTTCAAAAGCCTGCGGAGAAGTTACCTCATGAACCAGATGCAGATCGATATAAATAACGCTAGGTTTGCCTTCTTCCTGGTTAATTACGTGATTATCCCAAATCTTCTCGAACATCGTTTTTTTACTCATACCAGTCACCTCTTGTCATTATCCGCTATGAATTGCTAATGTCTTACCCTCATAACGTACTTTAACACGATTTCTCTCATAGTTCCAAGATATAATAACTATAAGCTTGATAGAATTTCCCTATAAAACACGGAAATTGTTGACATCCAATTTGATAATGATTATCATTCTCTTGGAGTGCTTCTTCTTCTACTTTTTGCTAGACGATTATCATTATATTTCATAGGGGGAATATGCTTTGAAACGGTTCACCAAACCACTGACTTTCCTGCTCTCTCTGGGGCTGCTTACGATAACCGCCGCCTGCGGCTCCGCTTCCACGCCATCGACTTCATCCGCTTCGCCAAGTGCAGCGACCACAGCGTCCGCAGCATCCGCCATACCGTCTGCCGATGCCCTCAAAACGATTACCCACGCCCTCGGCACGACCCAAATTAAAGGCACGCCCAAACGCATCGTTACATTAGAATGGACGTATACCGAGGATGTTTTGGCCCTTGGCCTTCAGCCGGTCGGCTCAGCGGATAATAAAGGCTACCAGAGCTGGGTCAATGTGAAACCCGCGCTTGATGCTTCCGTCGTCGACGTCGGAACGCGCCAGGAGCCGAATCTCGAGACGATTACAGGCCTCAAACCGGATCTCATCATTACCAGCACGCTTCGTTCGAGCAAAAACTACGATGCGCTTTCCAAGATCGCCCCTACCATTGTGTTCAATTCCTACCCGGCGGAAGGCAAGGGCAACCAGTATGAGGAAATGGAAACGACGTTCAAGACAATCGCTGACATTGTAGGCAAGCAAGCGGAAGCTGAGAAGGTGCTGGCGGATCTTAACAAATCGTACAGCGATTCCAAAGCGAAGCTTGCCGCCGTGAAGAAGGAAGGCGCTGCCTTCGCTTTGACACAAGCATTCAGCAACCAAAATAACGCTGATCTGCGCATGTTCGTCGATAACTCGATGGCTGTGCAAATTTTGGAGCGCATCGGACTCAAGAACGCGTTTAAATCCAACAAGTTTGAGCTATATGGGTATTCGACTGCGTCTGTCGAGGCGCTGCCTGCTGTACAGGATGCAACGTTTATCTACATCGTGCAGGACACCGACAACGTTTTTGAGAAGCAGCTCAAGGACAATGCTGTCTGGAAAGGCCTCCAGTTTGTGAAAACCAATAACATGATCAAGCTTCCAGGGAATACATGGCCGTTCGGCGGACCTTTATCCGCCAAAGTATTTGCCGAGTTAACAGCTAATGCCTTTGCGAAATGACGGATACGGTGATAAGGATGCAAACCAAGTCTCCTGCCGCTCTCCCATGGAAACCGCTGCTTGTGTTTGGAGGGGGATTCGCCGCCCTGTTGGCGATGCTGTTCATTAATCTCACCCAAGGCGAGGCACACATTACGATACATTCTGTCGTGCAGGCTCTCTTTTCGCCGCAGGACACCCCCGAACATCAGATGGTTCGTGGGCTTCGCATGCCGCGCGCCGTCATGGGCATGCTGGCCGGCGCAGCGCTCGCCGTTGCAGGCGCCCTGCTGCAAACCGTGACGCGCAATCCGCTCGCCTCGGCCTCGACGCTAGGGCTGAACGCAGGCGCGTATTTCATTATCGTGCTGGCCGCCGTCTTCTTCCCGGCACTAAAATCGAGCAATCCGCTCGTGCTAGCGCTGTTGGGCGCCTGCGGCGCCGCACTGATGGCGTATTTCATGGCGGGCGGCCGCAAAAGCACGCCGCTGCGCATGGCCTTGTCAGGGATGATTATCACGCTGGTACTTTCCGCTTTTACAAGCGGTCTGCAACTGCTCTTTGAAACCGAAACGAACGGCCTCTTCATGTGGGGATCCGGCGCGCTCACGCAAAACGACTGGCTGGGCGTCCGCTTCTCGCTTCCTTGGGTGATCCTCGGCATTGTCGCTGCGTTTCTATTCAGCCAAAAGCTGGATATGCTCGCGCTGAGTGAAGAAACCGCCGTCTCCCTCGGCGAGAACATTAACCTCGTCCGCTTGTTCGCCCTCGGTGCAGCCATCCTGCTGGCGGGCGTCACCGTCAGCGTTGTCGGCCCGATCGGCTTCGTCGGCCTCATCGCGCCGCATCTGATCCGGCTTATCGGGCTGCACCGCCACCGGCTGCTCCTGCCGGGCAGCGCGCTCTGGGGCGCCGTCGTCCTCGTCAGCGCGGACACGATCGCCAAAATGTTCCGCAGCTCCCTCGGTGAGCTGCCGGCCGGCTCCGTAACAGCGCTGCTCGGCGCGCCGTGGCTGATCTGGCTCGCGGTGCGCAGTTCGAAGCTCCGCACGGGCGCCGAAGGAAGCTCGATGAGCGTCGGGTACACGGGGACCAAAGTCCCCTACCCGGTTCTCGTCATCGCTTCCGCCGCCTTGCTCTTCGGCCTCTTCGTCTTCGGCCTCACCGCCGGAGCGCTGCACATCCCGCTGCGTGACGTGCTGAGCGCGCTGTCAGGGCGCGGAGATGACATGGCGAGCAATGTCATCTTCCAACTGCGCATGCCGCGGCTGCTCGTCGCCGCGCTGGCCGGCGCGTCCCTGGCCATCGCCGGCTCGATGATGCAGGGCGCGGTGCGCAACCCGCTCGCCGACCCCTCCGTGGTCGGGGTCACGTCCGGCGCCGGCGTCGGCGCCTTGCTCGTGCTCGCGATCTGGCCGACCGCGCCTAGCGGCTGGGCGCCGATCGGGGCGATCATCGGCGCACTCGTCTCCGCCGGCAGCGTGTACGCGCTCGCCTGGCGCAAAGGGCTAAGCCCCGTCGTCCTGATCCTCGTCGGGATCGCCGTTTCCGCACTGGGCTCCGCCGGCATCCAGTTCCTGGTCATTCAGTCGAAGCTGGCCGCCGCTCCGGCGCTGACTTGGCTTGCGGGTTCAACGTACGCCCGAGGCTGGAAAGAGTGCATCCAGCTCGCGATCACGCTGGCCTTGCTGATGCCAACTGCGTGGCTGTTAGGCCGCCGCGTCGATCTGCTCGCCTTCGGCGACCAAGTCTCCCTGGGACTTGGCCTGCGCCTGCAGCGGACGCGGCTCGTCACCGCCGCGATCGGGGTCGGCATTGCCGCGATGGCCGTTGCCGCCGTCGGCACGGTGAGCTTTATCGGCTTGCTCGCGCCGCACGCCGTCCGACTTTTCCTTGGCCAGCACCATCGCAAATCCGTCGTGCTGGCGGCGATGCTGGGCGCGATTCTGCTGATCGCGGCCGACATTATCGGCAAGCTGATCGCCATCCCGAAGGAAATCCCTTCTGGGATCGTCGTGGCGATGATCGGTGCGCCATATCTATTGTTCCTGATGTATCGCAGCACCGTCAGGAGATAACAGGGTTGTCAACACAAGATAGCCGGAGCCTCCTCCTTTGTCCTTGGACAGCGGGGGAGGCTCCGGCTTATTCTATGCCCTAAGGCTTCCTGAGCTGTCAATAGGGTTGAATCTGCTAGTCTCCCGCACATCAAGCCCTTCACCTTGTCTCAACCCCAAAACCTTGATATGATACGGACATAAGAAGGAATTGTTTTCCGCCGCAAAGGAGCCGCATCGTCTATGGAATTACGCCAACTGCAGTATGCCATTCAAATTGCGAATGAACGCAACTTCTCCCGCGCAGCGGAAAAGCTGCACATCGCACAGCCTTCGCTCAGCCAACAGCTGTCCAAGCTGGAGAAAGAAATCGGTGTGCTGCTTTTTCAGCGCAGTACGAATTCCGTGGAGCTTACGCATGCAGGCGCCCTTTTCGTGGAAAAATCACAGAAAATATTGGACATGCTCGAGCAGCTCAAAAAAGAGATGGAAGACATCTCCCAAATGAAAAAAGGAAGGCTCGTCATCGGTTCCATGCCAATTACCGGCTCCACCATTCTTCCATTTGTCGTGCCCGCTTTTCAAGCCGCTTACCCGGAAATTGAAATTTCGCTTGTTGAGGAAACGTCCACCAACCTGGAAACGCTGACCGTGAACGGCCAGACAGACATCTCCCTGCTCTCCTTGCCCCTTCGCGAAGAGGCGCTCATCTATGAAACGTTGTTAGAGGAGGAAATCGTTCTAGCCGTGCCGCCCAAGCATGCGTTGGCTTCCGCTCAAACGCCGATTGCCATCGAACAGTTGGAGAAGGAATCTTTTATCGCGCTAAAGAAAGGCCAGGGCTTCCGCAAGCTGACGCTCGACCTGTGCCAGAAAGCCGGGTTCACGCCGAACATCGTGTTCGAGTCCAGCAACATGGAGACGGTGCAGTCCCTCGTCGCCGCAGGCATGGGCATTGCCTTCGTCCCGTATCTCATTTCCAAACGGACGTTCAGCGAACTGTCGCCGGTTCACATTCCGCTCGAAGGCCACCCGATCCGCGAACTGGTCATCGCCTACCGGAAAGGCCGATATATCTCCAAAGCAGCGGAGGCTTTCGTTTCCACAATGAAAGATGTCATGCGCACGATCGGCTAGTCAGCATGCTTACACCGCCATTTCTAAATTTTTACCAATTCACCCTAACCAAATTCCACCTCCTGCATACTGTATAAGATAAACTTATTGGTTTTCAAATAATTTTTGATAAACCAAGTATACTAGCCCAGGAGGCGGAATCCATGACGCTACTTCGCGCGATAGAGCAGACCTTCTGCTCCCTGAAAAGCCCGACACAAGAAGAGTTGAAGCAAGCCCTGCAAGCCATCGAGCACCAATTGTCTGCTGCATCCGACTACAAAACCGAACCGACCCAGTTTCCTTACGGCCGTAATGTCATTTACCAGACACCGGAACTGGAAGTGATCGTCATCCATATCCCATCAGCAAGTGCAACGGCGATCCATAACCACGGCACATCTGTAGGCGCCGCCTACGTTGCCGCTGGCACGATCATCAACTCCAAGTTCCAGCTTGATGCCTATGGCTACCCAACGCTGGAGAGTGACGATGTGCTCCAAGAAGGCGACTATTTTATCGCACCTCGGGGTCAAATTCATCAGATGACCAACCCGTTCCACACCTCCGCGGTGTCGCTGCATGTCTACAGTCCGCCGCTGTCGAGCGTCACGCGCTATCTCCCTTACACCGAAGTCCTCGACTATGTGATCTAAAAAGAATACCCTCTGCCCGCTCCCGCCGTAAGAACGGGGAACGAACAGAGGGTTTCTTGCTGCTTAAAATTGCAGAGCAGCCTCGATATAAGCTTTCAATTCGGAGATCGGCATACGCGTTTGCTCCATCGTATCGCGGTTACGAACCGTTACTTGACCGTCTGTTTCAGATTCAAAGTCGTACGTGATGCAGAACGGCGTACCGATTTCATCGTGACGGCGGTAGCGTTTGCCAATGGAGCCGGTATCATCGTAATCGACCATAAAGTGTTTCGCGAGATCCGTGAATACCGCTTGCGCACCATCGTTCAACTTCTTGGACAACGGGAAGATTGCGGCTTTGAATGGCGCCAGCGCCGGGTGGAAATGCAGCACTGTACGGCTGTCGTCGCCTTCCAACTGCTGTTCTTCGAACGCATCGATCAGCAGCGCCAACGTTACGCGGTCTGCGCCAAGCGAAGGCTCGATGCAGTAAGGCACATAGCGCTCGTTCGTCTCTTGATCGATGTAGTTAAAGTCCTCGCCGGAGTGCTCCATGTGCTGCTTCAGATCGTAATCCGTACGGTCTGCAATGCCCCAAAGCTCGCCCCAACCGAACGGGAATTTATATTCAATATCTGTCGTCGCGTTGCTGTAGTGAGATAACTCATCCTCATTGTGGTCGCGCAGACGGAGGTTATCCGGCTTCGCGCCCAAGGTCAGTAGCCAGTTGTGGCAGAAGTTCCGCCAGTACTCGAACCATTTCAAGTCTTCGCCCGGCTTGCAGAAAAACTCAAGCTCCATTTGCTCGAACTCGCGTGTACGGAACGTGAAGTTCCCCGGCGTGATTTCGTTGCGGAAGCTTTTACCGATTTGGCCGATACCGAATGGCAGCTTTTTGCGCATCGTGCGCTGTGCATTTTTAAAGTTGACGAAAATCCCCTGCGCTGTTTCAGGACGCAGATACACGACGTTGGAGCTTGCTTCTGTAACGCCTTGGAACGTTTTGAACATCAGGTTGAACTGACGAATGTCCGTAAAATCCTTGCTTCCGCAATCCGGGCACACGATGTTATGCTCTACGATCAGCTTCATCATGTCGTCAAAGCTCATGCCGTCTACGACGATCTCGATATCCTTTTCAGCCAGCTTATTCTCGATCAGCTTATCAGCGCGGTGGCGGGCTTTACAGCTTTTGCAATCGATCATCGGATCGTTGAAGTTGCCCACGTGACCGGATGCGACCCATGCTTGCGGGTTCATCAGAATCGCCGCGTCCAACCCAACGTTGTACGGGGACTCCTGGATAAATTTTTTCCACCAAGCGCGTTTAATGTTGTTTTTCAGCTCGACCCCTAATGGGCCGTAGTCCCATGTATTCGCCAGACCGCCATAAATTTCAGAACCTGGAAATACGAATCCTCTGTGTTTCGCTAATGCCACGACTTGATCCATAGTAACGCTCATTGCTTCATTCTCTCCTTCAAAAATAGGTTGGTGTCCCGCCGCCTAAGCGATGCAAGCAACAAAAAAAGCTCCGCATCCAAAGGCACAGAAACATGCCTAGGGACGAGAGCTTGCGCACCCGCGGTTCCACCCTAGTTGATACACCTGAGTAAGCGCATATCCCCTTTATCGAATTGGCTCCGGATCGCCTTTTCCTTGATCATCATTCCGGGCTCTCACCGTCCCCGGATCGCTGAATATGAAGAGATTCAAGTACTTTTTATCCTTCACAGCCATAACCTTCATGCAATTGGGCGCGATTGATCGCGCATTGGTCTTAATTTACCAAAATCCGAGTGAAAAATCAATCCTAGTACAAATGCGGGCGCCGGTCTTCGAATACTGGAATTTTGCCCCGAACACGGACCACTTCTTCCAAATCAATCGTCGCACGCAAAATCGCTTCGCTTTCGTCACCTTCCACCACGATCTCGCCCCAAGGGTCGATCACCATGGAATGGCCGAAGAAATTCGTCGTCCCGCTTGTGCCTACACGATTGCAGGACACCACGTACATCTGGTTTTCGATCGCTCTCGCCATTAACAGCGTTCGCCAATGATGCAATCTTGGATGCGGCCATTCAGCCGGTACGAACAAAATTCGGGCACCGTCCAGCGCCAATTTCCGCGACAGCTCCGGGAACCGAATATCGTAGCAGATCATGGCGCCAGCAGGCACGCCTTCTAGTTCAAAACGTCCAAGCTGATCGCCGCTGTGCAGGAATTTTTCTTCATCCATCAAGCGGAATAAGTGGATTTTGGAGTATTCAGCAATCTCATTACCCTCGCGATCCCAAGCAAAAATCGTGTTCAGCACGCGATCCCCTCGCTTCGCTGCAATCGAGCCGCCGATGATATTCACGCCGTGCGTGCGGGCAAACCCGCTGAGCAGCGCCTTCGTGCGCTCCCCGTCCGGATCTGACAGCTCTTGGATGCGATCCAGCGCGTAGCCGGTGTTCCACATTTCCGGAAAAATTATGACGTCCGGCTTCGGCGATCCCGCCACTGCATCGTTCAGCAGCTTTTCGAGGTGCGCGAAATTCGCGTCAGGCTCGCCGATGGCAATGTTCATTTGGAGGAGTGCGAGGTGTAAAAGTTGATTTTCAGGCATAAAGATGAGCTCCTTCTATGACGAGAAATATATGTTGTATTTTATTCGAAAAAGAAGAAGAACACAATCCTTACGCTGGCCCGACAGTGGACAGAACCGTTTCATGCAAAATAGACCGCAGCTCACGAATCTTCGTATTTCTGCCGTAATGAATGGCATTCGTCAGAAACACGACGCTTAATCCGCGTTGAGGCTCGATCCATAGACTCGTTCCGGTGAAGCCTGTATGACCGAAGCTGCCCGCCGGCCAACTCATCCCGCAGCTGGGTACAAACTTAGGATCATGAATGACTTCCCAACCAAGCCCGCGTCCGCGAACCGGATACGCTTTCGCTTCTTGCATCAGCCACGAAGGAATGATCGCTGGACTTTCAGGCGATAACCACCATCTGGCATAGCGCGTCAAATCATCGGCTGTCGCGAACAAGCCCGCGCTTCCGGATACGCCGCCCAGCTGGAAGCTTTTCTCATCATGAACTTCCCCGCGAATAAATGTGTCGTTGACCGCCTCCGTAGCCGCCACGCGCGCTGTGAGTTCGGGGCCGGGATTGAAGACCGTATCCTGCATGCCAAGCGGATTGAAAATATGCTTCTTCACGAATTCATCCAACGGCTTTCCTGCCGTTCGTTCAACCATAGTCCCGAGCAGAATCATGCCAAGATCGCTGTATCGCATCTCTTCCCCTGGCTGAAATATCAGCTCTTTTTCAAAAATTTCGGTGAGAATCGTCGGACGCTTTTCAAATCTGGTTCGGTAAGGCAGATCGGGCGGCAACCCAGATGCGTGCTGCAATAAGTGGCGCACCTTCACTTGCGCGTGGCGGAATGCAGGTAAATAATTGTGCACGGGATCATCCAACGAGATGCTTCCTTGAGCCGCCAAGAGGAGAATCGCCGGAAGTGTCGCGGTCACCTTCGTTAAGGATGCAAGATCGAATAAGGTATCCAAGTGAATTGAACACTTCTTCGTTTCATCCGAATAAGAACCGTACGCTTTTTGGAAGCGTACGCCGCCAGGCAAGGTAATGTCCAGCACGGCGCCCGGAAGCAATCCCTGTTCCACCCACCCCTGCACCAAGCGATCCACTCGGCTGTTCATTTCTTCACGTTGAAGCATGAGCAACCTCCTTTTTCGTTGTGTGAATTGTCCTATGAGTCTGGTTTGTACTTAGAATACCTATTATATTAAATTTAATTTCATGATGTAAACGTCTCTATGAAATTTAATTTCAAAACATGAAAAAGCCGACCCCCTAGCTGCAGAAGTGTCGGCCCTCTCTTCGATTTCATCGACGTCCTACCATGAAACGTGAATCGTTCCTGTTATTCCGGTAAGTTGCAGCCGGTTGCCCTCCTGTGCACATCGCCACTCCAGCAAACGACCATCACCCTGTTTGATTTCAACGGCTCCCGACGCCAGCATCTCAAGCGGCGGATACACGGTCACCTCAGCATTCAGCAGATTGCTGATGCTCAGCGTGCGAACCATGGACTTCATTTTCGATGGCGTCGGTTGATTCTCGCGGCACGATACCCGGCTCCGCTCCCGCTGGTTTACGAAAATCCGGCACTCCTCCCTGAACGTACGATCTAGTGCATAAATCTCCGCTTGGCCCTCGCCAAGCACAATCGTTTGACCCGGAAATAACGGCACGCCTTCCGGGAATCGGAGCTTCAATTGCACCGAGGAATCCTGCTTGCAGCCTGTCAGCACGAAGCCGTTCCGATGCCGGGAAACGAAAGTAAGTGCGGATTGGGCATCGGGATCTTGCTTCGCTTGCCCCAGCAGGATGCCAAAGTCCTGCAGCATATACCGAAGCAACAGCGACGTGTCCATCCATTCGTGGTCTTGGCGAACCGGCAAATGCGTGACGCCTGCCTTAACGAATGGCAAGGAGCCTCGCACCCAGCCGATGCGGCCGCCCTGCCATTCCGGCAGCGAACGCGAAAGGGCGAAGACCCGCTCATCGCCGTTCTGCACGGCGACGGCGCCAACCCGCGTCGCGGCATCGTCTTGGCGACGCAGCGCAACTCCCAGCGAACCGTCGCCGATGTCCGCGCGATGCCGCAGCTTACGTTCGCCGGGATCGCCGTAAACGTCGTCCTCCGCGAACGTAAGCTGCAGGGCAAAATCCCCTTCAAGCCCTGCGCCAGCGGCTGTTTGCAAATTCAACAGCTCGAGCAGTGCCGGCTGACGCACGTCGCCGTAGAGCAGCACCTTGCCGCCACCGCGGACCAACTCTGTCAGTTCCGCGATGCTTTCGTCGTCCAACCACAGCGTCGATACACAGAGGATCGTATCGCTGAGCTTGCGCCGAGCTTCGGCTGACATCGCGCGGAACGTATCGGTGCCGAGCACCGTGTTGAGCGGAAAACCATGATTGATGGCGCAGCGTATGAACCAGTCGTGAAAAAACACACGACCTGATGCTTCGTTGTCCCCACGGACCGCTTCATGCAGCTCGCGGAACGGGTACAGCCAAGTGACGAGCCCCGGTTCATCGGGCGCTTCGCGGAACGCTTTTTGGATGTGAGGAATAACCTCTGCCGGGCCGTCTCCCCACAACTCGCCTTTCTCTGTGTCAATCGTCAAAATTTCTACGATCCCTGGCATGTCGATCGCGCCATCGACATTGATGCGTCCGACCGCTAACGGCCCATAAATGTCGTGCGGCTCGTGGTCGTAATAATCCCACCACGGATTTTGCCAGAACCAAGGATCGTTCACATAAAATCGGTATGGATACGTGTCCCCAGGCAGCTCCGCAATCCTGGACATATAACCGGTCAGTTCCAGTCCAAAATCGTAGTTCAGCGCGCCCCAAGGCGAATTTGGCGGCGGGAACTCCAGGTATTTCTTGTCATACAGGTCAAGCAGTGGAATGTAATCTTTCGCCAAATCCATACCGGTTCCATAGTTCGTCCCCCGCACTTCCGTCCGCACACCAGGACACGCCTGCTTAAACAAGTCCCAGAACGACATGACTTTGGAAGAGAGCTCCTTGTAGTCAGCCAGCGGAAGATCCTCTCCGTTATAGTTCGCTCCCAGATACGTCCATGGGAAATAAGACAAGGCAAACCCATTGGAAAACCAAATATAGTCGAAGCCGAGTGCCGGCAAGAAGCTGGCGCATTGGCGTCCGAGAAACTCCCCGAACGGCGTTCCCTCCGGAATGCCCTCTGGATAGGCCGCATACGCTATTCCGTCCCCCTTCAGTTTGGACCAGGAGCAGACGACAGTATAATCAGCCTTCAACGAGACAAATGACCCGCCGAGCTCCGCACGATTGATTTCCGGATGATCCTTGTATTTAAAATCCGAGTAAGCAAACTCCGGCCCCGCGTCAAAAGGAACCCCGACCTCGAGACGGATATGGAACTTCTCCGCCGCAATGCGCTTGAAGGTTTCTACGACCCTGCGTAAATCACCGTATGTGAAACGAACGGGCTGATCCACATACAGGCGAGCGATATGCGGATCGCTCTTATCCTTGACATGGCTGAACATTTCTTCGTTGGCAAAGCCGATATACCGCGCCCACTCGAATTCGTCTTCCTGCTGGCCGTTCCAAGTTAATATCTCACTGCCATCCGAAACCCACAACAGCATTGATGCCGATTCTGCCATGCCGATGAGCGGCTGCCACTGCCGCAGTGCTTCCGTACACACCTCTTCAATGGCAGCTTGCTCCAGACTCTTGAACGGTTTAAGACTCATTTCCAGCGTCGCTCGCTTCAGCGGCCTTGTGCTGCCACTTCCGCCACTTCCCGTTTGCTTCCATTCATTCATTCGCTTTACGCCTCCCTAGACGATTTGCAGCTCTATCCCAAGCACCTTGGCAACGTTGCGGATTTTCGGTGCGACATGTCCAACACCCAGCGCGAAATGGTGAGTCGGCCCGGCAGAACACCATTTCTCTACAAATTCAGCAACAGAACAGTTGAAACTGCAGCGTGTATTTGTGTTGCCGGTTTGCGGAATCTCTCCTTTGATCGATTCGCCTTCCGTGGCGATCATCTTAAACTTGCCGTCCGCCGTCTGTGAAATCCCCAACAACGTGACCGGACCGGATTTAATGCTGAACTCGACGCCAATACCTGAGCCGCGCTTGCCGTGGAACAAGTCCAGCCCGCGTATTATCGGACGGCCGTCGCTAATTTTAATGTTATGCGGTCCGTCGTGGCCTACAAGTACGATGTCGTCCACAAAATCGCACGGATGCAGCTCCGCGAATGAACCGCCTGCGTCGAGCCTGTCCATGATCAGCATCGCTGCGCATGTTTTGAGATCCGCTTCGCCTGCAAGCGGAATCCCCTTGCCGGTAAGCAGGGAGTTGCCGAGCACCATATTCGAGCCGATGCGCTCGTATTCGTTACCATCGAGTCCCCGGTAATAATAAGCAAGACCGGTTAAGCCGTTCTCCTCCACAAGCTTGTCGAGCCCGACGGCCACCTTCGCCGACCAGTCCAAGTCTTCCGGCTTGATCGGCCGCGTCACGGGATCGATGAACGGATCGGCGATCGTAAATATGCTCTTGATCTCATCGATCTTGTTCGCGATTTCAGCGGCGGTTACGCCGTTCACCAGCTTGGCCAAATCGCACATTTCCAGCATCTGCACATGGGAGCCGAAGGCAGCGGTAAACGCCGTCGGATCCGTGTTCATGTCATACATCCCCTCATACGTGTGACCCAAATAACCGATTCGCGCATGCTTGAAAGCGCGGCGCGCATTCGCAACCTGACACCATGACCTCAGCTCGTTCACAGCGCGGGGGTCGTCATGGAGGGTGCCTACAATCATGCCTGCGGCGGGCTTGCCGGCGCGGATCAGGACACCACCGATTTCCGGAAGCGAACAAATATTATCATTCGCGAGCTGCATATAGGTGGTCGTATTGCGGTAGTCAAGCCGTTTTCTCGGTTGAAGCGCGACCAGAACGGTCGGCACACCGACATTCAGGATGGCGGTGGCTGCGGATGACGACGTGACATATGTGCTCAGGAAGCAAAAGAGAAAATCGACATCCTGACGTTTCAGATATGAAGCCGCCGCAAAGGATTTATCGACGCTGTCCACGAAACCAGCCGAAACGACCTCCACCTCATTGGCGGATAACATCGTTTCAAACTCCTTTCCGTAACCGACAAGCTCTTCCCGAAGGCCGGGGAATTGCTCCCAATATGGCTCGTGCCCTACCGTTATAACACCTACACGCGCCGCAGCACGTTTGAAATTTACACTCATTTTTTATTCCCCTTTAATTGAAATTAACTACATCTTTAGAGTAGTAAATCTCGCCTAATCAAACAATGAAGGGTGCAATTATTATTAGTAAAATTCTACGATTACTTAGACAAAAAACAACCAGCCCAATTCCTGGACTGGTCGCTTCTCACTTCTCACTTCTCACTGTGATCTAGGGCGCTTGCTGTTCCCACTCTATTTTGCCAAAGAGACTTGTATCCTTCGCATTACCAATCCCGCTAGCCCACTCCAGCCAACCGAGTCGACCCCCGCCATCGTTATCATTCACGAGGAGCGAGAGATACATCGGCTGGGTCACATCGACAACATAAGGATATAGTTCGGACCATGCGACATGAATCTTATAGATTTTCTTCCCGCTCTGCATGCTATCGACAACCAGGCTGCCGTTTTGTACGATTTGACCTGCTGGCGTCCAGTTTGAAGGCAGATCCCCGCCAATATACGGGGCTGACCCCTTATATAACTTAGGACCGCTCGCCGTGAGCGCCGCCTGAAACTCTACTTGCGCTCCAGCTAAGCCGATCCCTGACGTATCGACGGCAAATTGGACACTATCCCCCATCCAATAGTTCCCTGCCGACTCATTTTGCACAAACGTTGGGTCCGACACATCAATAACCAGATCGAGTCCGTCACTTGCCGCACCGACCGCAGCGCGAGCCGAAAAACCGGAAGGTTGCGGAGCCGTCAAGGCATTGAAATTCCAATTCTGATCGATCCAATGGATATCTGTACTTATTGCACCTGTCGTGCGATCAAACAGCATCCCGACTTTGCCTGTGTCAGCAGCCGTCACGTTCTGTCTGGCTTTCTCGTAATCCGACAACAACACATCCATTGTAGGGGTCAAACCGGCCAGGTAAGTTGCGTTTACGTTGCTAATAAAGTACATTTTCTGAGGTTTTAACTGCACATTGGTTAAGGAAGCCTCCGTTCCCCCGGTCCAATCGCGAATGACGGTTTCATTGGTGAAAGCCCCTGACAATGCAGCAGCAATCGGCGCTGAATTCGTATCCTCCGACCATACAACGAGAAGCGGGGCTCCGTCACTTTCAAAATAGACGGCTTTCTGGTTTGGGCTAAACGTGTATTCTCCTTTGTAAACGACATGCTTCCCTAACGTCTCGATAAAACGATGCATAACGACGGATCCCAGACGAGGCTCGATTTGCGGCATTTTTCTAAACAATCCGGCCGATTCCGTAAACCATCCCTCCGCATGTGCAAACGGAATGGCTTCAGGCTCTGTTAGATCCATCATATCGAAGTAAGCGATCTGCTCCACGCCATGCTTCATTTGGAACATATAATCCTGCAGCATCGTTCTGGCAATCTCAGGCTCGGAAGGAAGCACCTTCAGGTCGGAAGCATTCAAGAGTCCGGCATGGCTTTCTGAAGTCACCCACGGTTTCGACGCTACGTTATATCTTTGATCATACTTTGCATAATCCCTTGGGTCTGGATACTTGCCGTGCAGCGACAGCTTATCAAAGTATTGGTCTCCGCCGAGACGCAGCAGCTCATTATAAAATGGCAAGTAGCGGTAGCCGCCCATGCCGCCAATCCAAATTTCCGCGTCAGGCTGAATACTTTTAATCGTCTCGTAGCCCGACTGCAACAACTCCACAAATTTCTCCGGGGTGTCATTCCAGAAAATGCTTCCCCCTTTGAGATGCGGCTCGTTCCATATTTCCCACTTCTTAATGCGATCCCCATAGCGAGTCACGAGGGCTTCCAGAAAATCAGCCCAATCGTTCATATCTACAGGAGCGTAAGAAGCATATCCCGGAACAGCAATATAGATGGTCGTATCCTCGGGATACGGAGAAGCCCATTGCGGCGTGAACACAATGTTGCCGATCATCTCCATGCCATAGCTTTGCAGTTTATTGATATGTGCATCAAAAGCCGTCCAGTTGAAGACACCGCGACTCGGCTCCAGCGCAGAACTGGCATCCGCAAACTGTCCCCCCCAAGGAACGGTATGAATTCTCGCAAAATCAAATCCTATCATATCCGCGAGCTGTATGGATTGCTCGCCATCCAGACCGTAACTAAAACCGAACAGCGGATTGCGATCCTCCTTGCTTTTGGACTGACTTTCCACGACAGCTACCGCGTATCGATCACGCACAAATTCAGCCGGCGTTCTTTTCGGGTTAGACAAGATGCGATACGATTGCCGAAGCGGCAACGAGCCTGAAACGCCTTTCTTGGTGTAGTCGAAAGCGACTTCGTAATAGCCTTCGCGATCCGGTGTCCAAGCCCAACCAGATGTGAGCAGCGTTTGGCGGTCCACCGTTGCTTGCGCAACCACTTGATTGTCGGAATCATAGACCGTTCCGGTTACCGTTTGTACGGCAGACGGGAGCTGTCCGTTCACTCCTTTAAAGCCTACAGATTGCCCGAGCTTCCACCAGTTCGCGAATGTATTCGCTTGAAGGGGGAAGGTTTCAACCGCTTCCAGTTGAGCGTCGTCATAGTAGATCGTTCCTTGATTGGCGACACCGCTCACTTTGGAGGTGGCCAAATTAAACTGTATTTGATTCGTGCCTGCCGGAAACTGACTATTATTGATGGTGAATGCAATATCTGTCCAACTACTGCTACTCAAATTAGGCGGATTCGCCGCAGCCGTTCCCAGAAATGATCCGTCTTTGAAATAACTGATGAAAACCCACGGACCGTTGCCAGCGTAATCCCCCGATTTTTTCGCTTTCACGGACGCTTTGATGGTTTGCATCCCGCTGCCTATTGGAATCATCTTGGAAGACCAACCTGCTCCCCCCATACCCGTGGCGTTAATATAAAGGGCATTGTTGCCGCTGAACTTGGTTGTGGTCGTGATCCCCATATCGACGTTCTGGGCGCCGCTCCATAGAGATGAACTCCAGCTGAGGGGCACTAGCTTCGACTCGCTCAGCTTGGTTTCTTCAAATCCGGGATTGGCTACATCGTAATACCGCGAAGTAAGCACATTCACTTCATTGCTTGCCGTGGAACGATTCCCTGAGCCATCTCTGGCTTTGACTGTAAACGTATATCCGCTGTAGGATTCAAGACCGTTCACGGTATATGTGACCCCGGTAACCGTTGCGAGCCAGGTCTCATCTTGAAAAATATCATAACCCGTCACGCCCCCATTGTCTGTGGACGCTTCCCAAGATAGCGTGACACTGGTCATCTTCACGGCTGATGCGGATAGGTTTGCAGGGGTTGTAGGCGCTTCCACATCATTTGTGACAAAGGCATTGCTCGCTGCAGATTCGTTCCCCGCAGCATCAAATGCTTTCACCGTAAACGTATCACTGCTGCCTGGAACCAACCCGTTCGCCGTATAGGCTAGCCCCGTCACAGTGCCAGCTAGCGTTGATCCTTTGTAGATATGGTAACCGGCCACACCAATATTATCCGTAGCGGCATTCCAGGCCAAATCTACACTTTCCGCCGTTTGACCTGTAGCGTGAAGATTGCTTGGCGCCGTCGGCGATTGAATATCCGGCAGCACTTCCATTGTTACATCGTCATAATAAAGTTTCCCTTGGTAAGGCGAGTTGCCTGCTAACGTAGCTAGATTCAACCAGATCATATTCGTGCCGGATGGAAATTGGTTACTACTGATCGTCAATGTAATCTCAGTCCATGCGCTGCTGCTGATGCTAACAGCCTGCGCACTGGTTGTTCCCAGAAACGTCCCGTTATTTCCATAACTAATGAATACCCAAGGCGTATTTCCGCTATAATCGCTCGACTTTCTCACCTTCACCGTGCTCTTGATCGTCGCCATACTGCCGTTAATGGCAATGGGCTTTGAAACCCAACCGGCAGCACCGGAATCAGCTGCACTGATCGACAGCGATTTGCTCCCGCTATTGTATACCTCAGTCGTCACGCTGGTATCGACAGCAACCGTCCTCGACCATAACGCAGAAGTCCAGTTCACGGGCAGCAGCTTCGATTGACTTGTCGTTGTTTCTTCAAAACCAGGATTGGGGATGTTAATCATGGTTGTTGCTTGTGCACGCGTTGATAGAGTAGGAAATAACGCGATTATCAAGGAGAACATTATCAACCAGATTACCGTTTTCTTCATTCACTCTTCCTCCTTTATAAGTTTGTGAGACGTTAGATGCCCCTAGCACTCGCTAGGTCAACTACTCAAATGAGAACACAATCACCTCCTTCTTGACCGTGTCATTTCTACTCCTTCACACTGCCCAGCACAATCCCTTTCGTAAAATACCGCTGCAAAAATGGATACACAATCAAGATCGGCAACGCCCCTAGAAAGATTTGCGCTGCGCGTGCGGTTCTATCCGACACAAGCGCAATCACCTCCAGATCAATATTGCTCTTGACCAGCGTGTCGAGACCGACCACGACCGTGTACAAATAACTTTGCAGCGGATAATGCACCGGCGAATTCATGAACAGAATGCCGTCAAACCAGGCGTTCCAATGCGAGACAATCGCAAATAGCGTAAGTGTCGCTAAAGAAGGGGTCGACAACGGCACATAAATGCCCCACAGAATGCGCCAATGGCCGGCGCCGTCCATCAGGGCGGCTTCCTCCAGCTCTTTCGGCAAACCGCGGAAGAAATTAAGCAGGATCACGACGTTGAATACCGGCACTGCATTGTGCAGCACGAGTGCCCAGACCGAATCAAGCAGTCCGAGTGAGCGGATCGTCATGTAAAGCGGAATAATGCCACCGCTAAACAGCATCGTGAACACGAATAGCCACACATAGACCGTTCGCCCTTTCAGCGAGCGCCCTTCTTTGGAGAGCGGGTACGCAATCATGATTGTCAAGACCATATTCAGCGTCACGCCGAGCGCAACCCGCTGAAGGGTGACGTAGAAAGATTTCATAAATTCCGGTCTGCTCAAAATAAAATCATACGATTTCCAGGTGAATTCAACCGGCCAAAATCTCACCTCACCTGCGGCCACAGCGTTGTTTGAGCTCAGCGATAGCGACAACAGGTGGATAAGCGGCAAAATGCACAGGATGGATACACCTAAAAGAACCGTGTAGTTCGAAATGACGAATAGTTTTCTCGGCCAGGATGCAGATTCGAGCATCACGCGTCCTCCTTTTAAAAGATGCGGTAGTTGGCAAATCGGTAGGCTAGAAAATACGAAGTCGAGATGAGGATGAGCGACACCAGTGATTTAAACAGCCCCACCGCTGTGGCAACCCCATACTGCGCATCGATCATGCCGATTCGATATACGAATGTATCGATGATGTCCCCGCTCTGGTAAACGACGGGACTATATAGATTAAATACCTGTTCGAAGCCGGCATTCAGTACGTTCCCAATGCTGAGCGTAGCTAGCAGCACAATAATCGGCGCCATGCCAGGCAGCGTAATGTGAAGCGTCTGCTTCCAGCGGCCTGCTCCATCCACTTTCGCAGCTTCGTACAGAGCTGGATTAATCCCAAGGATGGCCGCTAAATAAACAATCGTGCTGAACCCAAATTCTTTCCACTCATTCGAGATGACCAGCGTGAACGGAAACCAGCGGTTGTCGCCCAGGAAAAAAATCGGCTCAAGGCCAAGTCCCCGAAGTCCGGCGTTCACGATCCCCGTTTTCGGTGAGAGTACATCGATCAGAATCCCGCTCAAAATGACCCAGGATAGAAAGTGCGGCAAATACACGAGTGTCTGTATGAACCGTTTCATCGCTTCCTTGCGAACCTCGTTCAACAATAGCGCAATAACAATCGGTACAAGGAGCCCTGCGATAATTTTCATCACGGCAATATAAATCGTATTCCACAGCACCTGGTAAAAATCTGGAAGCTCAAGAACATAACGAAAATTGTCCAAGCCAATCCATTTCGAATGAAACAAGCCTTTCGTTGGAATAAACTTCTGAAATGCGATGACCGCTCCTGCCATCGGATAGTAACTAAATATCAAGATCGCAGCCAATCCTGGAATCAACATGATATGTAGTGGGAGCTGGATTCTCCAGTTTCTGCCCTTCATTCTGTCTTCCCTCCACTCCGTATTTCATGATTAAGACACAAAGGGCAGAGCTTAAGCTCCGCCCTTAAATGTTTCCTATTTGTTCTTGCTGTACCAGTCGTTCACTTCTTTCTCAATTGCATCGCCGCCCAGCTTCTTAAACTCGTCAGCGAATTTGTCAAACTCGTCGATGGAAGCATCTCCCATAATAATTTTCGTATACGTCTCGTATACTTTCTTCTTAAGGGTAGGCAATTTTTCCGACATCGCCGGGGTAGCGGAACCAAGGAACAGATTATATTGACCGGTTTTCGCCTGATCGTATTTATCAATAACACTGTAGGTACCATCAGCGCCCATGACCATATTGGCGAACCACATCGTATCATCACCTGCTTTAAATTTCGTCATCCGATCAAAATGAATGCTGGCTGGAAAATCTAGCTTGCTTCCATCGCCTTTCTTGAACGCCTCCTGTACTTTACGGAACGCTTCGAGGTTGGTATTCAGCGGATCGATCACGACCGGCGCATATTTGCCCGGGAAAATGCCCGTTTTGCTATCCGTAATAAACGGATTCGGATTCGGGGCATACGATGTTTCGTAAAAGCGATTTACATAAATGTTAGCCAACTGGACGACGGCTTCGGGATGCTTCGAGCCTTTTTTCACCACATAGAACGTGCTGGCTGTATCCGCAAGCTGGGGATTGGCTGCCTTCGCATCAATCGAGAGAAGTGGATACGCTTTCCACTGCGCCTTCGGATCCTTGGTATGGTTTTCTTTCTGAATATATCCTCCGTCAGCAACGGTTCCGAAGGCCAGCCCTACACGTCCGGCTGCCACATCTTCCTGAATTTTCGCCTGCGGCTTCACACCGAACTCCTTGTCAAGCACGCCATCCTTATACAGCTCCTGCAGCTTTTTGAGCGGCTCTTTCATCTCTTTCTGAACGGAGCTGTAGACGAGTTTGCCTCCTGCATCCTTGATGAACTGATCGACGTAAGCATGATAGCCGTTAAAAAATCCGTTGAGTGAGCCGTGCCCCCCATCCATAAAATCCTTGTTCAGCGCAAGACCGATCGTGTCTGCCTTCCCGTTGCCATCCGGATCCTGTTTGGCAAATGCCGTTGCTATTTTGAACACGTCGTCCATCGTTTTCGGCTCTGGCAGGTTCAGCTTTTGCAACCAGTCGGTTCGCACATAGAGCATCGGTGCTGTGCTGATGCCGCCGTTCGAATAGGTTCTAGGAATGCCGAGCAGCTTGCCGCCGATCGTTGCCGCTTTGAACCCTACACTGCCGTCCTGGTTGAGGACGTTTTTCAAGTAAGGTGAAGCCGTTTGATCCCATACTTTCGTGAGATCTTCCAGCATGTCAGCATCTGCAAGCCGTTTCATCTCTTCTTTATTGACTTCAAGAAAATCTGGAATATCTCCGGATGCGACCGAAACGTTGAGCTTCTGATGATACTGGGAAGCGTCGACTGACCACACATTTTTAACTTTGATGCCGTAATCGTTCTCAAAAATCTTCGTCCAAATGTTGCTGTCAATCGAATCGCCCTCTGCGTATTTAAAGGTGGCATCGACAGCTCGGACGGTGGACACCTCGATCGGCGGGCTGTATTTGCTCAGCGGCTTAACACTTGCCGCCGGCGAAGAAGATGGGCTTGACGGTGCACTGCTTGATGCAGCAGGCTGATCTTCTGATTTCCCACAGGCGCTTGCGAGGAGCGATAAAGCGAGAAGTGCCCCTACGGATGCCGCCCCAACTTTTTTACTTCCCTTATTCATTTCCGTTTCCCCCTATTTGGCGAATAAACCTTGTGTGGTACGTCTTTATTATAGAGTCATGCTGGCGGCGTTCGAAACGGGACATTCTTGCGACGATTGACTTTTTTTAACTACTTTAAGGTGAACGACTACTTTGCAGCAGACTCCCGGTATTCCTGGGGAGTCGCCCCCGTTTCCTTCTTGAAGAGCCTCGTAAAATAGGCAGCGGAATCAATACCGACAAGTGCAGCAATCTCTTGAACTTTATGATCGGTTGTCCTGAGCAGCTGCTTGCTCCTAATCATTCTCACTTCGGTTATGTACTCCAGCAGCCCTTGGCCCGTTTCCTGCTTATACATGCGTGACAAATACGGAGGACTGAGGTGGACAAGCTCGGATAACTTCGTCAAGGACAGCTCCTCGTTCAGGAATTTGTTTACATAATGTTGGATTCGTCCGATCATATCCGTCGTCCGTTCCGCCCGCTTCTGTCCGTTATACTCGGCAAGCGACTCGGCAAGCGCGGCTAGCTGACGTACCGTCGAGCTTAGATCGGCATGAACCGGCAACCCAATTAACGCCTCCAAACGAAACGCCGTGCTCACCAGAGAGGCTAATCGCCGTTTATTTACGTAGGTAATTAAAAAAGTGGTCAGATTGGACACAAGCTCCAGCCGCAGGAAGTCTCCTTCCTGACCGGTCGACAGCGCAGACGCTTTGGCGTCCAGTTCGGCAAACAAGCTGCGACACGCTTCCCTCTCGCCGTTGTCGAGATACGTTTCCAGCAAATCGAGGTTGCGAAGATATGCTCTCAGATCGTTCTCGGCAAAAAAGTCTCGGCTCGATCTTCGTTCCTCACCGCCGGCCTCGGGAAGCTCGCTCATTAATATTTCCTGACCGTTACTAGCTCCGCCAGCCAGCTGAATCTTGAGACTTTCCACGCGTGCGGGCACATCTTCCCACCTGCATGGCGCAGCGGCGAGGATCAGGGAGATGGGGACCTTGAGCAAGCTTTTTGTCGCGTTCTGAATCAACTCAAAGTGACCCACAAGCCGTTTGCCCAGTTGCTCTTCCTCGGGGCCCCCCTCTCCAGCAACCCGGCTTTGCACCAACCAAACGAACCTGCCGCGATCATAGGGAAACGCCGTAAAATTCAACGTCATCTGCAAGTATTCTTCGGCAATATTTTGAACGGAATAGTAGAGCAGTGCCTTGTCACCCGGCAGGACAAAGGAGCCCCACTCGTCGATACGCCCCAGTGCGATCTGCACCGGAAGTCCCGCGTCGAGGCCAATATTTAGCTCCGCAAATCGCCGAATGCGCACATCGAATGCGTCAACCTCCCCTTGTGCGAGCTGTAGTAAATAATCACGCTGCAGCGATGGCACGGCCACATGAAGCTGTTCGCGAGACTTCTTTAGGATGTCTTCACGGTCAAGCTCTTTGGCAATGTCGTCAAGCGCGAGGTGAATCGCACGGATGATAGCTTCATCGCCTTCTGTTTTGAGGATATAGTCAATTCCACCCTTACGGATGGCCGATTGGGCGTAACCGAAATCATCATAGCCCGTCAAGAAGATGATGCGGCAGCGAGGCCATTGTCCACGGACATGATCCGCAAGCTCCATGCCGCTCATCCCCGGCATCCGAATATCCGTGAGGAGGATATCGACTTTCCCCTCCCCCAGTTTTTGAAGTGCTTCCAGCGCCGAGTAGGCCTTTACAATTTCAACTTCAAAGACTTCCAGCTCCAACAGAGCATCCGCCAAATAATTGACGGCAAGCGGTTCATCATCCACCAGCATGAGTCGAATCATCTCTGTTCCCTCCCTGTTTCTTCATCGGCGGCTGCGGGTAACGGAAGCACGATCGACACAATAAGACCGCCGCCAGGCCTCGCTTCGATGCGAACGCCCGCCAAATCCCCGTATTTAAGCCGGAGCCTTCTGTGCACATTCAGTACCCCCGTTATTTCCGTCGGTTGCCCTTTATCATTCAGCCAGTCCTGCCAACGTGCCATGTCTTCAGCTGTCATTCCCTTGCCATTATCTTCGACGTTAATGAGCAGCAGTGGGCTTCCGTAATCTTGTACAATGGTTGTGAACCGAATAGCCATATGCCGGTTCTCATGCCCTCGCTCGAAGCCGTGTTGGTAGGCGTTCTCAACCAGCGGCTGCAGAATGAGCCGAGGCACGCTGATCGTCTTCAGCGCTTCCTCCATCTCTTCGATCGCAAACGTAATATGGCCAGCGAACCGAATCGTTTGAATTTCGCAAAGCGCCCGAACATGCCTCACCTCCGCCTCTAAAGGAACCTCACTTTCTCCGTTTCGTGTCACATATTGGAAATAATCGCCTAAGTATTTGGAGAACCGCGTGGAATTGTCGAAATCATGCGCCTTTGTCATTCGATAGATCAGATAGAAGCTGTTATACAAAAAGTGCGGATTAATCTGCGATTGAAGCTGCTTCAGCTCCGATTGCTGCACGCGAATTTTTTGTTCATAGACTTCAAATACGAGCTTATTGAGATGGGTCACCATATAATTGAACTGGTCATACAAGTCGTGGAATTCATCGCTGCTCTTCGAGACGAGTGCCACTTGCAGATCTCCGGACTCCACCTTACGGAAAGCGCGGATCAGTTTTTGAAGCGGTCTGTGAATTAAGCGGTACATATAGAGCGAGAAGAGGACGACGACTACGATCGCGACAAGGGTAATCAGCCACATATATAACCGATACCGATCCAGGGCGCCCATTACCGCATGTTCGGGAACAAACGCCAGCAGCGTAACCCCAAGCACAGGCGAATACGCTGAAACCGTTAAATAGGGCTGCTTGTCGATCGAGACGGTTTTCATCTCAGCTGGAGCACTGATCGTTCCCGCTTCCTCCAGTCGCAGCGATTGCTCGCGCAAGGGGCCGCTGATGGAAGCATAGGCTTCCTCGTTGCTTGTGCTCACGATTGCCCAATCCGGATGAATAATCGCCGCACCTGCCTGCTTGCTATCGGACATTTGGGATAAGTATTCCTTCATTTTCGGAATAGACAACTCAAGCTCCAGCACAAACATCGGATCTCGTCCCTCGGTTACTTGCGTTCTCGGGTAATATTCGCGAAGCAGCACTTTCTCCCCCTCGTGATAAAAGAGCCCGCGATGCGGAATCGCTGCGTCTTGCTTCAACTGCTGCAGTTTGTCCGGAAGCAGATTGCCGGACAATTCGTCCGTCGAAATCGTTTTGCCAATCGGTGGAATATACGCACTTGCTTTCGCCACGTAGAGGCTAGATTGCATCATGACGTTCAACCTGGCTTGAAACCGCTTGATGGCAGTTAGCTTCTGATACTCGGTCAAGCTTTGGCTCGTAATGCTGAGCGATTCTAAATCCTCATCGTTCACATACTCGCGCTGTAGGCGTTGCAAGCGATCAATTTCGTTTTCAAGCGACGTTCGGTAGAAGAGGAGCTGGAACTGGAGCGATTTGAAAATTTCTTTACGTACTAGCGTGGATCCCCAATCGTTGATACGCGTACCGACAACATACATCGGCGAGATGACGATGAGGAATGTTACAATCAATTTGCTTAGAATCGAGAATCGTCGATTGACCCATCCGTTTCGCACAGATTCACCCGCATCTTTCTTTTCTTTTTATTATAAAGGAATGCGGGAAAACCGGGGCTATGATTTCAACAACGATTATTGGAGGCAGGCTACGATTTTGATATAATCAGCTAGACTTCCTGTAACGGTAACTAGAAGGAGGACGCCATCATGATAGCGCCAATCGCGATTTATTTTGAACACTGCGAGCCGGACTGGCATGTCCCTCGTGCGGCAGCCAATAATCATATCCTGCTGCTCATAACGAGTGGCGAAATCACTTACGCGGTCGGGGATCAATCTTTTATTCTGAAAAAAGGGGATCTTCTATTCGTGCCGGAGGGGGAAATTCGCAGCGCACTCAACCACACGAAGCAAGCACACGATATGTATGTCGCGCACTTTAAATATGCGGGAACCGGTGAAGGGCTGCCCGTTCTTGTTCGGCCAGCGTGCCTGCTCACTAGACCTCACAACTTTGATTACATCCGGCAGCGCTTCTCTTCTCTTACGCAGTACTGGCTTCAAAAGTCCACATTCACCCACACCTTGTGCCACAGTGTATTGCTGGAAATTATCGCGATCCTAAGTGAGGAAGCCAATCATGCCGGATCCATCACACATCCCAAAGCTCACGGAATTACTATGCAGATTAAAGATTACATTTTGTATCACTATCGTGAATCGATTGATATGAATCAACTGGCTGATTATGTGGGACGAACGCCCAACTATATCAGCACCGTTTTCCGTGAAACGACAGGTCAGACGATCACGACATATATTCAACATATTCGAATCGCCGCCGCATGCGATCTCTTAACCGGCTCTCAGATGAGCGTAGGAGAAATTTCGGATTATCTCGGATTTTGCGAGCAGTCCTATTTTAATAAAGTATTCAAAAAAGTAACCGGCACTATGCCCTCCGCCTATGTCAAGGAGCGGCTGAAGGTGTGGCAATAAACCACCATGAATCGTAGCAGAGCTCCAAAAACCATCCCAGCGTTCATTGTTTCCCCTGCGCGCATTTCCTACAATGAAGAGGAATTAGCGTGCAACCTATTCATGGACCTGGAGGAATCGATTGTGGAAAAAAACGACAAGGCCACTCTCCCGATTGACAAGAATTTGCAACCCGAAGTCCCCCGGTATGATCAGTGGGAGTGGTACTCCCCGCTTACCTCTCCTTTTCTTATAACCGGCCTTCCCTGGCTTGCGCAGGATGGTCTCTATCGGAGGCTGCCTCTACGTCCCAGTCACCCTATTCGTTCGGAAGTCGATCGTCTTGCCAACTTTCCAACGGGTGTTCAGGTTCGATTTAAAACCGACTCTACGAAGCTGGCTGTTCGCATCATACTTGCCGACAAAGCGACTATGTATCAGATGCCTGCGACCGTTCAATGCGGCGTAGATTGTTATATCGGCCCCATGGGAAAACAGAAATACGTGAACACCACGCGTTTCGAACTAACGCAAACGGAATATGAGAGTGTCCTCTTCGAAGCTTTTTCGCAGGAAATGCGGGAAGTTACATTGAACCTCCCTCTCTACCAAGGTGTCAAGGAGCTGTGGATCGGAATTGCGCCTGAAGCCGCGGTGACAGCATTCGACGGCTTCGCCTCGAATAAAAAGGTGCTGCTCTATGGCACCTCCATTACGCACGGCGCTTGTGCCTCCCGACCGGGCATGGCCTATCCGAATCAATTAAGCCGGGCGTTTCCACTCGAGTTCGTCAGTCTCGGTTTCTCAGGGAACGCGCAGGGGGAGCCCGAACTGGCTCACCTCATCAGTCAAATTAGCGACCCTGCCCTGCTCGTGCTCGATTACGAAGGAAATACGCCGAGTACTGAGCATTTGGCTGAGTCGCTGCCGACCTTCATCCGCATTTATCGTAATGTGCACCCGCAGGTGCCCATTCTTGTCATTTCGCAAATTCGTTTTGCAAGGGAAGCGTTTGACGAGGAGCTCCGTTTACGCCGCGAAGCCCGCAAAGAACTTCAGCGCGGCATCGTGGAGTGTCTTCGGCAAGAAGGCGATGCCCATCTTCACTTCTGTGACGGCGCTGAACTTCTCGGTGAAGACTATCAGGAATGTACCGCGGACGGGATTCATCCTTCCGATCTGGGCTATAAACATATGGCTGATAGGCTCCGGCCGGTGTTGGCAAAGCTCCTCCAATATTGAAAATTGGACTTCAAGAACGAAAAAAAGAGCCCACCTGAAATAAAGGGTAGGGCTCATTCCAAACTTGAAAAGCTGCATCGTTCTTCAAAGCCGCCTCTACGCCTTACGGCTTGAACGCCTTCGACTGCCCTCTCGCAATACTCAACGTCTGCCAGTCTTGAGACGACCAATGCTTACAGAGGAACACAATTTGCCCGACGTGGTAGCCGTAATGCGATACCTGGCGCTGAATCGCCTGGATGACGGTATGCTTTTCCCCGCGAATCGTCACCTCGCGCAGCACATCCTCTTCCGTTAGGGAATGGAGCGTGTCGAATAGAATCTTCCATCCTTCCTCCCACAGCGCCAGCAATGCCGCCTTGCTTGCCTGGTCGCCTTCAAACTCGCCGTCCCGCTCCCGGTCAGGCTTTTCTCCGTCCGAGGTCAGGAAGTCCGTCCAGCGCGAGCGCATATTGCCGTGCATATGCTTGATCAGCACCACCAGCGAATTCGACTCCGGGTCGAGCGGTTGGCCGAAAAACGCCTCGTCCGTCTGCGCAAAGGACTTATCCCCCAGCTTTTTCATACTCTGAAAAGCACGTATCGATTCCTGCAAAAACACTTCGGCAACGCTCGTCTGATTCGGCACCGTCATCTCTCCCTTTTCCCTTATTGTCCTTATTGTAGCGCTGGAAGAAAAAGATGTGAAATCGAATCTTTTCATCTACTATGAAAAAAACTTTAATCATGTTACATTTAGACTATCGAAAAAATCCCGACCTTCGGAGTGTGAATTAAACTGTGTCTAACTTAACCAACGTACCCAGCGCTTTTGCGATCGAGCCTGCCCAGCGGATGAAGGGGCTGCCGACTCAATTTTTTGCAACCCTCGTCAAAAAAGCCAACGAGCAAATTGCCGCAGGCCATGACGTCATCAATCTGGGCCAAGGAAATCCCGACCGTCCGACGCCTCCCCATATCGTATCCGCCATGCAGGAAGCTTCGGCGAACCCGCTTTACCACAAATATCCGCCGTTTACCGGATTTCCATTCCTGAAGCAAGCCGTCGCGCAGCGCTATAAGGAAGATCATAACGTCGATCTGGATCCAGATACGGAAGTGGCGATTTTGTTCGGGGGCAAAACAGGGCTCATCGAAATCGCGCAGTGCCTGCTCAATCCCGGCGATGTGTGCCTCGTGCCCGATCCCGGTTATCCCGATTACTGGTCCGGCGTCGCGCTGAGCGGTGCCGAGATGGCGTTTATGCCGCTTCGCGAAGAGAACGGCTTCCTGCCGGACTACAGCCAGCTCAAGCAGTCTGACCTCGACCGGGCGAAGCTCATGTTTATCAACTATCCGAACAACCCAACGGGAGCGACGGCTCCGGCATCTTTTTATGAAGAGACGGTATCGTTTGCGCAAAAGAACGGCGTCGTGGTCGCAAGCGATTTCGCCTACGGCGCGATTGGTTTTGACGGGCAAAAGCCAATCTCCTTCCTCTCCATCCCTGGCGCGAAGGAAGTCTGCGTCGAATTCTATACGTTGTCCAAAACGTATAACATGGCCGGCTGGCGCGTCGGCTTTGCGCTAGGCAACAAAGAAGTCGTCCGCCTGATCAATTTGATTCAGGATCACTACTACTGCTCGTTGTTCGGCGGCATTCAAGTCGCCGCAGCGACGGCACTGACCGCGTCGCAGGACTGCGTCACCGAGCTGCGCGACGTCTACGAGAGCCGCCGCAACGCGCTTTACGCTGCACTGAAAACGATCGGCTGGGAGGCGAAGCCCTCCCAAGGCTCCTTCTTCTCTTGGCTGCCGGTGCCGAAAGGCCACACCTCGCAAAGCCTTGCCGACCTGCTGCTGCAGGAAGCCAAGGTTGTCGTAGCGCCGGGCGTCGGGTTCGGGGAACACGGCGAAGGTTATGTGCGCCTCGGCCTGCTATCGCCGGAAGCCCGCCTGGAAGAAGCGGTTCAGCGCATCGGCAGGCTGAATTTATTTGGCTGATCGCGCGTCATACAGGCCCTTGCTGCTTTACAAAGGCTTGAACCGCGTGCTATTCTTATAAGAATCCAAATGAAGAATGCGAATTCTTCCATATCGCCATTGTTATGATGGGAATAGTAGGACCGCGCCGCACGTAGCCAGGGAGTAAGCTCCACCGACTGAGAGAGCTTGCCGTGAACCGTTCCGAACCCGCCCCTGAACCGTCAACGAAGAGTTGAACAGTGCCCTACTGTTACCAAGGGAGCTTGAGTTGGGTACAGCCATGTCTACAGACTTGTTTTGTGCCAAATTAAGGTGGTACCGCGGAAGCAACAGACTTTCGTCCTTATGTGTGAGGACGGGAGTCTTTTTTTATTCACTTACATAGTCAAACGAAAGGAATGGGAAACAGTGTCCTACAGAATCGTCGTCAAAATCGGCTCTTCCTCTTTAACTTCAGATACGGGTGGCCTGAATCCCGATAAAATACGGTTTTTCGCGTCGGAGCTGGCGCAGCTCCAGAAAGCGGGCAACCAAGTGCTGCTCGTCACCTCCGGCGCCGTCGCCGCAGGCTTCACCTCCCTGGGCTACCGCACGCGGCCCAAGGTGCTGCACGAGAAGCAGGCCGCAGCAGCGGTCGGCCAGGCGCTCCTGATGCAGGCGTACCATGAAGCGTTTGCGTCCCACGGCATGTCCGTGGCGCAAATTCTGCTCACACGGTACGACTTCTCCAACCGCAAGCGCGTGCAGAACGCGCTGATGACGATCGACGAGCTGCTGCAGCGCGGCGTCGTGCCGATCATCAACGAGAACGACACGGTCTCGGTGGATGAGCTCAAATTCGGCGACAACGACACGTTGTCGGCGCTGGTCGGCAATTTGGTCAAAG
Organism: Paenibacillus whitsoniae; assembly: GCF_003955665.1. GTDB lineage: Bacteria > Bacillota > Bacilli > Paenibacillales > NBRC-103111 > Paenibacillus_E > Paenibacillus_E whitsoniae. The sequence continues at coordinate 45,348 of NZ_RXHU01000018.1, forward strand.
CGAGCAAATTGATCATCATTACCGATATGGACGGCCTGTACACGGACGATCCACGCAAAAACGCGAACGCGCAGCGCATCGAGCGCGTCGACGCCATCAGCGACGAGCTTTTCGCGTTCGCTGGGGGCTCCGGGAGCGCGGTCGGCACCGGCGGCATGCGCTCCAAGGTCGAGGCCGCCCGCATCGCGATGCGCGGGGGCGTGCCGGTCTTCATCGGGCGCGTTGTCGAGCCCGATGACCTGGCCCATGCCGTTGACGGTACCGGCAAGGGAACGTATTTTGACACGGCGCTGAACAATCTGCCGGTCAAGAAGCAATGGGTCGGCTTCCACTCGCTGCCCCAAGGGCAAATCCTCGTGGATGCCGGCGCCGAATCGGCGCTGGTCCACGGCGGCAAGAGCCTGCTCCCGGCCGGCATCACGGGCGCTACAGGCGACTTCCACCCCGGCGACGTCGTCGAAGTGGTCTCGAGCGAAGGGTCGCTCCTGGGCCGGGGTGTTGTGAATTACGCCGCTTGGCAAGTGCAAGCGGCAGCCGGTCTCTCGACCGACGAAGTGCAAAAACGGGTCGAGGTCACGCGCATTGAAGTGATCCACCGGGATGAGTGGGTGCCATTAACATGAGACAACAGCGATTACTGAATCCAACACTGCGGGATGTGCCAAGCGACGCGGAAGTGGCGAGCCATCGCCTGATGCTGCGCGCAGGTTTGATCCGCCAGCTATCGAGCGGCATCTATTCTTATCTGCCGCTCGGCTTGCAAGCCCTGCACAATATCGAGCGCATCATCCGCGAAGAAATGGATCGGGCCGGCGCGCAAGAGATGCTGATGCCCGCGCTGCACCCTGCCGAGCTTTGGCAGGCATCCGGCCGTTGGGACGTGTACGGCCCCGAGCTGATGCGGCTCTCCGACCGACATGGGCGGGATTTTGCCCTCGGCGCTACGCATGAAGAAGTCATTACAACCATTGTCCGGGATGAAATTTCTTCCTATAAAAAGCTGCCCGTCACGCTCTACCAAATCCAGACGAAGTACCGGGACGAACGCAGACCTCGCTTCGGCCTCTTGCGGGGACGCGAGTTTCTCATGAAAGACGCGTACTCGTTCGACCGCTCGGCGGAAGGGCTGGACAGCAGCTATCAGGCGATGTATGACGCGTATACGCGGATTTTTGCCCGCTGCGGACTGACGTTCCGGGCGGTTGAAGCGGATTCCGGCGCCATCGGCGGTACGGATACGCATGAATTTATGGCGCTCGCCGACATCGGCGAGGACACAATCGTCCATTGTCCGGCGTGCCACTATGCCGCAAACTTGGAGAAAGCGGTTGGTGTGCTGCCGCAGGCGGAAACGGTGACGGACAACGGCGCTGATTCGTTGGCACCGATATCCGTCAACACGCCGCAAATCACGACCATCAAGCAGCTCAGCCAATTTTTGAACATGCCGGCGAGCCGCATCATCAAATCGATCGCGCTCAGCGTCGATGGCGCTCCAGTCATCGCGCTGCTCCGAGGCGATCTCGAGCTCAATGAAATTAAAGTTAAGAACGCGTTAGGCGCTTCTGACGTTGCGATGCTCTCCGACGAAGAAATTCGTCGCATCGGCTCTGTACCCGGCTTTATCGGACCGCTCGGCCTAGCGCAAGCGCAAGTGCGCATCATCGCCGATGCTTCGATTCAAGGCCTGACCGGCGCGGTCATTGGCGCAAACGTCGCCGATTATCATTACACCGGGGTTGACGCTTTACGCGATCTTGCAGACGTCGCTTACCACGACCTTCGCAACGTCAGCGAAGGCGAGAACTGCCACCGCTGCGGCGAGACGCTCGCCTTCGCGAGAGGCATCGAGCTTGGCCACGTTTTCAAGCTCGGCACCAAATATAGCGCGCAGCTCGGCGCAACCTTCACGGACGAAAAAAGCGATGTGCAGCCGTTCATCATGGGCTGCTACGGCATCGGCGTCTCCCGCGTGCTGGCCGCAGTCGTCGAGCAAAACCACGACGAGCACGGCATCGTCTGGCCGGCCTCGATCGCGCCATACGGCGTGCATTTGCTCACGGTGCAAACGCAAAATGCCGAAGCGATGGCGCTCTCGGAAGAGCTGTACAACCGGCTGAGGCAAGCCGGCATTTCCGTCCTTTGGGACGATCGCGACGAACGTCCCGGCGTCAAATTCAAAGATGCCGACCTGCTCGGCATGCCGCTTCGCTTAACCGTCGGTAAAAAAGCCGTAGACCGCATCGTCGAATGCAAAAACCGGCGCAGCGGTGAGCAAATCGAGCTTTCTTTTGAACAAATCGTGGCATATTGCCAATCACATCTCAATCAGGAGGACTCCCTATGAGTGAAGTCGTACAAAAATCCAAACTCGCCAAAGTGGCCGCCGGGTCGATGGGCAACTTGACAACCGAGCAAAAAAACGAGGCGCTGCTGCTAATGGCAGATGCCCTTGTCACAGAATCTGCGGCAATCATTGCCGCGAACGCCAAAGATTTGCAGCGCGGCCGCGAGCTCGGCACGAGCGCTTCCCTGCTCGACCGCCTCATGCTGAACGAATCCCGCATTGCGGCGATTGCCGAAGGGCTGCGCCAGATCGTGGAGCTCCCAGACCCTGTTGGTGACACCCTCGAAACGTTCGATCGTCCAAATGGGCTGCGTATCCACAAAATTCGCGTGCCGCTCGGCGTCATCGGCATTATTTATGAAGCGCGTCCGAACGTAACGGTTGATGCGGCTGGCCTCTGCCTCAAAACCGGCAACGCCGTCGTATTGCGCGGCGGGTCCGCTGCCCTGCACTCCAACGAGAAAATCGTGGAAGTGCTGCATGGCGCCCTGGAGCGTTCCGCGATTCCTGCGGATGCGCTGCAATTGATTTTGAATGCCGACCGCAGCTCCGTCGATGAAATGCTCAAGCTGAACGGGCTGATCGACGTGCTGATCCCACGCGGCGGACACTCGCTTATTCAAAATGTTGTCAATAACGCTTCCGTCCCGGTCATTGAAACGGGCGCAGGGGTATGTCATACTTTTATAGATGAAAGTGCTGATCTGGAAATGGCCATCCGTATTGCGATCAATGCAAAAGCGCAGCGGCCTTCCGTCTGCAACAGCATGGAAACATTGCTCGTGCATGAAGCTTTTGCAGAGAAGCATCTGCCTGCCATTGCCGAGGCTTTCCGGGCGGCCCATGTTGAATTGCGAGGCGATAGCGGTGCTCTGGCCCTCGTGCCAAGCATGAACGAAGCCGTCGATAGTGATTGGGGCACGGAGTACGGCGACTACATTTTAGCGGTCAAAGTCGTGTCTGGCTTGGATGAAGCGCTAGATCACATCCGCATGTACGGCACCATGCATTCCGAATGCATCGTCACCGAAAATGCGGCGAACGCCGAAAGATTCCTGCAGGAAGTCGATGCGGCTGCCGTGTATCACAACGCCTCCACTCGTTTCACGGACGGTTTTGAATTCGGCTTCGGCGCGGAAATCGGCATTTCCACTCAGAAACTGCACGCTCGCGGTCCAATGGGGCTGCCGGCTCTCACCTCAACCAAATACCGCGTTTATGGCAGCGGCCAAATTCGCGAATAATAATCACAACTTAAAGGAGGTAGCCCTATGTCTTTACAACTCTCTCAAGCCAAAATCGCCTTCGTCGGCGCAGGCTCCATGGCCGAAGCGATCGTGCGCGGCCTGATTCAGACCGAAGTTGCGCAGCCAGGCAACATCTACATGATGAACCGGTCCAACCAAGACCGCTTGGCTTACCTGCGTTCGGAATATGGGCTGAACGCCTCCTCCGATCCGCAAACGAAAGAAAACTACCTCGCCGGCGCCGACATCGTCGTGCTGTGCATGAAGCCGAAAGACGTGGAATCCTCTTTTGCCGAGCTTCGTTCGCAGCTGCGCGAGAATCAGCTTCTCGTCTCCGTGATCGCTGGCCTGTCCATTGCAAAAACAGAAGCTTTGCTGGATACCCATATGGGTATCGTCCGTACGATGCCGAATACGTCTTCCACAATCGGCTTAGGCGCAACGGGCATGAGCTTTTCGTCCAATGTAAATGAGACGTATCGGGGACTGGCTATTCAAATGTTTGAAGCGGTCGGCATCGTGAGCGTCGTAGACGAAGACAAACTGGAGATCGTTACCGGCGTTTCCGGCAGCGGCCCGGCTTATGTGTACTATTTTATGGAAGCGATGACCCAAGCCGGCATCGACGGCGGCCTTTCCCTCGAGGATGCGAAGCAGCTCACACTGCAAACGGTGCTCGGCGCTGCCCATATGGTGCAGCATACGAACGAGGAACCGGCTGAGCTGCGCCGCAAGGTCACTTCGCCGAACGGTGCGACGGCAGCTGCGATTGAAGCGCTCGACCGTTTCCAGTTCCGCGAAGGCATCATCCAGGCGGTCAACCGTTCCGCCGAACGCTCCAAAGAAATGGGCGAGCAAATCGCCGCGGCCAGTACGGCCGGCAAATCCGTATAAAGCAGGTGAAGATAGACCATGAGCGCCTATTGTTTGGCAACGTATCGGAGCTTCGACGAGAAGGCCGATTTTCATAAAAAAGCGCAGGGCATCGCCGTCGGACTGACGGTCGGTTCCTGGACAGAGCTTCCGGAAGCGCAAAAAGCAAGTATGGAGAAGCACCTGGGCAAAGTGGTCTCCGTTGACGTACACGAGCCCGCTGCGGGCGAATCGCTGTCGGGTCGGTATGCGGACATTACGATCGCGTATCCTGACGTCAATTTTAGCCGTGACATACCAGCACTGCTCGTGACTGTGTTCGGCAAGCTGTCCATGGACGGCAAAATCAAGCTCATCGATCTCAAATTCTCTACCGACTTCCTCGCGGGCTTCCCGGGTCCGAAATTTGGCCTTCAGGGCGTGCGCGACCTGCTTGGCGTGCATGATCGTCCGCTGCTCATGAGCATTTTCAAATCCGTCGTGGGTTACGAGCTTCCGGCTCTGCGTGAGCAGTTTTATCTGCAAGCCGCTGGCGGCGTTGATCTCATCAAGGATGACGAGATCTTGTTCGAGAACCCGCTGACACCGATGGAAAAACGCATTGCCGTCTGCCTCGAGGCCGCCGAGCAAGCATCGAAAGAAACCGGCCAGAAGCTGCTCTACGCAGTTAATTTGACGGGACCGACTTCGCAGCTCGCTGCCCGTGCGAAACGTGCGATCAGCGAAGGCGCGAACGCTCTGCTGTTTAACGTGCTGGCCTACGGCTTCGATGTGCTGCACGAGCTCAGCACCGATCCGGCCATTAACGTGCCGATCATGGCGCACCCGGCCATGGCTGGCGCCACCTATCCGTCGCCGCATTACGGCATTGCCGCATCCGTGCTTTTGGGCAAATTGATGCGTATCGCCGGCGCGGATCTTGTGCTCTTCCCTTCCCCTTACGGGTCGGTCGTCATGCCGAAGGAAGAGAATCTCGCCATTAAGCAGGTGCTTTTGACACAAGATTTGCGTAATGATTACAGTTATCAAGCGGAGGCTGACGCTTCTTTGAAGCTGGCAACGAGCTTCCCGGTACCGTCCGCAGGCATTCATCCGGGGATTGTTCCGTTAATTTTGCGCGATTTCGGAACTGACGTGATCGTCAACGCAGGCGGCGGCATCCACGGTCATCCGATGGGGACAATCGCCGGCGGTCATGCGTTCCGTCAAGCGATTGACGCAACGCTGCAAGGCGTTCATTTGCGAGACTATGCCCAAACACATCCAGAATTAAAAGCAGCTATCGATACTTGGGGGATTAAAGAATGAGCAAGGAACGCATCATTTTTTGCGATTTTGACGGCACCATTACGGTGAACGATAATATCGTGGCGATTATGAAACATTTTAAGCCTGAAGGCTGGGATAAAATTGTAGATGACGTCATCGCGCAGCGCGTCTCGATTCGCGAAGGTGTCGGCGCGATGTTCGCTCTGCTGCCTACAGCCAGGAAGAAGGAAGTCGTCGATTATGCCATTGGGAACGCGGTCATTCGCGACGGCTTCAAAGAATTTGTGGCCTACTGCCGCGAACAGGGCATCAAGCTGCTGATCACCTCCGGCGGCATCGATTTCTTTATTTATCCGCTGCTGGCGGCGTTTGACATCCCTCGCGAGCATATTTACTGTAACGCCTCCTCCTTCGAGGGGAACACGATTGAAATTTTGTGGCCGAACGCGTGCGACGACCAATGCACGAACGATTGCGGCATGTGCAAAACCAGCATCATCCGCTCGTACGACGCTGAACGCTACGAACGCATTATTATTGGAGACAGCATAACGGATTTTGAAGGTGCCAAGCTTGTTGATACGATTTTTGCCCGATCGCATTTAATCGACCGATGTGAACAACTGGGGTATCCGTACTATGCTTTTGATACCTTCTTCGACATTATGAAGCAATTGGAGGCTGAACCGGTCCTATGACGATTCGATTGGAAGATAAACAGCGTGCGTATGCGGAACTGCGCGACATTAAAGCGAACCTCGCGGCACGAGGTTGGTTCCCGGCGACAAGCGGCAACTTGTCCGTGCGGGTGGGTGATTTTGAACCGGGGGCGTTCACGTTTGCAATTACGTCCAGCGGCAAAGACAAATCCGTGTCTACACCGGAAGACTTTCTGCTTGTGAACGAAAAAGGTGTTGCGGTCGAAGCGACAAGCCTCAAGCCGTCTGCCGAAACGCTGATTCACAGCGAAATCTATCGCTTAACCGGCGCAGGCGCCATTTTCCACGTACATACGGTGTTCAACAACCTGGCGTCCGAACTGTACGCGGAGCGCGGCTCCATCCCGGTTGACGGTGTGGAGCTTATCAAAGGCTTCAACATTTGGGAAGAGGAAGCACAGATCGAGATTCCGATCCTGCCGAACTACGCGGAAATCCCGCGTATCGCCGAGCTCGTCGAGGGCGCGCTTGTGCCTCGCATTCCCGGCATCGTGCTGCGCAAGCACGGCATCTACGCCTGGGGCGCGAACGCGTTCGAAGCGAAACGCCACCTGGAGGCGTTCGAGTTCTTGTTTGAGTATGTGTATCGGCTGCATTTGTTGAAGAAGTAGCGGTTGTGTAAGGCGCTCGACCCGGTTGATCGGGTCGGGCAAGTTTTGCTTTTTGGGAAGTATCCCTTTCGCTCAGATCGAGCTTACGTCTCACCTCACGATAACCTCATCCACCAGTCGTCACGATTAACCGTTTCTCCACTTGCCTTTCTCCACAAACATGCTACTCTACTCCAATTCACCTCAACCACCAGCCGTCACGATTAACCGTTCCCCGCTTGCCTTTCTCCACAAACATGCTACTTTACTCCACTCACCTCACCATCCGTCACGACTAACCGTTTCTCCGCTTGCCTTTCTCCACTAACATGCTACTCTTTTCTACTCACCTCCCTAGCCGCTCCTTCCCCGAGATGTCGTTAGTTTAGGCCCAAACCGCATAAAGAAATCACCACTTAGTCGCCGCCGTGCTAGCTGCCCACACCTACACTGCTCCTCAAGCGAACTGGAATTTCTCCAGTATATTTTTATGTTTTCACCCAAATCGGGGTGTTGAAATGGAATTCCTACAGTATATTAGCCCTCTTGGCAGCGATTCTCTCTAAAACCACTGAAATAAACTGGAGCTTTTCCAGTTCAGCTGGCACGTGAGCAGTTTCCCAAAGAAATAAGCTGGAGGTTTTCCAGTTCATGGACACGCACAACATCTTAACTGGTCTGAAGCAGTCTCCCCCTTCCCATCCAACTCTCGAAATTCGGGGGAGAGGGTGCTGCGGCTGATCTGTATACGGCCTGAGCCTGGGTCTCAGTCTGAGTCTCGGTCTAGGGTCTAGGCCTGCGTCTGAATTTGGGTCTGGGTCTGCGGGGTCTGAATCTGGGTCTGCGCTTGTCCTTGACTCGCACTTGGCTCCCAGCCCACAAAAAAACGCCACTCCCCCGCTCCATGCGGGGAGGTGGCGTCCTCGACGTCCTCGGTATCTTCTCTATTCTCCTGCTTCTCGCCGTCCTCCACGCCCCTACCGCGACTGCCGGAACCGCTGCGCATACTCCTTCGCCTGATCCGGCGTAGAAACGCGATTGCGGCTCCAATCAAGCAAGATCCGGTCAATGTACCGGAAATGCACTTTGCCGGCAAATACGGCCTCTTTCAGCGCCGAGAGAATAAGTTCTTCCTTGTACTGATCCCTGTCCAGCCAATTGGAGATGGTCTCCAGCTCCATCGGTGTCAACGGCCGCGCAAATTCGCTCTCGAACGCGGTAAAAATGTTCCGCGCCGTCTTGTCCTCAAACGGCGCAGACGGCCGAATCGCGGCCAGCTCTTTGAGCTGCTGCTCGGCCACCCGCTTCGCCAGCTTGAGGTAGAGCGGCTTCAGGTTATACTCTTCACTGATCAGCCGCGTGGCCTCGTCCGTCTTTTCGTCGATGGCGATGAAGCGTTCGTGGATCAGCTTTTGCAAGCTGGCGATTACCAATTCGGGCGCCGCCGACATGCGCGCTTGAATTTCCTCAATCGTCGGGAAGCTCTTCTTCTCTTTATCCACGAACCCGATCAAATGGATGAGCGTCATCACGTCGATCTCGCTCAGCTGCATCCCGCGATAGTGTTTGAGCAGCAGCGAGGGAACGGACACCGTCCCCTCCTCCAGGCTGCTTAGCAGAATCGCTTCGGCTTTTTGCTGCAAATTTAAAGTACCGCTCAACCGCTGCTCCCCCTTTCTTCTCTCACAGTCACCTTATCACGCCACGGCACCCGCCACAGAAGACAAGGACTCCCTGCCAACATCCAGAGAGCCCGCCCAATTAAGGGTACAAACGATACAGCAAGCGAGGGAACGGGATCGTCTCCCGCACGTGATCCAACCCGCAAATCCACGCGACTGTGCGCTCCAGGCCAAGCCCGAAGCCGGAATGCGGCACCGTGCCGTATTTCCTCAAATCCAGGTACCACTGATACGCTTCCTTCGACAAGGAATGCTCCTGGAACCGCTGCTCCATCAGCTCCGGATCGTCGATCCGCTGGCTGCCGCCGATAATCTCGCCATACCCCTCCGGTGCGATCATATCCGCACACAGCACGACTTCCGGACGGGAAGGATCGGGCTTCATGTAAAAGGCTTTAATCTCCGTCGGCCAATGCGTAATGAACACCGGCGTCTCATATTGGGCGGCAATCGCCGTCTCATGCGGAGCGCCGAAATCTTCGCCCCATGCGAACTCATGCCCGTTCTTTTGCAGAAAATCAACCGCTTCATCATACGTAATCCGAGGAAAGCGTCCCTGGATCTTCTCCAGCTTCGAGGTATCCCGCTCCAGCGTCTCCAACTCCGCCTTGCAGTTCGCCAGCACCGTCTGCACGATGTGCGAGACAAACTGCTCCTGAACCTCCAGGTTCTCTTCATGGTTCACGAACGCCATTTCCGGCTCAATCATCCAGAATTCGATCAAATGGCGGCGCGTTTTCGATTTCTCTGCACGGAACGTCGGACCGAAGGAATACACCCGGCCTAAAGCCATCGCCGCCGCTTCCATGTACAGCTGCCCGCTCTGCGTCAGGAACGCATCCTCATCAAAATACTTCGTGTGGAACAAATTTGTCGTCCCCTCACACGAAGACGGCGTTAGAATTGGCGGATCCACCAGCTGAAAACCGCGCTCATTAAAAAACTGCTGCACCGCCTGGATAATTTGCGCCCGGATCACAAGCACCGCGCGCTGGCGCGGGGAACGAATCCATAGGTGACGGTTATCCATCAGGAAGTCAACCCCATGCTCCTTCGGTGTAATCGGGTACTCCTCCGTAAGCTGAATAATCTCAACACCGGTGACATCCAGTTCAAAACCGCCTTTACTTCGCGTGTCCTCTTTCACTGTCCCCGTCACGTACAAAGAGCTTTCCTGTGTCAATTTGGAAGCGGCTTCCCAAGCCTCCTCGCTGACATCACTCTTCACGACGACACCTTGTATGTATCCGGAACCGTCTCTAAGCTGTAAAAACTGGATTTTACCGCTCGACCGTTTCTTATTGAGCCAGCAGCCGATTGTCACCGATTCGCCGACATGATGTTTGACCTCGTTGATTGTAGATTTCATGCGCGTGCTACCTCCTTCAAACTTAACCTCTCTCTATTGTACACGATTTCCAATCGGTTAAGACAATCCTTGAACAAGATTATACGTATCCTGTGCGATGACCCATTCCTCATTCGTCGGAATCACAAGCACAGCTACCATGGACGCCGCCGTCGAAATCCGGCGCTCCGCCGAACTGCGTACTGCATTCGCGTCCGCATCAAACGCCACACCCAAATAGGTAAGCTGCTCGCACACTGCTCGCCGCAGCTGTGCCGAGTTCTCGCCGATGCCCGCGGTGAACACGATCGCATCCACGCCGTTCATACCTGCGGCATAAGCCCCGATATATTTGCGCAGCCGGTACGCATACATGTCAAAAGCAAGCGCAGCGTTCTTATCGCCCGCTTCCATCGCCTCGACAATCTCCCGCATATCGCTGGAGATGCCGGAGACCGCCCCGAGCCCGCTGTGCTTGTTGAGCATGGAATTGACCTCACCTAAGGTCAATTCTTCTTTGCCCATCACGTAGGGCACGATGGCCGGGTCCAGATCGCCGCTGCGCGTGCCCATCATCAACCCTTCGAGAGGGGTCATCCCCATGCTCGTATCCACGCTCTGGCCGCCGACAATGGCGGCGCAGGAAGCTCCGTTGCCGATATGGCACGTGATGAGCTTCAGCTCTGCCAGCGGGCGTCCAAGCAGCAAGGCCGCACGCTCGCTCACATATTTGTGCGACGTGCCGTGAAACCCGTAACGGCGTACTTTATGTCTCCGGTAGAGCGCCATTGGCACCGGATACAAATACGCCTGCGCCAGCATCGTCTGATGGAAGGCTGTGTCGAACACGACGGCCTGCGGCACGCCGGGCATTGCCGCTTCCGCCGCCATAATGCCAAGCATCGCGGCCGGGTTATGGAGCGGCGCCAAATCGAACAGGCGGCGAATCTCTTTCTTCACTTCGTCGTTCACGAGGACGGAGTGTTTGAACGCTTCGCCGCCGTGTACGACCCGGTGGCCGACCGCATCGATGTCGGACATGGCGGACACAACGCCTTGCTGCGGATGCGTGAGCAGCTCGACTACACGCCGAATGGCGCTCGTATGCTCCAGAATTTCCTTCACTTCGTGAAATTCGGCGCCGCCGGCAGGCTCGTGTGTTACGATCGCTGTGTCCATGCCGATGCGTTCGACTTTGCCTTTGGCTAGCACAGAGGCATCTTCCATGCGAAACAGCTGATATTTAAGCGAGGAACTGCCGGCGTTAATGACGAGTACGTTCACAGCCGATCACCGTCCTTATCGTAGCGGAAAAAGCCGATGCCGGCCTTCGTGCCCAAATGCCCCGCCCGCACCATCTGCTTGAGCAGGAAGGAAGGTCGGTATTTAATGTCTCCGTACTCGCGGAACATGCCTTCGAGTGCGGCGAGCACCGCATCCAGCCCGAAGCGATCGCACATTTCGAGCGGGCCGTATTTGAAATCGTAGCCGATTTTCATCGCTTGATCGATGTCTTCCGCCGTTGCGATGCCCTCAGAAAGCGTATGCATCGCTTCATTAATCAGCGTACAGATCAGCCGCGTCGTAATATACCCCGGCGACTCATTGACGGCGATCCCTTTTTTATGCAAATGATCGTCCACAAACTGCTGCGTAAGCCGATACGTTTCGTCGGAAGTTCGCATCGCGCGGACAATTTCGACCAAGCCGACTTTCGCTACCGGATGCAGAAAGTGCAGCCCGATGACCCGTTCCGGGTGCGTTGTCACCGCGGCAATTTCCGTCACGCTCAGCGTCGATGTATTCGTTGCCAGCAGCACGTGCGGCGGACAATATTGATTAAGCTGAAAAAACATATGTTTCTTGGCGTTCAAATCTTCCGAGATCGACTCGATCACGAGGTCGCACTCCGCCATTTCATTCAGATTGGAGGCGCGTTTGATTTTCGACAAAATGGTCTTCTTCTCGCTCTCCGTAAGTGCCCAGCGCTCAATTTGCTTGTCAAGGGAGATCGTAATATTCGCAACCGCTTGATCCAGTTTCTCAGGCGTCTTCTCTGCAAGAAGAACGTCCAGCCCTTGTGCGGCAAGCATTTCCGAAATGCCCTGTCCCATGGTGCCGCCGCCGACGACACCGATTTTTTTAAATACCATGCCGACTACTCCTTCAAACCGCGAAATAAATAGAAAAAGGACGGGTCCCCCCGCAAAAGGGAGCCGTCCTTCTATTATGCACTTTCTGAGACCGAAGCGCCAAACAAAGCGCGAAAAGTTTCGCCGGAAATCACTTCTTCGTTCATCAAAACGTCAAAAGCTTGTTCAAAAACTTTTCGTTGGACACTCAGCATCGCTTTTGTCCGCTCCATAAGGCCGTCGAGAATCGCCGTATTTTCCTTCATGAGTTCTTCCTTCGTAACCATATCGCGATCGATAATGCCAAGCGACGTCAGGCCGGAATCCATCATATTGCGCACCATCGAAAGCGCCTGTTCAAAATCGTTACGGGAACCCGTGGAACGCCCGCCATATATGATCTCTTCCGCCGCCGCGCCGCCAAGCGCGATCATGATCTGTTCTTCAATGTACGATTTGGTGTACAAATATTTATCGCCCGGCGGGTTGTGGCGCACATAGCCGAGCGCTTTGCCCCGCGGACTGACGGTCACTTGCGACACGGAGCCAGGGCGCACAAGCTCGGCGATTATGGCATGCCCAAGCTCGTGGTAGGCAACACGTTCTTTCTCTCCGGCCGCCGCCTCTTTATCCGTACGCTCGCCCATCATCACTTTGTCGATCGCGGATGCCAGATGCGTCTGCTCGATTGCCGTTTTATCTTCCCGCAACGCATAGATCGCCGCTTCGTTCAGCACACCTTCAAGCTGCGCGCCGGAGAAGCCGAATGTCTGATCCGCCACCTTCTCGAGCGATACGCCATCTGCAAGCGGCTTGTTCTTAGCATGAATGTCGAGAATGGCAAGGCGCCCTTTTTTATCTGGCAAATCCACTTCAATGTGACGATCAAAACGACCCGGACGCAGCAAGGCGCTATCCAGCATCTCTTTACGGTTCGTTGCAGCTATAATCAGTATGCGCGGCGCATCGTTGGTATGAATACCGTCCATCTCCGTCAGGAGCTGGTTCAGCGTCTGATCATACTCGCGCTGTTGGCCGCCGTCGCGTTTACCGCCGATAACATCGATCTCGTCAATGAAGATGATCGCGCTGTTCTTGCCTTCTTTCGTCGCCTTTGTTCTCGCTTCTTTAAACATATCCCGAACACGGCTGGCGCCCACACCGACATACATCTCAACAAACTCGGAACCGGAAGCTGCTAGGTAGACGGAATTCGTATAGTGCGCTGCGGCTTTCGCCATCAGCGTTTTCCCCGTGCCCGGAGGACCAGTCAACAGCAAACCTTTCAGGGGACGAATGCCCAGCTTTTTGATTTCTTCATGCTTGATCAGAAAATCGAGCGCTTCAACAAGCTCTTTCTTTGCCCGATCCTGCCCGCCAATCTCTTCAAAAGTCAGGAAAGACGGCGTCCGGCTCTTGCTCTTCCGATCTCCGCCTCCTGCAGCGATACCCGCTCCGCCGCGGTTTCTAATAACGTAAAACAACGTGACGCCAAGGGCGCAAACAAACAGAATCGGGATCACATTCACCCCGAGAAATGCCAGGAAAATAAGCAGCACCGGAACGATGCCGATGCCGATTTCTTTCATCATTTTACTCATTCGGCCACACCCCCATTTGGGTTACTCTAGGCAGCATAATGAATTTGGTTGCTTCACCGTCAGTCAAACGAATATACACATTCTCATCGTCCATCTCGCTGTCGACCTTAAGATTCGGCATATCAGTCGCATATTTCTGCAGCGCCACCGGAATATCCGCATAGTGCTTCGTCTCCATCGCCTGCGCGACTTCAAACAGCGCTTTCGACCACCAAGCATCAAGGCTCGCCGAGGTATTGTCTTTCACTTTGATATTGACGGTGCGTTTTCCAACAATCGAAGCCCCGTCCTTCTTAATTTGCTGCACAACCGCACGTAAATTTGCATCCGCATTCAGCGTCAGTTCAATGTCAACTTGATTCGACGATAAATTCATGGTCGAACTCGCTACGCCAGGCACGGCGTCGATTTTGTTAGATAAAGGATTTTCCATCGCAAAGCTTGTATAGGCGAACCAGCCTCCGAATAAAACACCAGCTGAAATGATAACACTCAAAATAACAGGCAAAAGACGCAGTTTCATCCGTTAGCGCCCACCTTTCTGTTCATAAATTAAGTTATTTTCTCGCGGGCAGTCCGCGTTGTCGGCGTTCATCTGCTATACAAAGAGTATATCACTTTGATCTATCAAGTACCTTATGCAATCGGTGGAAACTGCCGAAAATAGAAAAACTCAGCCTGCTACTGCAGACTGAGCCTAAACGTATCCAAGAACGCGCCGTCCTTGAATTTGTAATAATCGTAGTAATACCGCGTATGGTCATTTTCCTTTTGCTTATAAAACACTTCCCATACATATTCACTGCCTAACTTACCGGGCATGATACGCTCAATAGATGCATTCGGCGCTTTTTTCAGTACGGCACTTCGGGCCTGCTCTTTCGTGAACCCTTCGCTCGTCATCTCGGCGTGAACGCCGCCTTCAGAGATCCATACGATCATCGGCTGGTTCAGCTTGTTTTCGCCATATACAATCTGGACGGGCTCATCCCCATAGAAAAAATCCACGTTCGTCGCTTCGGTCATCATGCTGCCTGCAAATGCCTTCTCGACGGCAACCCGTTTCTCATCCCAATGTTTGCCCTGCAAATTAAGATAAAAGCGGCTGAGCACGATGCCCAGCGTCGCGACAATAAATACGCCAAGCACGATCCACCGCCATCGCCATCGCTTCGTTTTCATTCGTTCGCCGCGCATCTTCTAGCCCTTTACCAGCGTGTCGAAGCATGCCGCAAACTCACGCTTGATTCTTTCTTCGTCCAGGGTCAAACACTCTCCTTTGCGGACAACCCACTTCCCGTCGACACAGACGTCGACCACATCTTTCGCGCAAGCCGAGTACACGATATGGGAAACGAAATCCGTCTTCGGCAGGAAGTGCGGTTGATCGATGTCGAGTGCAACGAAATCAGCTTTCATCCCGGCTTCGAGTGTGCCCACGTCCTCCAGCCAGATCGATTCCGCTCCCATCTTCGTGCCGATATGCAGCGCCTGCGCCGCGGGAATCGCAAGCGGGTCGCCCGAGACGCCTTTATGAATAAGCGCCGTCAGCCGCATTTCTTCGAACATATCCAGGTTGTTGTTGGACGCGGCGCTGTCTGTTCCCAAGGATACCTTAACCCCAGCTTTCAAAAGCTCCGGCACCCGCGCCACACCGCTCGCCAACTTCAAGTTGCTGCCCGGATTATGAGAGACGCGAACGTCATACTTCGCAAGTACCTCGATCTCTTCGTCGGTGAGGTGAACACCGTGCGCGACAAGCGTCGGCCGCGTGAATACGCCGAGCTTCTCTAGATGCGCAACCGGTCGCGCCCCGTATTGCTCCACATTCGCTTCAACCTCGCGGCGCGTTTCGGACATATGCGTATGGATCGGCAAATTAAGATCATGCGCTGCGCCCACGATCCGCTCAATGTAATCCGGCGGACAGGTATAAGGTGCATGCGGGGACATCATCGTCGTGATGCGGCCTTCTGCTGCGCCATGCCAGGAGCGGGCGAATTCCGTTGCTTCAATCAGCTTCGCTGTCTGCACATCCGGCGGACATAAGCCGATGACACCGCGAGCCAGCACGCCGCGCATGCCGGAAGCTTCTACGGCCTGCGCCACCTCATTCATATGATCATACATATCCACAAACGTCGTAGTGCCGCCTTTGATCATTTCCAAGATCGCCAGCTGAGTGCCCCATTTGACGTCGTTTGCTGTAAATTTCGCTTCCATCGGCCACATTTTTTGTTCCAGCCAGATTTGCAGCGCCAAATCGTCCCCATAACCGCGCAGCAAAGACATCGCCGCATGACCATGCGTATTCACAAGACCTGGCATATACAATTTATTCGTGCCATCGATCACTTCATCATACGTTTCCAGCGGACCCGGACTTTGCTCACCGACATATGTAATGCGGCTGTCTTCTATTACCATAAACCCTTTAACAGAGACAGGCTTATCTTCATGATGAGTAATGAAAATTCCATTTGTAATGATTGTTTTTTTCATACTAAAAATCCCTCTCTATGCTCATTCTAAATACAAGGTTCACCCATCAACTTTACCTCGTGGAGCTTGTAAAATCAAGGAAAGTCCATCTATTAAGAAATTGTAAAATGTCACGTAATTTTCGTTGCTTTGGTGCCGTCAATTATGATACTTTTAATTTTGTGAGTTTTTTCTACAATTTGGTCCTTTGCACAACAAATTCGTTTAAAAACTTGTACATATCGAGTCAAAAATCACATAAAATCAGGTGAATTTGCCTCATATAGGAATATTTAGGAGGGTCTTCATGACAACGTTATTTACGAAAAAGAACGAAGTCGATTTCTTGCAGCTGCTCATTCGCGCCGCGGAGAACGCTTTGCAAACGGCTCAAATGTTTCGCACCGCGATGATGGGCGACAAACCGCCTGTCGAGTATGTGAACGCCATTCACGACCTTGAACATGCGGGCGACTCCATTACCCACGAAATTTTCAAAGGCCTCAACAAAGTGTTCATCACCCCGATCGACCGCGAGGATATTATTGAGCTTGCCTCAAAAGTAGATGATGTAACGGACGGCATTGAAGCTACCATCGCCCGTTTCGATTATTTAGCCGTTTCCCACACCGACAATTATATGAAGGATTTTTCCGCGGTCATCGTGGATTCCTGCCAACATATGCTGGATGCGTTCAAGCTGCTGGCCAAGAAAAAATATATGCAAATTCCCGAGCACACCGTTGCAATCAACTCGCTCGAAAACGACGGAGATCGCCTGATGCGGGAAGGAATTCGTCAAATTTTCATCACGAGAAAAGATCCGTACGAAGATTTCAAACTCAAAGAAATTTACGAGCGTCTTGAAGAAACGACAGATGCTTGCGAAGACGTCGCTAATATTTTGGATAGTGTAGTGCTTCGTTACTCTTAGGAAGACTCGCGTCAACGATGAGTTTGTCCGACAATCAACGATTTCCGTCGGCCAGACTCCCTGGAATAGCGAAGAAAGTTTTCTTTCGGGGAAACGTTTAGGAGGAAATCATGATAACCTATTTGATCATCATCGTCGTGCTCGCTTTGCTGTTTGATTTTATCAACGGCTTCCACGATACAGCCAACGCGATCGCAACGTCGATTTCTACGCGAGCCCTTAGTCCGCGCGTCGCCATTATCATGGCGGCTTCCCTGAACTTTATCGGCGCCGTCGTTTCATCTAAAGTTGCCAAAACGGTAGGCGGCAGCATCGCAGACCCGTCTAAAATCGAGAACGGCGTGGAAATTGTCATCGCCGCATTGCTAGCCGCGATCATTTGGAATCTGCTGACCTGGTATTTATCGATTCCGTCATCTTCCTCGCATACGCTGCTCGGCGCTTTGGCCGGTGCGGTCATCGCAGGAGCCGGATTTCATTCCGTCAATTGGAGCGGTTTCACGCAAATCATTATTATCTTGATTCTGTCTCCCATCATTGCCTTTGGATTAGGCTTTGTTATTATGGCGCTCATCAAATACATTATCATCCTGTCGGGCAATACGTCGCGCTCCAAGCTCAATCGGATTTTTCGTGGTCTGCAAGTCGTCTCGGCCGGCCTGCTGTCTTATTCCCACGGGGGAAATGATGCACAGAAAGCAATGGGAATTATCGTCTTCGGTCTCGTCGCCGCAGACATGCAGGACACTCTGGACGTACCGCTGTGGGTCAAGCTCGCCGCCGCACTTGCCATGGGCCTTGGCACATCCATAGGCGGCTGGCGGATCATCAAAACCATATCCGGCAAAATTGTAAAGATTGAGCCGATTAACGGTTTTGCCTCGGACCTCACGTCCTCGCTGGTCATTCAATTCTCCACGCATGTCGGCAAACCGCTGTCCACGACGCATGTTATTTCTTCCGCTATCATTGGGACAGGCAGTGTCATGCGGTTCCATGATGTGCAGTGGGGGACTGTAGGGCGGATGCTCATCACTTGGGTGATTACCATTCCGATTTCCATTGTGCTTTCCTACTTGATCTATTCGGTGCTGTTTAATCTGTTCTAGGCAGCCAGCCGAAGAAAAGCCGCCCTTCCGGCGCTAAACCGGGGGGCGGCTCTTTTTAATCCAAGTAATAGGCTAAGCTTTGCAACTCCGTTGTAAAATCCGCATAATGCACCCGCACCTCGCTAGGCACTTTAATGATCACCGGGGCGAAGTTCAGTATCGCCTCGATTCCACAAGCCACGAACTGATTGGCGACATTTTGCGCTTCCTCAGCGGGTACGGTAATGATGCCAATTCGGACGCCTAGTCGGGAAATGACCTCCTGCATGTCGCCCATTCCCTGTACGACGAGGTTGTTGATCACCTCGCCGGCTTTCCCCGGCATCGCATCAAATACCGCGACAATCTTCATATCGTTGCGCAAATACGTATTATAATTGCACAGCGCACGGCCCAAGTTGCCGGCGCCGACCAAAGCAACCGGAATATGCCGGTCCAACTTCAGGATCTGCCTGATTTTCTCGATCAAATAGCTGATATCGTAGCCGATGCCTTTTTTGCCAAACTCGCCGAAATACGCGAGATCCTTACGGATTTGGGCAGGATTAAGGTCCAGCTTCTGGCCCAAATCCTGCGACGATACCGTCGAAATATTTTTCATCGCGAGCTCATTGAGATACCTCAAATAAATCGGCAGCCGCCGTACGACGGCTTCGGAAATCTTTTGCGTTTTCATCCTCTCGCCCCTCCCATCCACTCTTCGATCCTCGGCAGCATTTGCTCCCTCGTCATGTGCTCAATCTTGGGGCCGGGCAGGGAGTAGAGAAAGTGTTTGCCGTAATACGTATCGATGACTCGCGTATCGTATATAATAACGATTCCTTTATCCGATGCTCGGCGAACGAGGCGTCCGAAGCCTTGCTTGAACCGAATGACCGCCTGCGGCACGGAAAATTTCATAAACGGATTTTCGCCTTTCTTCTTCAAATGCTCCGACTTCGCTTCGACAAGCGGATGATTTGGCGGCTGGAACGGCAGCCGGATGATAGCCAGACAGCTCAGCGCATCGCCAGGGATGTCCACGCCTTCCCAGAATGAGCTCGTACCCAACAGCACGCTCTTGTTGTTGTCCTGGAACATGCGCGTCAGCTTGCTGCGGTTGTTGCTGTCAACGCCCTGCCCCAAAACATTAATGCCGTCCGGCGTCAGCTCCTCCTTCATACCCGCATGCACTAGCTTCAGCATCCGGTTCGACGTGCACAGCACAAGCATACGACCGCCTGTGATGCGAGCCACTTGGCTGAGCGACTCAATCAGCGCCCCAATAAAGACGGGATCTCCCGCACCTTTAATCGTAGGAAAATCGCGCGGAATAACGACGAGCGCCTGCTCGCGGTAATTGAATGGGGACGGCAGCTGTACGGTCTTGAGCTTGCCTTCCTCTTCCCCCTCCGGCATCGTGAGCCCCAACTGTTCGGCGGAATACTGGAACGATTTATTGACCGAAAGTGTCGCCGACGTCATCACGATGCTGTCCTTGAGCTCAAAAAAATGCTGCTGCAGCTGGCTGCTGACATCGATCGGCACCGAAAGCAATTGCAGCGATTTCGCCTTGGCAAATGTGCTCGCCTCCATCCAATACACATATCCACTGTCAGCCATGTGCATAAAGAAATGCAGCGCATCCCGGTGCTCGTACAGTTCCTTCACCGAACCGTTCAGGTCGGTCACAAGCCCTTGCACACCCAGATCTTCCTGCTTCTCTTTGACTTCCGCCAGCATCTTGTCAAGCGACCTAAGCAGATCGTTCATCGTCAAGTAAATGTTGTCTTCCATAATCATCAGCTCGCGCCAACCTTCAGGAAGCGTTTCCGGTTTCAATCTCACCACATACGTTGAGGTTTCAAGCTGAGAAGGATCGCTGCTTGCCGAAGCGATCTCCACGAGTGCTTCGCTCAAGCGCTCCCAATCGTCCTTGACCGTGAGAATTTTGGGCAGCAGCGCATCGATCGTCTGAACCCATAGTTTTACCCTCTCCGCATGTTCGTCGGATTTTTGCAGACGGAACTTTAGCAAGGGCAGTTGACCGCTGCGGCTATCTTTGTACAACCAGACGAGCGAATGATAAAAAGCGGACGAATTCAGCTCAATCCCAAGATGCTTGGAAGCCACTTCTTCAAAATGATGCGCCTCGTCGATTACAAGGTGCTTGTAAGCGGGTAGAAGGCGGTTCTCAGCCTTCATATCGGTAAATAGAAGGGAATGATTCGTAATGACCACATCGGCGCTGTTCGCGTCATTGCGGGCTCTATGATAGAAGCATTTCTTGTACCACGGACATTTGCGATTCAAACAGGAATCCGAGTCGCTGGCCACGCTGTACCAGAACTGAGCCCCTTTATTGCCAAAGTTCAATTCTTCTTCGTCACCGTGCTCCGTTTCGCTGAGCCACACCACCATTTGCGCCGCGGTGATCGGATCTTCCTTGCCGTTCTCATAATCCCGCGTCGTCAACTTGGTCTCGAACTTGCGCAGGCATAAATATCGGCTCCGCCCCTTTAGCACCGAAGCCCGGAAGGCGAACGGGAAAATACTCTTGAGCAGCGGAACATCCCGCTCCCGCAGCTGCTCCTGCAAATTGATCGTATGCGTTGATACGACCACTTTCTTTTCATATTTCACGCCGTAATAGAGCGCCGGAATCAAATAGCCGAGCGATTTGCCCGTTCCGGTACCTGCTTCAATCATGAGATGCTGCTCGTTCTCGAGCGCCTTCTCGACTTCCTGAATCATGAGGTCCTGGGACGCCCGATCCTCAAAGATCTCAAATTGATCGCGCAGCGCCGCCTTGAGGCCTTCCTGAAATTCCTTAAACGAAGTACCCAATCCTTCGGTTACTTCCTCCTCGGTACGGATTTCTTCCTCTTCGCCCCAGTCGCCTACATTCAACGTAAACTGGCGGAAATAACGATGGCTTTCGGTATCCAGACTCGTAATCGATTCTTTGTAACGGCAAATTTCACTCAGAAACCAGCCGAGGTCCGTACCGACATCTTCGAAAATATGCGCAATTCGCTGCACGGTTAGTAGCGGCATGCTGAGCATCCTCTGCAGGCAAATGATCCACAGCTCTGCCGTCGCCTCGGCATCGCTGTCCGCCTGATGCGGCCGTTCATGGTCGATGCCGAACAGGCTCGCCACCATCCCCAGCTGGAGGCTGTTAATCGAAGGAAAGAGAATGCGCAGCATATCGATCGTATCCAGCACGCGGCCGCTGAACGCAGGGTACCCCGTTTTCGTGAGCGCCCGCTGCAAAAAAGCAAAATCAAATGCAGCATGATGTGCCACCAATACACAATCAAACAGAAGCGGAAACATATCCGCCATCACTTGCTCCAGTTTCGGCGCGTCCGCTACCATCTCGTCCGTAATGCCGGTAAGCGTTGTAATGGAAGAAGGTATACTGGTCCCTGGGTTAACCAGAGAAGTATACCTCTGCGTAATTTCAAATTCATCTATAATAACAAGCCCGACTTGAATGATCTCATCCGAGGACTGGCTTCCGGTCGTTTCAAAATCCAAGACTGCAAATTTCATAGCGTGTATCTTCAATCCCTTCGTCCTGCTACTCTCCTTAGCATACCAAATCTCGCAAGGAAAAGGGAATACCCCGCTTACGTTTTACGCTTGCGACTCATCCAGATTGATGAGCGGCTCTACCAGGGAAGGATCCGAGTGATAAGCTTTTTGAAAATATTCGAACGCTTTCTCCATATTATGATTCTGCACCTGAATGCAGCCCATCGCGCCATAGGATATAGCTTTCATCTTGGCGTTTTCGGTAAGCGGGAGCAGGAATTTGAAATGCTGGTACGCATCGCCAAACTCTCCCTTCCGCAAATGGCCCATGGCCAAATAAATGCGGGCGAGCAAAAAATCCGGCTGACGGCGAATCAGCACCTCAAACTCTTCAATAGCCTGATCGTACATAGACAGCTTATAAAAGCCTTGCCCGCGCAGGAACTCCTCCGTTTGCTTGCCGGCGAGATCCAGATCCATCAGCTCGTCATGTAAAGTTTGGGTGCTGCTTGGCACCGCGCCATAGAACTTTCCCAGCTTCTCCTCAAAAAGAAGCCAGGACTCGATAAATTCATCGCTCATCGTTTTGAGCACTTGCAGCTGTTCGTCGAGCTCCGCCTTTTTCTCCACATCGCTGTTCGGGTACTCCCGCTGGATTTCCTCCAGCACCTCATTCATTGTGGAAAATAAATGCTTAAACATTTTGGCATCCCCACCTTTGCTTCAAAAGCTTACCCTCATTCTGTGTAAACAGGGGGGATTTCATGCATGGCGGGCCTTTTTAATGCGGGTTCAAAAAGTCGGGTTTTCAGCACCGAGAAGGTTGCGAGAAACTGAAGAAGGAGGAGCGGAGTGTAGGCAAAACCTACATGGCTACCTTCCTTCGAAGCTGAACGCAAGATTCGATGCCGAATTCGCTTCCTGATTTGCTTCGTGATCAAAAGACGACTTTTTGAACTTCCTCTTTAAACAACGGTAGAATGTTCCTCTTCTTTTAGCAGTTGCACGACTTTATTGTTTTCGCCCATGATGGCCACGGTTGGTTTATGCGACTTCGCCTCTTCATTCGTCAGCATGACATATGACACGATTATAACGGTGTCCCCGGTCTGCACCAGACGCGCCGCCGCGCCGTTCAAGCAGATGACGCCGGAGCCGCGAGGGCCGGGAATAATATACGTTTCAAGCCGGGCCCCGTTGTTGTTGTTGACGATCTGCACCTTTTCATTCGGCAGCATATCAACCAGATCGAGCAAATCCTCGTCAATTGTAATGGATCCGATATAGTTCAAATTCGCTTCCGTTACGGTCGCGCGGTGGAGCTTGGCTTTCATCATCGTGCGAAACATGTTAGGTCACTTCCTGACTTGTGTAATAAGGTTATCGATTAGGCGCGTTTTTCCGAACTTGACAGCCACGGCAATAACAATCGTATCAGATAATGGGCTGGTTTCAAAAGGCTGCAAGGTTGGATACGTGAGAGCCTCGACGTAATCGATATCCGCGAGAGGCGCCGTACGGATGTGGCTTGAGACAAGGTCGACAAGCGCCTTTGAGGAGATTACCGCTTGCTTTGCGATGTAAGCTTCCGCTTTGTTAAGCGCTTGAGAGAGCACCAATGCTTGTTCGCGCTCATCCTGAGTCAAGTACACGTTCCGCGAGCTCATCGCGAGCCCGTCTTCCTCCCGCAGCGTCGGACAGCGTACGATCTCGACATCCAAGTTCAAATCCTGCACCATTTGCTCGATCACCGCAACCTGCTGTGCATCCTTCATGCCGAAAAACGCTTGATCCGGCTGCACGATATGCAAGAGTTTGGAGACGACCGTCGCCACGCCGTCAAAATGCCCCGGTCTGGACGCCCCGCAGAGCCGCTCCGTCACACCGCTTACGCTAACCGTTGTGCGTATAGGCTGCGGGTACATCTCTTCAACCGACGGCATAAAAACAAGATCCGCTCCCGCCGCTTCCGCAACCGCCAGATCGCGCTCCGGATTGCGTGGATAGCGCTCGAAATCTTCGTTTGGCCCGAATTGCAGCGGATTGACAAAAATGCTGAGCACCACGAGTCCGCTCTGGGCGCAAGCTTTTTTAAGCAGACTGGCGTGTCCTTCATGCAAATATCCCATCGTCGGCACGAAGCCGACCGTTTGCTCACTGCTGCGGCGGAACGTCTTGATTCGCGCGCGCAGCTCGGCAATCGTATGCACGACTGTGACTGTATGAACAGCTGCCATGGCCATCACTCCTTGTCTCCGTATAAATATTGAACGACGTCATTGTCCATATGGAACGTATTCTCCTGCGCCGGGAATGTGCGCGCCTTCACTTCTTTCACATATTCCCCAATCCCGTTACGGATAGTTTCCCCGATATTGGCGTACGTCTTGACAAACTTTCTGGGAGCACTGTCAGAACCATACTGGAGCAAATCATGGAAAACGAGCACTTGACCGTCGCAATTCACGCCTGCTCCGATGCCGATGGTAGGGATCGACAATTGCTTCGTAATCCACGCCGCCAATTCATCGGTCATCAGCTCCAGCACGACCATGAACGCGCCTGCTTCCTCAATCGCTTTCGCATCGGTTAGCAGCTTCTTCGCCTGCTCTGAATTGCGGCCTTGCACGCGGAAACCGCCGATTTGATGTACGGATTGCGGAGTAAGCCCTAAATGCCCGACGACAGGCACGCCTGCCTGTGTGATGGCTTTCACCGTGTGCGCGATCTCCGCACCGCCTTCCAGCTTCACAGCTTTGGCGCCGCCTTCGCGCATCAAACGTCCGACTGCTTCCATTGTCGCGTCTATACTGCCATGGTAGGTCAGAAACGGCAAATCAGCGACTACGAACGTATTCCCCGCTCCTCTTACCGCCGCGCGCGTGTGGTACACCATGTCGTCGATCGTCACCGGCAGTGTCGAGTCGTAACCCAATACAACATTGCCCAGCGAGTCACCGACTAGAATAACGTCTACGCCCGCTTCTTCAGCGAGCTTCGCGGACGGATAATCATACGCCGTCACCATCGTGATCGGCACGCCGTCTTCTTTCATCTTCCTCATTTTTGCGGTAGTTAGCGGCTTCTTCCGTTGCTCCATGGTAACACCAGCTTCCCTATAAAATAAAAAAACCTTTTAGCCGTGAGCTAAAAGGAACGCATGCAGAAAGAATCCAATGATCCTTCTGTCTCGGTCCTTACAGGCTCAGAGCAGAATCCAACATTACGATGAGCACATCAACATTCAGATGTCCTGACTTGCGCTAAGTGCAGTTCCTTCTCAGGATACCGCCTTATCTCGCTATTATACCAAAAATTTCGGCAAGCGAACACCCTAATCTATCCAAGATTTTCGATTAGGGTGCCGATGGAGAAGAGCAAGCAACATGGCCTGATCTATCGCAGCTCAATATCACCGGAGAATACTTTGATCCTTTCGCCTGCCGGAGTAAGCACCGTTAACGCGCCAGAGTCGTCAAGGCCTTCCGCTATTCCTTCAATCGGCCCTTGCGGCGTCATGGTCCGAATCGGACGGTGCAGCGTCACACTTTGCGCTTCCCAAAGCAGACGGATCGGAGCGAAGCCTTTCTCCAGATAGAGTGCGTACAACTCCTCAAACTCGAATAAAAACGTCTGCACGAGCTTTTCCCTAGAAATGAGGCTGCCCGATGCAATCGCCAGTGAAGTCGCAATCGGTCGCAAGGCTTCTGGGTAATCTTCAACAAGAAGATTCGCGGAGATGCCAATCCCCGCTATGACATACTTCAAGCGCTCATCTTCTCCGCTGCTCTCCAGCAGAATGCCGCTGATCTTTTTGCCGCCGATTAGCAGATCGTTCGGCCATTTGATGCCAACATCCACCGCGCATGTTTGCCCAATCGCCCGGCACAAGGCAACGGCGCACAGCAGTGTCAACTGCGGCATGAAATAGACCGGAATGCGCGGCTTCAGCACTAGGCTCATCCAGATGCCTTTGCCTGCCGGCGAATGCCACGCTCGTCCCATACGGCCGCGGCCGGCGGTTTGCATTTCAGCCAGCACCAGCGTACCTTCCTCTGCGCCGGAAGCGACCAGCTTATGGGCAATCGTCTGCGTCGAATCCACCTCGTCAAAGAGATGAACCTTCCGGCCGAGCACTTTCGTCTTGAGTCCCGCCAGCAGCTCCGTCAGCTGCCATTTGGCCGGCTTGCTTAGCAGCCGGTAACCCTTGCGCGGCGAAGCCTCAAACGTATAACCGCTGCTGCGCAGCTCTTCAATATGCTTCCAAATCGCCGTACGGCTCACGCCCAATCTGCGGCTGATTTCGGCCCCGGACACATAGGCATCCGGCGATTCCTCAAATAAAGCTAAGATGCGGTCGTTCAACGATAGACCTCCTTGATTGGTTGCGTCTTTGGGCTGATGCGTGCTTCCGCAAGCCACTTACTCAACATTACGACGGCTCCACCTTCATGCCCCGCGTACTTACCTGCAAAAACTACATCAAATGCTAGAAAAAAGCAGCTGTTTCACGGAAATCTACAAAACGTACATCTCTTTTAAACAGTCCGTCCAAGAAATAGCCGTTTAGGGGCAATTTCGAGAAAAAATACTGTATGAAATGCAGGTCTTCATGGCAAATCAACCGCTTTTGGCTTATTTTGCTGTAGGAAATGCAGGTGAGGCAGCTGGCAGACTGTGGCGCCGTGCACATTTGCCTCTGCCATTGGCACGATACGCCCTGCTTGCCAAGCCCGCAGCAACTTTCCCAGCGCTCGAATCCTGGGCGCGCGGTGTCGCCGACGCATTGCGTATATGCAAAAAGCCGCAAGCCGCCGCTACTTCGCAGCAGCGGCAGCTTTCGCGGCTTCAATCAACGCCTCGCGCACATTTGTTAGCTCCCCGAGCGCTGTGCGCTCGAGCAAATCCTGCAGCAGCTGGCCCATCCAGGGGCCCGGCTGCTTGGAAAGCGCCTCCGCCACATCCTGGCCGGTGATGGCGAGCTGTTTCAGGCTGAAGCAGGGGATCTGCTTCAGCCAGTCCTCGCCGTGCCGCGCCAGCTCCGGCGCGGCGGACACGAGCCAGCGCGCGAGCTCGCCGCGCTGGTCCACCGGCTGCGGCAGCACGCGCAGCAGCCGCAGCAAGGCGCGGGCGGTGGCTTCGCCGTGCCGCACCGCGCCAAGCTTCCAGACCCGCTCCAGCGGAGCCGGGTCTGCCAGGCCCGCCTGCGCGGCGGCCAACGCCTCGCGCAGCGCGAGCACACCCGCGACGGCTAAGCCGTCGGCGCGGGAGAACGTGAGCTCCTGGAGCGCCTTGCGGACGGTGTCCGCCGGCGTCTCCAGGAGCAGCAGCAGCATGGCCCAGCGGTCATGCTGCGCGTCCAGCGCGCTTACGGCGTCCAGCGCGCTGTCCCAGGCGAGCCAGCGTTCAAAAGGCAGCGGGAGCTGCCTTTTGAAGTGCGCCGTTAGGCCGCTCGCCAAGAGCAGCCGCACGGCCCGTTCAGGCGCCGGGCCGTCGACCATGCGCTGCAGCTCGCTGCGCACGCGCTCCATCGCGATGTGGCGCAGCAGCGGGGCGTTCGCCAGCAACGCCTGCCACGTCGCCGCCTCCACGTCAAGGCCGTACGTGGAGGCGAATCGCACGCAGCGCAGCATACGCAGCGCATCCTCGCTGAATCGCTCCTCGGCGGCGCCTACGCAGCGCAGCACGCCTGCCGCGAGATCCGCTTGCCCGGCGAAGGGATCCATGACCGTGCCGTCCACGTCCATCGCCATCGCGTTCATCGTAAAATCGCGGCGCTTGAGATCCTCCGTCAAGTCGGAGATATACGCCACCGACGTCGGGCGCCGGAAGCCTTCATACGCGGCTTCCTTACGAAACGTCGTCACTTCATAGGTGCCTTCCTTCAGCACGACCGTCACAGTCCCATGCTGCAGCCCCGTCGGTACCGTACGGGGGAAACAACGCATCACCTGTTCCGGCAGCGCGGAAGTCGCGATGTCAATGTCCTTGATCGGTTTCCCCAGCAAAGCGTCGCGTACACAGCCGCCGACCAAATACGCCTCATACCCGGCCTCCGACAGCTTGCGAAGAATATCCGCCGCGCCGGGATCGTTTATTTTTCCACTACTTACTTCCATATCTCTCCTAACCGGCCGAACGCTTATTGACAAGTCGAAGCCGAAATCCGGTGCGATTCAGGAAGCGTTCTGCCCAAGACGCGATAATAAATTTCTTCATACTGCTGGGTCGTAATATCGTTGCAGAATGTGAATCGCGCACGGTTCAAGCAATTTTGCGCCACACGCTCATACAGCGATTGATTGCGAAGCAGTTGAATAGCATATTCCGCCATCGTATCCGTATCGCCTACCTCTGCCAAGTAGCCCGTCTCCCCGTGAGTGATCAGCTCCGGAATCCCGCCGGCATTCGAGCCGATCGTCGGCACACCGCAAGCCATAGCTTCAAGCGCGACGAGTCCGAAGCTTTCTTTCTCGGACGGCAGCAGCATGACGTCCGCCAGTGAAATAACCTGCGCCACATCGTCCTGCTTCCCACAGAAGAGCACCTTATCGCTAAGCCCCATCTCTTTGACCTTCGCGATCATTTTGGACAGATCCGGACCCTCCCCGACAAACATCAGACGGGACGGAATTTCCTTGACGACCTTGGCGAAAATATCGACGACATCCTGCACCCGCTTCACCGGGCGGAAGTTCGAGATATGGATGAGAATTTTCTCATCCGGTCTGGCGAACTCGCCTCTCAGCTTGGAAATGTCCCGCGGGTAATACACCCGTTTATCGACAAAGTTGTAAGCCAAATCAATGTCGCGGTCAATCGCGAGCAGTTCCCGCGTCTCTTTAATGAGATCCTTGGATACCGCCGTCACCGCATCACTTTCATTAATCGCATAACGAATCAGATCGGAGATCGATTGATCTTGGCCAAGAACCGTAATATCCGTTCCGTGGAGCGTCGTGACGACTTTCAACTTGCTGCCGACCATCTGCTTCGCCAAAAGCGCACACACCGCATGCGGAATCGCATAATGCACGTGCAGCAGATCGAGCTCCTCCATTTTTGCCACTTGCGCCAGCTTGCTCGCGAGCGACAAGTCGTACGGCGGGTAACGGAACACATAATACTGACTGACTTCGACTTCATGATAAAAAATATTTTTATGAAATTTGCCCAAACGAAACGGCATGCTATGCGTAATAAAATGAACTTCATGGCCCTTCTCGGCCAGCAGCTTTCCTAACTCCGTCGCGACAACTCCTGATCCTCCGAGCGTCGGGTAGCAGGTAATGCCAATTTTTAATTTATCGGTCATTTGTCGCACCTCTTTTTTTCACTCAAAATTGTTCAATCACCACGGGCAGCTTGGAAACGAAGCCTTCCGCATAGGTCAGCATTCGCTTCTGGCCCATCAGCCGATCCCTTGCCTCTACACGCTCCACGTAGCCTTGATTCAGCGGTGTCGCGACTGTATCGGCAGTGGTCATAAATTGTGATTGGTACGCATGCAGCGAAGCCAATTTCGCCTCATAGACATCCGCTACATCGATCATCACATCTGCTTCATACACATCATTGATAAAATAAAAATATAACTGCTGAACGCCTACAGGCTCCGACTCCGGCAAATATTTACGCAGCTTCGCATTAAATACCGCTTCTTGTACTAAATGCGAGCAGGCGATATGGTCCGGGTGCCGGTCCTGCCAATAAGGGGCGAATACGAGTCGAGGGCGGAACTTGCGAATTTCCTGCGTAATTCGCTCGATTGCTTCAGGCGTCACAAACAATCCGCGATCCGGCAGGCCGAGGTTCGTACGTGCCGTTACACCCAGAATTTCGGCCGCTTTCGCCGCCTCCTCCTGCCTTAATTCCACCGTCCCGTTCGACGACATCTCGGCATACGTCAAATCGCACAGCGCAACTTTAACGCCCCTCTGGGTATGCTTTTTAATCGTCGCTCCCATCCCGATTTCCGCATCGTCCGCATGCGCGCCAAAGATCAGAATATCTACGTGATCACTCATCTTATTCATCGATCCCCGGTTTATACTTATGTACGAGTTCTCTCCAGGCAAAATCGCCGCGATCCAACGCTTTCACGAGAATTTCCGCCGTTGCAATATTCGTCGCGCACGGGATCCCCTGCACATCGCATAAGCGAAGCAGCGCAATAATGTCCGGCTCGTGCGGCTGCGCCATAAGCGGATCGCGAAGGAAGATGATCAGGTCCATCTCGTTTTGCGCCACAAGCGCCCCGATCTGCTGATCGCCGCCCAGCGGGCCCGACATGAAGCGGTGCACGTCCAGATCCGTGTTATCCATAATCCGCTGTCCCGTCGTACCTGTTCCATACAATTTATGCCCAGCAAATACGTGCTCATACGCTGTAACGAAATTCACCATTTCATCTTTCTTGCGATCATGGGCAATTAACGCGATCTTTAACATCGAAGCTCCACTCCCTTTAGCGGTAGTTCAAAAAGTTGTCTTTTGATCACGAAGCGAACCAGGAAAACTATTCGAAATCGAATCTTGCGTTCACCTTCGAAGTCCTGTGCTCATGTAGGTTTGCCTACACTCCGCTCCTCCTTCTGCAGCTTCACGCAACCTTCTCGGTGCTGACAATCCAACTTTTTGAACTCTCATTTTATTAATCTATAAAATGCTCAAATCCGTAAATCATTCCGGAATAAGTCATAACTTTTCGAATCGCAAGGGCAACGCCCGGCATATACGCTTCGCGATCGTAAGAATCGTGGCGAATCTTAAGGGCTTGTCCTTTCTCAGCCATCACGACTTCCTGCTGAGCAAAAATCCCGGGCAGCCGCACGCTATGTATTCTAAATCCGTTATAATAGCCGCCGCGTGCGCCTTCGATCGTTTCCTCTTCTTTCGGATTGCCTTGACGCAGTTCACCGCGCACTTCCGAAATCAGCTCCGCCGTTTTCACGGACGTGCCAGACGGCGCATCCAGCTTCTGGTCGCCATGATATTCAATAATCTCCAGGTGCGGAAAATATTTCGAAGCCTGCGCCGCAAATTTCATCATCAGAATTGCGCCTATCGAAAAGTTCGGAGCAATCACCCCGCCGATTTGACGCTCCTGGCACAGCTTGTCCAGCTCTGCGATCCCTTCCGGCGTAAAACCAGTCGTCCCCATGACAGGACGAATGCCCAGCTCAATCGCCAGCTTCGTGTGAGATACCGCTGTATGCGGACCTGTGAAATCGACGACGACGTCCGGTCTCGCTTCCGTCAAAGCTTGCTGAATATCGTTGCGCATGGTCACCCCGCAAGGCTCCAGACCTACCATTGTTCCCAAATCGATAGGTCCGGAGGAGCGATCCATCCCCGCAACGAGCTCCATGTCGGATTCTTTCAGTACGGTTTTCACCACTTCCCGGCCCATGCGGCCGCTGGCTCCGATTACTGCAACTCGTATTTTATGCTCCATGTCACCTATATCTCCTTTAGATTAGTTCGTCGTTATTTCGATGTCAGCTTGCCCTTGTAGAGCGCCGCCTGCTGATTCGCAAGCTCGTGATGCGGCTCAAGCCGAACAGCATCCATCGCAGCTTGATAAGCTCTCGTATAATCGCCACGCAGCGCAAAAGCTTCTCCTAAAATAAGATACGCCCCAATCGCCAGCGGATCAAGCGTAATTGCTTCCTTGAGCAAAAAAATCGCCCGCTCGCTATGCGCAGCTTCCGGATTCAGGTGCTTGCGCGCTTCCTCTACAAGCTCTCTGGCATGCAGCATCTGCAGATGATAAGCATATGTTTCATTGTCTCCCGCCAGTTGTACGGCTATGGATGCGTGCTCTACAGCTTTCGCCAGCTTGTTGCCGCGCGCATACGTGATCGACAGCTTGTAGTGGTAATCCGCATTGGAAGGGTCCTGAGCAATCGCTTTTTCAAACCACTCAATGGCTTTTTCAAAATCGTGGCCGAGTATCGATTCATATGCTTTTTGAATTTGATTCTCTCCGTTCACCTTCCCATCCTCCTTTGCCAAAGCGGGTTTACCCGTTGCCGGGGATGGTATAGCTTATGAAGATGACTACGTTTCGGTGTTAATTTTAGTCCAACGGCCCGCGTCGCGCGTGTTGAATTTATGCATGACTTTTTCGTGGGCTTCCGTCAAATCGATCCCCAACGAGTTCGCAAAACAGATCGTAATAAACAAAATATCCCCAAGCTCAAGCTCGATCGAATTATCCGCTTCCGAGCTCTTCTTCGGCTTTTCGCCGTATGTATGATTGACTTCGCGGGCGAGTTCGCCCACTTCTTCGGACATTCTGGCCAGCATTGCCAGCGGACTGAAATATCCTTCCTTGAACTGGGAAATATAAGTATCAACCTCTTGTTGGAGGTCTTTTAACGTGCGTTCCGACATTCGCATTCCTTCTTTCATCTTTGGTGCGATTCCCAAATCATTGACCCATATTTTGATCGCACCGTACAAGGTTATCATCCCTATGTTAAACTAAACGAGAATCGTTGACAAATTTTTTTGGACAGGTTGCCTGTTCATGCTTACGGAGGCGCAGTATGTTCATCAAAGACAAGCTTGGCGGCCAGCTTCTGAACGGTCTTGGCATTGGGATCGGTACCGCAATTTACGCATTTGGCCTGCATTACTTCGTCATCTCAAACGAGCTGATGGAAGGCGGGATTACGGGGATTTCGCTTTTATTAAAATATGTCCTGAACGTGCCGCCCTCGATCTCGACGCTCGCCTTGAACATCCCGTTGTTTTATCTCGGGTGGCGTAATTTCGGCAAAGGCCCGATGGCCTACACGATTTTCGGTGTCGTCTCGCTCTCTTTCTTCCTTTGGCTGATGGAGCAATGCATCAAGTTTGGGTGGATTGTCCCTTTTCGTACAACACAGGACTACTTTCTCGCCACGCTCTACGCCGGTATTACACTCGGGACAGGACTTGGCCTCGTGTTTCGCTACGGGGGAACGACCGGCGGCTCCGACATCGTCGCCCGCATTGGGCATAAACGACGTGGCTGGAGTGTAGGCCAAGTGATTCTCATTATCGACGTCGTCGTCATCGGTTCCTCGCTCATCTATTTGCCCCAGGAGAAAGTGCTGTATTCGCTCGTCGCCGTTTTCGTCACCTCACGGCTTATTGATTACATCTCGGAGGGGGCTTATGCAGCCAAAGCGTTCACCATCATTAGCGAAAAAGCCCAGGAGCTCGCTGCCTCGATCACCAAAGAGTTGGATCGCGGCGTTACGCTGTTCCCCGCCCGCGGCGCTTATTCAGGCAACACCAAGGAGGTCGTCTACTGCGTCGTCTACCGGCATGAGACAAGACGCCTTCGCGAGCTCATCCATGCCATTGACGCGAGCGCCTTCATTATTATCGGTGAAGTGCACGATGTGATCGGCGAGGGCTTTAAAACGCCTTCGTGATCAAACAGCAAAAAGTCCCCGTGAGCCAGTGCTTTGGCCCGTCCGGGGACTTTCTAATCTTCGCATTTATTTTTCACTCTCGCTCGCTGCTTTTGACTTAACCGAAACGATGTTTCGGCCAGTCTGATACATGCGCCAGCCCACATAGGACAGCACGCTCACGATAATTAGTCCCATGCCCAACGTCCATAGAATCGGCTGCTTCGGATCCAATAACGGCACGATGGCGATGGCGTCCTTATGCTTCATAAACAGCTCATCAAGCACGCGATTCAACTGCTCGAGTCCTAATGTCAATTCATTCGTTTTCATTGGCGTTGCCATTACATTGGTTTGGATAAAAGCAAGCAACGAATCAAGCTTCGTAACCGCTGCCTCGTCACGGCTAATCACAAGGGAAGGATGTACGATATCCACATGCTGGGCAAGCTTGCCAAGCGCCTGCTGCGCCTCACCCTGCTTATTCGCCTTGACTGACATGCTTAGCTGGCTTACATCGTTTTGCAGCACCTTATAATATTGCAGCCACATCGGCTGGTTTTTATGAGAAAGCGCATCGATGGCCAAACGGATTTTGGCTGCCGCCACCTGCCCTGCTTCCGGCGAATACTTTATGTTATTATAAACAAGTTCTGCCCCCGTCACGGTTTCCGTCAGAGCGTTCATCCCCGCCACTGTGGTGATTCCTTCGAAACGAATCGTCGGAATCATTTGGGCAATTTGCAGCAGTTTTTCTCGCGCCTCGACAACTTGTCCATCCATTGTCAAATTGTACATGACACCAGCCAGCCCGTCCAAATATGTGATGCGTTCTTGTTGAACAGGATCCACCGGCTTCGCAGCTTGTCCATTCGTTGACACGGCCGCTCCGCACGCGGTGAATACACTTAGGATAAACGCGAGACAGAGCAGCAGGCCCGCCCCTCTTCTCTTCTGACTCCAATTCATCGGACATCCCCTCCTTCCACATCATATGGAGGTTCGTCCACAATTAGACCACTACGAAGTAACTTTTACGCGT
Organism: Paenibacillus whitsoniae; assembly: GCF_003955665.1. Classification (GTDB taxonomy): domain Bacteria; phylum Bacillota; class Bacilli; order Paenibacillales; family NBRC-103111; genus Paenibacillus_E; species Paenibacillus_E whitsoniae. Next base: position 79,649 of record NZ_RXHU01000018.1, read on the forward strand.
TCCACTTCTTTCTTCCGCCTAAGAAAAACGCAAGTGGCTGCTATCCAAATACCTATGATACTGAGGCATACTGTAAAAAATTGTATCGTTCCCAAATACGGATGCAGTTCTTGCGGAAGTCTTGGGAAAACGCCCCGCTCGTAATCCATAAAATCGTTGCTGAACGTCCAGATGGCGACCAACACAATCGCCGGAAGCCGGAAAGAGAACCAACGGACAAAGAGCAGCGCTTCTACCGCCATCGCCAAATGCGACATCGTCAGCATCCAACCGTCCCATTCCACCGGCACGCCTTGCAGCGCTCCCCACCAGATCATCGTAACCGCCCAAATGCCGTATTTAAAAGAAGTAATCAGCGCAAACGCTTCAACGAATGCCCTGACCGCCCGCGCGATTTTGGATTCCGGCCGTTTTGAATACGCATCCAAAAGCAAATAGCCTACGGCAATGGTAAAAAACAAGCTGGCCGTCGGGCTATCCGGCACAAAATAGACGTACCAGATCGGATCATCTGCGATCGTATCCACCATTTGGCCCCAATACCATTCATACCCATAAATCGTGCCGAGCCCGTTGCAAATAAATAAAAGCCATAGCATTTTCTTACTAAGCAGAAATTGTTTGCTCCACAGGACCGATAGGGACATGCCGCGCCTCCTTCTGTTTCAAAAAAAACCTGATCACTTTCGCGATCAGGTTTCATGTTTTTATTGAGTTTTTTGCATTGCTAACCAGTTCGCCAGTTTATCGATGTCCGCGTCTGTCAGACCTTTATCGATGTTCGGCTTATACATGGACGGCATGTTGCCTTTACCGTTTTTGATAATACCCATAATGTCGTCTTTCGTATGTGTATCACCAACACCGAGCAAGGCTGGAACGCCGGAAGCCGGCATACCTTTCAATTGCGCGCCATGGCAAGCAAGACATGTTGCTTTTTTGTAGATCTCAGCGCCCGGGTCGTCAGCAGCGACGATAGCAGCCGCTTTCTTCGTTTCCTTGGCACCGCCGCCTGCCGTTGTTTTGCCGGCATGCAGCTCTTCTTCACGTTTGATGTGCTCAGGAATGATGTTTTTCTCTTTCAGTTCCACTTGGTAATGCGCCCAGGACACATAAGTCAGGTAAGAACAAGTAATCAGAGACAAGATCATTAACGAGGAAGCAATCGGTCTTCTATAGAAGCGACGCTCTTTGCCTGTGTCCAGGAACGGTGCCAACAGCAAGCTTCCGAAAAGCAGACCAGGTACGCCTACAACCCCGAGTACAACGTAATCGCCTGAAGTATACGGATACTTCAGCAATTGATACATGAACAAGAAGTACCAGTCCGGCATTGGAATGAATGCCGTATTTTTCGGATCAGCCGGATAACCGAGCGGAGCCGGATCAGACATAACCAGAACAAGAATACCAACAAGAACGACAACCCCAACCATCCATTCTTTCAGCAAAAAGTTTGGAATGAAGGCTTCGGATTTTCCCGGATAAGCGGAGTAATCCGTAGGCTTAAGGCGTTCCTCTTGCGTTTTTTTTCTTACGCGGGAGTCCCCAACGTAAACGATTTTTTCATCAGACTTATGACCATGCGCCACGCTATTCGCCCCTCCCTAAATTATAGCGGTCCGGAAATACCTTGTTTGCGAATCATAAAGAAGTGTCCGGCAAGCAAAGCGAGCAGTACGCCAGGTAAGAAGAATACGTGGATCGCGAAGAAACGAGTCAGCGTTTGCGCACCTACGATGCTTCCCCCTTGCAGCAATGTCTCGATATACGGACCAATGAAAGGTACGGATGCAGCAATCTTCATCCCTACTTGGGTAGCAAAATATGCTTTGTTATCCCAAGGCAGCAGGTATCCCGTAAAGCCAAGACCTAACATAACGAAGAAAATGAGCATTCCCACAACCCAGTTCATTTCACGAGGAGCTTTGTAAGAACCTGTAAAGAACACGCGCAGAGTATGTAAGAACATCATTACGATAACCAAACTCGCTCCCCAGTGGTGCATACCGCGCACGATAACACCGAAAGCGACTTTATGTTGTAAGTAGTCAACACTTGCGTAAGCGTTGATAATATCAGGTGTGTAATACATCGTCAAAAACATACCTGAAAGAATTTGGATCACTGTGATGAAAAACGTCAGTCCGCCAAAGCAGTACACGAAAGCGGAGAAATGGTGAGCAGGGTTAACGTGCTCAGGCACCTCGTGATCTGCTACATCCCTCCACATAGGCGTAATATCAAGACGTTCGTCAATCCAGTTGTATACATTTTTAAACATCTGACTGTGACGCCCCCTTATACTCTTGTGTTAGCATGCAGTTGTCCAACATAAACGAAACCGTTCTCTACCTTTGTCGTATATTCGTCCAACGGCTTTGGAGCTACGGCAAGGTTCTTGCCATCTTGCGTATAGTGCGCTCCGTGACATGGGCAGAAATACTGGTCTTTGTAAGCAGGGTTATCGTTCCAGTTGACCGTACATCCAAGGTGCTTACATGTTGGATTTAGTGCGAAGATCTTACCGTCACTGCCCTTGGAGATCCACGCTACCAATTCAGCATCGCTTTCATACCAGCCATCCACTTGATGAACTTGGAATGTAAAGGCTTGCGGTGCATTTGTGATCTTGCTTTCTTCGACAACCTTCACCCAATCCGCTGCCTTCGACTTCTGAAGGACTGGATCAATCGCAAACCGTACCATCGGCACGATGATACCAGCAGCCATGAATCCGCCAGCGCCGCCTAGGGTGTAAGAAAGAAATTGTCGACGAGACATTTCGCGTTTGGTCCCGGGTTTCTTCCCATGCTGTTCTTCTTTGTGATTGTTATGATCACTCATTCTCAGGTCTACCCTCCTACATTGGCTGAAGCCCGAACCCTCTCGGACATCAGTTACCTCTATCACGTGTCGTTCGACATTACACTACATATTACTAGGACATTACTAATAATAGCCTACGACTACTAGGTCGTCAAGAATTCGGAACTCCTTTTCAACCTGTGAATTTTGCGCTTTCAGACAAAGTTTAACGAAATTGTCACAACTTTGTGAAAGCCACTTTCATCCATTACTCCCCTTATCTTGCGCATTTTTTTTCCATTAATACACGGATTGTTAAAGTTAATCCACCGGATACCAGAGGCGCTGAATATGCTGAGAAATGCTTGATCTCACCAGTTCCGCCTCACTTACCCACTGTGTCCAGTCCAGCGCAATCAGCAAATCGATATGCTCGGTCTCCCATTCCGCTGCCTCTGTAAGCAGCGTCAACACGATGACATGTTTGAATCCGCTCGCTTTTATTTGTTCCGCAAGTGCTTCAGCCTGCTCGTTCGCGTTCACGCCCGTTATGTAATGAAGCGTCGGATAGGTTACCACTCGGCCTTTATAAGGAGCTTCTATCATATCCAACGCATCCTGAAGGCGCTCCAGCGCTTGCGTTGCGCCAAGCGGACCCTCGCTCCCCGCTAAGCCTGTCACAGGAAGCAGACAAGTATCTAAATACGGTTTTAACTCCGGCCATTGTACGGCATCGACTTCATGAAACTTCAAGGTGTCGCCCTCCCTATTCTTTACCAAAACAAAGTTGAGTATGTAGGACTCGATCAACTTGTACTTTAAAGCGAACTTGCGTGGCTGTCAATGAAAAGGGCGCATGTACAACAAAAAGACACGTGAATGCTCATTCACATGTCTCGCATTTGACATTGTGCGTCGTCCATTTCCCTAGCCAAGCGATTGCAGCAGCCTTAGCTCGGAAGTGAGCGCCAGGAAAGAAGGCTGATCTCCCTTCGCTAACGCACGGTCAATTTCTTTATACAAATTTTCTTCTCTATGTTTGCGTATGGCCTGATCCCAAATCATTTCCGCGAAAAGTGCCAGCAGCGCATCGTTAGATACATTCATTTTTCCCATGAGACCTACCTCCAAATGTTGTCCGCGGTTTGTCAGGAGCTTCTTTTTCGCAAAAATATTTGTGTTTGGATAGGTTGCTGTATGCCTCCCCATTAGCTGCTCCTATTACATCATATTCATTTGCACAGCGGGCGCTTCCTTCAAAAGCCCGATTGCCCTTGAATGTGCCTTTACCCAGATGTAGGTGAAGCGATCAGAAAAGCACGACTTTATCTTCTTCCGAGATGCTTGTCCCCTGAATGATTCGTGATCCAAGCTTGGTAACTTGCACGACGGCGCCCTGCGACTCATCTTCTCCGATGCGAACCAAACCTTGATGCATCAGCATTTGAAGCAAGCGCTGCTCTACAATCGAAGCGGAGCTGTCGTAATAGTAAGGTTTGACCAATTGACTTAGTAAGTCAACCAAGGAAGCCACCGTCACCCAAGAGCCGCATAGCCGCTCAATCCAGGCCACCATGCTTTGAATGTTGGGAATCGGATTTTTGTACAAGCGCAGCCAGAAGCGGTAGACGTCTACCGGACTCTCCTTTTTTCCTTCTATTAAACGCGCTTGTCCTTCCTCCGTAATCCGAAGCTGATAATCGTGCTCACTGATCCATTGCCGATAATAGCAATAATCATAAATGAGAGAAAAGCGATTTGGATACTCTTTGAACATTCGTCCGTAACCAAAGCGCCAAGCTCCTTTGCCAACCATGTCTTCCTGTACGGACAAAACGCCTAGTATTTGCTGCAGCTGCCGCTTGTACATGAAGCCCTCGGCTGTCAGCGGAATTTGCTGCGCCTGAGAAACAAGCGTGAGAAAATGAGAGATGTCTTCCACCAAAAGCAATTGCTCGTCCCGATAGACGGAAGGCTCCTGTGTCGTATGCAGCTCTCCCTTGAATTTCGCCGCTAACACATCCGCGAACCGGCGTTTCATATCCTTGGGCACATGGAACAAATATTTGGTTTGTTGGGAGTAGCCATTAAACAACCAGCCTAACCGCTTGAATTTCACGATCATATCGCGCGGGTTCCAGGTCTCGGACGCCTCCTTTTGAAATCGGGACTGCTGAACTCTAGCGACCAGCTCTTCCATGCTGAAAGCGTTGCGAGGATCGGAGAGTAAAGAATTGAGAAACCGGATGTCTTCCAGGCTCAGCCCCTGGATGTGTTTTTCAAAAATTTCCTTGCGCAGCGCCGTGCTCAGAATCGATTGAATCAATTCATGCTTGGAATGGCCGTTGCATTCGCATTCGTACGTATGGGCAATGCGGCCCAATTCATGAATATCTGCATAACTGAGCATATCCGCCAAGTTCATTTCCACCCTGTATCCCCTCCTTCCGAAGCTGCGAGGCTCCGCTCTTTCTAGTAACCATTATGGGATGATTTCCCAAAAATATTCCGGATAAACCAAAAAAACATGGCCTCTCATAGGCCATGTTCAAGATAATCTATTCATTTTGGAGATGCGCCAGGCAGTTATAAAGCTGCAATTCCCAGCCGGCTTCTCCGCGCAGCAAGATCGTAAGCGAAGTGTTCTTCAGGAATGACTCAGGTTCCATTTTCAGCTCGCGTAAAATTTGAACGATGAATCCGCCGTGCGAGACTAGTAGCAGCTTGCCGTCAGGATAGGCCTGCAGCAGTTCTTGCTCAAGCTCGATCCATCTGGCCCACAGCTCCTGATCCGTTTCCTGTCCAATGTCCAGCTTCTTCCAATCGACACCCCAGCGTGCTTCACGCTCTTCAACCGTCGTCCCCTCTGCTTGTCCATAGCTGCGCTCTCTCAACCTGCGATCTTCGTGAAGCAGCGCAATGCCGGATTCAACGGCAATAATTTGCGCGGTTTCGCTCGCCCGCTTCAAATCACTGCAGATGATGCCGTCCCACTGTTCCCCGGCAAGGCGTCGGCCAAGTTTTCTGGCCTCCTCGCGGCCTACTTCCGTCAAATCCGTGTCCAATTGCCCCTGCAATTTGCCGAGCTGATTCCATTCCGTACTTCCGTGCCGCACAAACCCAAGCATTGTCATCCTGTCTAACACTCCATTCGCATTCGATATAAATGAAAAATGCCCCGCGCCGGAGCATTAATGTTTCGTACGTGATAACCAGTTCATAATGATAATCGTCGCTGTAAGCCCCAAGAGTGAAATAACCAGCAAATAATGCGGATAAGAATGAATTGGCCCTACATGAAACCGAAGCGGCTCCATAAAGCTGGGATTCAGGCTGGCAACCGCGTCGCCGAGCTTATGCCCATTCATCGACTCCGTGTTTGGCGATTTGAGTGCTTGCGGCGCTTGCAAATCAAAGAGTGAATTGTCAGCCGACGCCATCGTCGTCTGCGGAGAGCCTTCATACACAATGGCAAATAAGAAACTGAAAATAAAAAGAGCCAAACAGAAAGCAATCACAACCGTTAAATTCCGTCTTAATTTATAAGATATGTTATAGAGTCGCTCGGACACGGGAATGCGCCAAGATTCGTCTTCATATATACGATCCATGACTTTGCCGGAGATCACAGGCTCATAGCTCGCAAGCTCCTGCTCGTCCGCGGCAGTGCGAATAAGCACCATGCTTTCTTCCCACATTTGAAATTCTTCCGCGCATGCCGTACATTTCAGCAAGTGCGCATCAACAGCTTTCCGACGCAGGTCATCATTCGGCAAGTCCCAATACACCCCAAATAACTCCTGAATCTCATTACATGTCATCGTAGTCATCCCTTCGATTCTTCGAATATCGGTTCACTGATATAAGGGTCCAGGTGCAATTTCACGGAAGCCCTTGCCCGGAACAACAACGATTTGACCGAGCTAACCGTTTGGCCGAGTATATTCGCAATTTCCTGATAATCCATTTGATCATATTCCCGTAAAATTAAAGCGGACCGCTGTTTCTCCGGCAGACTGTTGATCGCCTCGCGCACCATTGAGACCTTCTCATTGCGCAGCATTGTTTGCTCTGGCATCGCATCCAAGGATGCGTGCGGCGTAAGACCGCTTTGCTCCAGCGATACCTGAACACTCTTGTTCTTACGCAATTCGCTGAGCACGGTATTTCGCGCAATCGTATACAGCCACGTGGAGAAAGAAGCTTCAATCTCACGGAACGAATGCAAGCTGCGATACGCTTTATAGAAAGTTTCATTACAGAGATCTTCTGCGATCCCTTCCATCGCCGTACTTTTTAACATGTGAAAAATAAAGGCAAGGATTTTCCGCTCGTAACGACGCATAAGTTCGTTATACAGCTGAACATTTCCATCCTTGATTTCGCGGATCAATTGGGAATCGGTCATTACGTGGCGACCCTCCTAGCGGTTCCGGGGTACCACTCCAACTGCTCATATTGGTTAGACTGAGATTGGAGTGAAAAGTTGCGATCTATTTGTAAAAAAAGTATGAATGCATTTTTAAGCAGAGATGTGGCTTAGTAATAGTTCGAGCTTGACGGCAAAAATCCTGCTGCTTTCGACAAATTGCCCAATAAATTTCACATTCGCTGCATCAGATCATATATATGCAACTAAAGACAAAAAAAAACCGCCGAATCGGCGGTTGCACTTATGGTGCGATTATCGGATAGGAGTGGAGAGAAACCATACTGTACTTTTATTATATGTATACGGTTTCATTTTGTCAACATTTTTTTGAAAACGTTTACGAAGCATGGAAATGACGAGCGGCTTGAGGATTGTTTCCTTCATTTCTCGCTGCTCGTTTAATTAAATTGCAAATCGAATAAGGACGTATATAAGGGCTCCCCGCGTTAATTCGCGGAATTTGCATCGGGTCTCCTGCAAAATCCGTGATGCCGTTCGTTGTTGTAAAGCCGAATTTAATCCCTGCCTGCTGCAGCAGTGCGATCGTCTGCGCATCGTAGCTGCCGTACGGATAAGCGTAACCATTTACTTCCCTGGCTGCATTCAGCTCGGTCAGCTTCGTAATCATCGTCAGCGTATCCTGCGAAATTCTGGATTTGAACTGATCTTCTGTCTCCGGAACACCTTGTAAGACCAACTTGTTCGTCAAGAATGGCTTGCCGTCCTGCATTTGATGAAGGGAATCCGAATGGCCTTGAAATTCAATCTTGGGGAAATCCGACCGGATACGCTTGATTTCTTCTTTCGACAAGGCGTGAAGTTTCGGAGCGGTTGGATCATCAAGATCTTTGGTGATCACAAAATTCACGGCAGGAATCCGCATTTTTTTGAGAACTGGATACGCGTAGGTCGCGAAACTTTCGTAACCGTCATCGAACGTAACCAACACAGCATTGTCCGGTACATCAGCACCTTGAGTTTTAAAGCGTTTGAACTGATCGAACGAAATGAACATAAAACCGTCGCGTTGGAGCGCTTCCAGTTGACGTTCAAATAGTTTCGGCGTAATTGTCACCGATCCTTGCACATCCGGGTCAAGGTGATGGTACACCAGTACAGCCACTTGCTTGGAATAATAAACTTCCTTTTCACTGGCGACAATCGGGGTAAAATTCATAATAACAATGACAAAGGTAAGCATGCCGATCCACAAAATCCTTGCTTTCACATCATTCGCCCCATGACTTTTAAAAGTTAAAAAAACGGATAGCGATTTATTATAGCATGCGACTTAAGACCTGAGAATACGTCTTTTATTAAGAAAATGAAATAAACCGCCATGCCGCGGATAAGTAGCTCTTACCTGCGCATGCCGGTTTATTTCGAATGTCATTTATACGTGAACTGCATATTGCTCGCCGAGAAGTTCGGAAGCCCGATCCGCTTCCTCCTGATTGCGGAAGGACAAGCGAAGTATGCCCGGAACATCTTCACGGCTTTCAATAATTTGAAGATTGCTGAGGTTAATCCGGGCATTCCCCAGCAGTGTTGCAATAGAGCCAATAATTCCCGGATGATCCGGTACATCGACATAAATATCATATAAGGACGTGAGCATGCCTTTGCGACGCTCAGGCAGCTTACCGCGAAATTCACCGGAGAGACGGAATTGTTCGGCAATTCCCTCTCCGTCGCTTTGCTCAATCAATTGAATAAAACGCGCAATCTCGCCGTTCCAGTCTTGGAGCAGCTTCAGCAGCACCTCGCGATTGTTCACGAGAATGTCACGCCAGATGCTCGGTTCGCTGGCTGCGATTCGCGTAATATCGCGGAACCCGCCTGCCGCGAGATTTTGGTAGAGCGGATTCGTTTCATTATACACGCGGACTTGATTCACTAAGGCGACAGCAATAATATGCGGCAGATGGCTGATCGCGCCGACGATTTCATCGTGCTCGCGAGCATCGACTCGAACGACCTGCGCTTTGGTCTCACTGAGGAAAGCTGTCAAACGATCTACTTCGAGCTCCGGCGTGCCTTCTGCCGGTGTTAGCACATAGAAAGCATTCTCGAATAAATGGGATGATGCAGCTTCTACACCATGCCGCTCCGAACCCGCCATCGGATGACCGCCGATGAAATAAACGCCTTCTCTCACTACAGCTGCGGCGCTTTCCGTCACGGACGCTTTCGTACTCCCAACATCTGTAATGATGCAGCCTGGCTTCAGCGGCAGCTCCACAAGCTGCTTCACATAATCCTCCAACATGCCTACCGGCACGCACAGGAATAGATAATCTGCGTCCTGTGCAGCTTCCGCCATCGACGTCGTGGCAATATCCACGACGCCGCGCTTAAGCAGCTTCTCCACGGACTTCGGGTTTGGCGAATGACCGACGACCGTATACCCAGGCTTTCCTTTATAACATAAGGCCAGTGATCCACCGATCAGCCCTACACCGAAAATCGCTATCTTCGTCATGAAATCAACCTTTGTAAATGGAATTAGGCCTCAACAGGCACTTCAGCCAGCACTTCTTTCAGTGCGGCGATGAATTTTTCATTCTGCTCGCGAGAACCGATGGTTACGCGGAGCGATGTCGGGAAGCCGAGCATATGGCCTCCGCGCACGATCAAGCCGCGGCGCAGCAAGCCGTTAAACACCTCAGCGGCCGGGCGCCGGACATCAACCATGATGAAGTTGCCATGAGCCGGGAATGCGGTTAAACCGAGCTCTTGGAACTGTTCGTTCAAGTATTTAAGACCGGCTGTGTTCGCTTCGCGGCAGTTGGCGATGAACTCTTTATCTTGAATCGATACCAGCGCGGCAGCCTGTGCAAAGCGAGTTGTATTAAACGGCTCGCGCACTTGATTGATCGAGCGGATCACATCCGGATGCCCGATACCGTAGCCGATACGAAGCGACGCCAATCCGTAGATTTTGGAGAACGTCCGCAGCGAAATCACATTCTTGTATTGCCCGATCAGCTCGATGCTGTTCGGGAATTCTCCCGTCGTGTTGTACTCGCAGTAAGCCTCATCAAGGACAACGATAACGCTGGCAGGCACTTTCGCCAGGAACGCTTTGATTTCCGCATCCGTGTTCATCGTGCCGGTCGGGTTGTTCGGGTTGCAGATCCACACGATTTTCGTCTTTTCCGTAATCGCAGCAGCCATCGCATCCAGGTCGTGCGTACCGTCTTTGAGCGGCACCTCAATCGAAATCGCGCCTTCGATTTCACAGTTGTGCTTATACTGCGGGAACGTGTGTGAAGCCATCACGGACTCGTCGCCAGGCACAAGGAAAGCGCGCGCCAGCATCAAAATGACTTCGTCCGAGCCTGCACCGAAAATAAGCTGGTTCGTTTCCACGCCAAGCTCCTTCGCCACACCTTCCGTTAAATGCACAGCGCCGCCATCGGGATACAGGGAGATGTTGGCGATTTCGGCTTCGATCGCGGCTTTGACGCGCGGAGACGAGCCAAATGGATTTTCATTGGAAGCAAGCTTAATCACTTCCGTGAGGCCAAGCTCGCGCTTGACTTCTTCAATCGGCTTGCCAGGTTGATAGACGGGTAAATGGATAATCGACTGTTTCGGTTGCATGAAGTCACCTCATTAAATGTTGTCCGAACCTTTTAATTGTCCTACAAATTGACGAATTTGTCCCAGGCCTTCCGGATGCGCAGCGTCCGAAGTGAGGTGCGAAAGCGCACCCTCAATCGTTCTTACAATCGCGCTGCCCACGACGACGCCGTCGCACAGCGTCTCAAAACGCTTCACCTGTTCGCGATTCGAGATCCCGAAGCCGACGACGATCGGCACGGTCGCCGCTTCGCGTACGGTGGACAGGAAATCTTCAATGCCGCCGAAAAACTCCGCACGCTCGCCGGTTACGCCCAGCGAGGACACGCAGTACACAAAGCCGCGAGCGCCTGCCGCGATGCGTTTCACGCGCTCATTAGACGTCGGCGCTACGAGCGGGATCAAGTGCACGCCGTATCGTTCGGCAACCGCGCGCGCCTCGCTGTCTTCCTCCAGCGGAAGATCCGGAATGATAATGCCGCTGATTTCATTTTCCTGCATCGTCTTGAAGATGCGCTCCAGGCCGATTTGCAGCACCGGATTATAGTACGTAAAGAGGATGAAAGGCAGCTTGGAGCCACGGCTTCGCGCTTCACGAGCGACGCCGATGACGTCGAAGATCGAGATTTTGCGCTGCAGCGCACGCTCGGAAGAGCGCTGAATCACCGGTCCGTCAGCAAGCGGGTCGGAGTAAGGCACGCCAAGCTCAATGAGATCGGCACCTGCTTTTTCCATCTCCAGAATGAGCTCCAAAGACGCTTCAATCGAAGGATCACCAATGGTCAAAAAAGGAATCAGCGCAGTTTCTCCGCGCTCTTTCAGTTCTGCAAAGCGGCTGTCGATACGGTTCATCGCTTATTCCTCCTCCTTGCCCAAGTAGCCGATAATCGATTCTACGTCTTTATCGCCGCGTCCGGACAAGGAAACCACGATAATCTGGTCCTTCGCCATCGTCGGAGCCAGCTTCAACGTCTGCGCAATCGCATGCGCGCTCTCCAGCGCAGGAATAATGCCTTCCGTACGGCTCAGCAATTGTAACGCATCCAGCGCTTCCTGATCCGTAATCGGGAAGTACGTCGCACGCTCAATGTCTTTGAGGTACGCATGTTCGGGCCCAATGCCCGGGTAATCCAACCCTGCGGAGATTGAATGCGCCGGCAGCACTTGGCCGTACTCATCCTGCAGCAAGTAGCTGAGCGAGCCTTGGAAAACGCCCTGCGTTCCCTTCGTCATCGTCGCTGCATGCTCCTCGGTTTCGACACCGCGTCCAGCCGCTTCGACGCCGATCAGCTTCACGCCTTCATCCTGCACGAATGGATAGAAAATGCCCATCGCGTTGCTGCCGCCGCCTACGCAAGCGACAACAGCATCCGGCAGTCGGCCTTCCGCTTCCAGGATTTGCTCCCGGGACTCGTCGCCGATAACGCGCTGAAAATCCCGCACCATCATCGGATACGGATGCGGGCCTGTGACCGAACCCAGGATATAATACGTATCCTGCACATGGCTTACCCAGTAACGCAGCGTCTCATTGCACGCGTCTTTGAGCGTACGCGTGCCGGACGTAACCGGAATCACTTCCGAGCCTAGCAGCTTCATGCGGAACACGTTAAGCTGTTGACGCTTCGTATCCTCTTCGCCCATGAACACTTTGCATTCCAATCCCATGAGGGCTGCAACCGTCGCAGAAGCGACGCCATGCTGCCCGGCACCCGTCTCGGCAATCACTTTCTTCTTGCCCATCCGTTTCGCTAGCACCGCTTGTCCGATGGTGTTGTTGATTTTGTGCGCACCGGTATGGTTCAAATCTTCCCGCTTCAAATAAATTTTAGCGCCGCCCAAAAGCTCCGTCAAACGCTCCGCGTAATACAGTGGGGTCGGTCTGCCGGAATATTGCCGCTGCAAATAGCGGACTTCCGCAATAAAATCAGGGTCATCTTTATATTTGGCATAAGCTTCTTCGAGCTCAATCAGCGCGTTCATTAGTGTCTCAGGGACATAACGGCCGCCGAACTTGCCGAATCTGCCATGCTGGTCAGGTACTTGCGTCACTTCCGAGTCACCCTTTCCACAAATGCTGTAATTTTAGCAATATCTTTAACTCCGTCCGTCTCCACGCCGCTTGATACATCGACGCCATCCGGACGATACGTCTCGATTAATTGATCTACGTTTTCCGGCTTAAGCCCGCCTGCAACAAGCAAAGCAACGCCGACTTCACGCGCCCAAGCTTGATACACAGGGATGCAGTCCCAGGCAAAAGTCGTGCCAGAACCCCCGCCGTATACCGGGTCAAATGTATCTAACAGCACGGCGTCAACCGATCCGATATACGGATCAAGCTGAGCGGCAACGGCCTCTGGCGTTGGAGGATTCGCTTCCGTCTTCGATATGGACACGGATTTAAACACTTTTACGCCAAACGTATCCCGAACCCACTGGCAAAACACCGGCGTCTCCTGACCATGAAGCTGCACAACGTCCAGCGGTGCAACCGACAAAATGCCCTGCAACTCATCCTCGGCCGGATTCACAAAAACACCGACAGCCAGCGGCCTCTCTTGCCCGTTAACGCCCTGTTCATGCAGCACCTCAATCAGCTCTGCCGCCTTCTCCGGCGTCACCCGGCGCTTGCTGAGTGCAAAAACAAAACCGATATGAGCTATCGGCAAATGTACGATTGATTTTAACACTTCAACGCTTTGAAGTCCACAAATTTTTACCGTTGGCGCTGTCGTCACAGTCATGTTCGTCGCCTCTTTTCCGTTACTTTGCTGCGTTCACACGCGGCCCCATCAATGCCTCAATCGCGTCGCCGACAACCGGTTGGCGCATAAAGTGCTCGCCGATCAGCACAGCTTTCGCACCGGCTTTCTGAACGAAGGCCAGATCCTCGACGGAAGAAATGCCGCTTTCACTGACGACTGTCACACCTTCCGGAATCAATTGAGTCAGCTCTTCCGTGGTCGCGAGGTCGGTCACGAAAGTTTTAAGGTTCCGGTTGTTGATGCCGATGAACGTCGTGTTCAGTTCCAGCGCGCGTTCCAATTCTTCGCGGTCATGCACCTCAACGAGCGCATCCATGCCGAGGTCGCGAGCCAGCGCGAGATAGGCTTTCATTTGCTCCGTCGTGAGGATCGCCGCAATGAGAAGAATCGCATCCGCCCCGAGCAAGCGGGCCTCATAAATCTGCTTCGGATCAATTGTAAAATCTTTCCGCAGCAACGGCACGCTTACCGCTTGGCGAACTGCCTGCAAATAAGCGTTGCTGCCTTGAAAATAGTCCACATCCGTCAGCACGGAGATGCAGTCGGTTCCCGCCGCCGCGTACGACTTGGCAAGCTCAACGGGTTCGAAATCCGGGCGAATCAAGCCTTTGGACGGCGACGCTTTCTTCACTTCCGCAATCAGGCCCATGGCACGGTTCCGGCCGGAAGACAAGGAGCGTTCAAAGCCTAGGCAAGGCGGAAGCTGAGCGATTTCCTTCTCCGCTTCCGCAATGGAAAAGTTCTGCATCGCCTCGACTTCCAGGCGTTTAGTGGCAACAATTTTATCAAGAAACATGGCTCAGTTCTCCTGTATATTGAATAAGTTCGTTCAATTTGCTTTCCGCTTTGCCCGAATCGATCACATTCGCAGCGAGCTTGACGCCCTGCTGCATCGTACCGACCAGCCCCGTCACATAGAAGCAAGCCGCTGCGTTAGCCAGCACAATGTCACGATGAGGCCCTTTCTCCCCGGCGAAAATGTGACGAATGATTTCCGCGTTCAACGGCGCATCGCCGCCAGCGACATCTTTGATACTGTGTGCGCGTAAACCCAGGTCGTCCGGAGTAATCGAGTACGTAGCGATCGTATCGTTTTTGAGTTCGGTCACTTTGGTCGGCGCCGAAATACTGAATTCATCAAGCCCGTCTTCACTAGCAACGACCAGAGCGCGTTTGAGACCCAGCGCTTGCAGCGACTGTGCGATCAGTTCCGTTTTCTCCCGATCGAACACACCCAACACTTGACGGTCGGCGCCAGCCGGGTTCGTCAGCGGCCCGATCAGGTTGAACACCGTCCGGAAGCCGAGCTCGCGCCGAGGCGCCGCCACGTACTTCATCGATTGGTGGAACGATTGGGCGAACATGAAGCAAATGCCCGTGCGTTCCAAACATTTGGCCGCTTGCTCGCCGGTCAGCGTAATATTGACGCCCAGCGCTTCCAACACGTCGGCACTGCCGCTTTTGCTCGACATCGCCCGATTGCCGTGCTTCGCTACACGAATGCCGCCGGCCGCTGCGATAATGGCCGCCGTTGTCGAGATGTTGAACGTCTCCGCTCCGTCCCCGCCGGTGCCGCAGGTATCCAGCAAATCGCTCTGCAGCACGTTCATTTGCGCCGCTTTGCTCCGCATCGTCTCGGCGAATCCGGTGATCTCATCCAGGGTTTCACCTTTGAACCGAAGCGCCGTCAGTAAGCTGCCGATCTGCGCCGGGGTCGCTGCGCCTTCCATAATTTCGGACATCACGCCGCGCGCCTCCTCGCGTGTCAGGTGGCTGCCATTAATTACTTTTCCCAGAGCTTGCTGCATCGTAATCAATCCGCTCATCGTAGTCAATCTCCTTTCTTCCTATGAGTTTACAAAGTAATCTTTGTTGATGTCGCTGACAGGTCTTGGCTCCGGACTGAACATCGCTTCCGCCATCCGAATGGATTTCAGCATCCCCGTCGCCTTGTTCACCGTCTCCTGATACTCGTTCTCCGGCACGGAATCCCAGACCACGCCTGCGCCCGCTTGCACGTACGCTTTGCCGTTCTTGAAAATAATCGTCCGAATCGTAATGCACGTATCGAGGTTCCCCGAGAAGCCCAAGTACCCGATCGCCCCGGCATAAGCGCCGCGTGCTTCCGGCTCCAGCTCCGCAATAATTTCCATGGCGCGAAGCTTCGGTGCGCCGGACACCGTTCCCGCCGGCAAGCAGGAGAGGAAGGCATCGAAGAAGTCTTTATCCTTCGCAATTTTGCCGGACACGTTGGACACGATATGCATGACATGCGAGTAGCGCTCAATGTCCATGAATGTGTCGCATTTGACGGTACCGAATTCGGAGACGCGTCCGATGTCATTTCGCCCTAGATCGACGAGCATCAAATGCTCGGCTCTTTCCTTCTCATCGGCGAGCAGCTCTTGCTCCAGCGCAAGATCCTGCTCAGGCGTCTTCCCTCTCGGTCTCGTACCGGCAATCGGCCGCGTCTCGACTTTGTCTTCTTCGACGCGTACGAGCAGCTCCGGCGAAGTGCCGACGACGACCTCGTCGTCCATTTTGAGCACGTACATGTACGGAGAAGGATTCATTGTGCGCAGCACGCGATACACCTGCAGCGGCGAAACCGTCGTCTCGATTTCAAATCGTTGAGACAACACGACCTGGAAAATGTCGCCCGCGCGAATGTATTCCTTCGCTTTGTTCACATTGGCGATGTACTTTTCCTTCGTCATGTTGGAGCGAATTTCGCCGAGCTCCGGCTCCTTCACAATCGGATTGTGCGTCATCGTATCCACACTCAACGGACGTTTGATTTTTTCGATCGTCGCGTCGATTTTGTCGCAAGTGGCTTGATACGCTTCGGCAATGTCGGCATCTGTCGCAAATTTCGGAACGTGCACGTTCGCAATGACCATCATCTGCTGTTTGAAATGGTCGAACACGATGACTTGATCGCAGAACATGAATTGAATATCGTTCATTTGCAGATCATCCACCTGATGGGCAGGCAGCTTCTCGTAGTATTGCAGCAGATCGTATCCGAAGAATCCGACAGCACCGCCTGTAAAGCGAGGCATTCCCGGCAATTGAGGGCTGGAGTAGGACCGAAGGTAGGCTTTCAGAACGTCAATCGGCTTCTCGTCGGTGACTTTGTCGCCGTCATGGGACGCTACCGTCGTTTTTCCATGCTTCGACGTGATCATCAAGAACGGATCGGTGCCGATAAAGGAATAACGCGCCCATTTCACGCCGCCCTCCACGCTCTCCAGTAGGAAAGCGCGCGGTTCTTGGTATAGATGTTGGAATACACGGATCGGTGTTTCGGTATCGGCTAATAAGTGGCGCACAACTGGAATCAGATTATAACTACGGGACAAACGAATCACTTCTTGCAGTTCAGGTGTATACATGGAAACATCCCCTCTCAGTTTGCGAGCTGCCTCATTCGGTGCTCCAAACTCTAATTGAATACAAAAAAACCTCTACCCAGGGTAGAGGTTGACTTTAGTTTCAGTAGACGATGAGGAAGATGCTGAAAAAAAGCGAATCAAACGAAATATGCAAACAGACGAACGTCAACTTGGACGCTAGACCGGCATAAGGCGGATATGTGCTTTTTCTCTTCTCAACTCAGCTCTGCTCTACTTCACTAAACTCTGCTCTACTTACCTGCACTCATCTAAATTCACTATACTACCGAGCGGCTTCATTTGTCAATTTCACAATATCCGGACGAAGCGCTTTGGCCTCTTTTAAATAAATATGATTGATTTCAGCTTGCGTTTTGGTTGTATTCACTTGCACCATCAAACGAATGCATTTCGGCAGAGCACCGGCTACCGGCACTTCGAGCGAACACATCAGCGGCACCAGCTCCCACCCGACTAAGGAACGGATGGCAACGGCCGGAAAGATCGCGGTAATGTCCGCTGTCACCGTAATAAAGACGGAAGCAATATCTTCCGGACGGAAATCATTCGCTTCAACTATGGCTTGCAGCAGTTCCCCGGTTGCCTGTAAAATTTCGTCTGCCTCGTTATGCTCGACGGTCGTCGCGCCGCGAATTCCCCTAACAAACATGTGTCAGCTCTCCCCTTTTAGCATGTCGACAATTTGTCTGACCTGAACGGCGGTGACGTCCTTGCGGATCTCGACTTTGCCGATTTCCGTCGGAATGATGTACACCATCGTGCCTTCCTTGAACTTCTTGTCATGCATCATTGCGCTCATGATCTCATCTGTATCGAGATGCGGCGGAATCGTCACCGGCAACCCGAATTTTTCAAAAATACGCTTGGTTACAGTATGAATTTCTTCACTGTACCCGAACTGCTGCGCCAGCTTCGCTGCGCCGACCATGCCGATCGCGATCGCTTCGCCATGCAGCAGCTCGCCGTAGCCTGCGACCGCTTCCAGCGCGTGGCCAATCGTGTGTCCGAGGTTCAAAATCGCGCGCAGGTCGTTTTCCCGTTCGTCCTGCGAGACGACTTTGGCTTTGACCTCGCAGCCGATATACAGCGCGTAGCTAAGCGCCTCCGGGTCCAAAGCCAGGAGCTTCGCTGCGTTTTCATCGCACCACTGCGTGAAAGCGGCATCCCAGATCAAGCCGTGCTTGATCACTTCCGACAGCCCTGCCTTCACATCGCGCGGCGGCAGTGTGAGCAGCAGGTCGATGTCGAACAGGACCAGCTCCGGCTGGTGAAACGCCCCGATGATGTTCTTGGCCATCGGGTGGTTTACCGCGACCTTGCCGCCGACGGAACTGTCGTGGGCAAGGATCGTGGTCGGGATCTGTACGAAGCGGATCCCGCGCATAAAGCTCGCCGCCGCGAAGCCGGCGAGGTCGCCGACCACGCCCCCGCCAAGCGCAACGATCGCAGAACTGCGATCGAGGCCGGCCTGGAGGGCGGCGGTGACGATTCCCTCGAGCTGCGCGAGGGATTTGGATGTTTCGCCTGCGGGCACGACGCAGGCAGTGGCGGCATAGCCGCCAGCTTGGAGCAGCGACAGCACGCGCTCCAGGTGAAGCGCCGCCACCGATTCATCGGTGACGATCAGGAGCGGCGACTTGCGGCTGAGCTTCGCACGGTCGAACAGTGCCGTAATCTGGGCCAGGATCCCTTGGCCGATATAAATAGGATAAGAGCGCTCGCCTAGCTCTACGGTCAGTTCTCTCATATTAGTAGCTCTCCACTTGGGCTAGGAAGTTGTTCAGGTTCGCACGGATTTCCTCAATGGAGTCGCCGCCGAACTTGTCCAGGAACGCATTCGCCACTTCCCAGGCGATAACGTTTTCCATAATCACGCTCGCCGCAGGCACCGCACATGTATCGGAGCGTTCCACTTGCGCCGTGAACACTTCTTTCGTGTCGATGTCGACGCTTTGCAGCGGCTTGTACAGCGTAGAGATCGGCTTCATGACGCCGCGCACGATAATTTGCTCGCCAGTCGTCATACCGCCTTCAAAGCCGCCTGCGCGATTCGTTCTGCGGCTGAAGCCTTTGTCTGCCGAATATAGAATTTCGTCGTGGACATTAGAGCCTCTGCGCTCCGCCGCTTCGAAACCGATCCCGAATTCCACGCCTTTGAATGCTTGAATCGAAAGCACCGCTTGCGCGATTTTCCCGTCCAGCTTGCGATCCCATTGCACGTGGCTGCCAAGGCCAACAGGGACGCCTTCAATGATCACTTCCACGATACCGCCCAGGGTATCGCCGTCCTCTTTGGCTGCATCGATGGCAGCGATCATTTGCGCTTCCGCTTCCTTATCCACAACGCGAACCGGGGATGCCTCTGTCACGGCAATCAGTTCGTCGAGCGGCAGTTCTTGACGCTTCGCTTCCACGTCGCCGATGCGGATGACTTGTCCAGCGACTTTAATTCCGAACTCAGCGAGCAATTGGCGGGCAACTGCGCCTGTCGCTACACGCATCGTCGTCTCGCGCGCACTGGATCTCTCCAGAATGTTGCGCAAATCTTTCTGATTATATTTGAGACCGCCGTTCAGATCGGCATGTCCAGGGCGCGGACGGTTCACGCGGCGTTTGCCTTCGTTGTCCTCTTCCACGGACTCAATGCCCATAACAGTTGTCCAATGTTTCCAGTCGTTATTGACAACAACCAGCGCGATAGGAGCGCCGGTCGTTTTGCCGTGACGCACGCCCCCGACGATTTGCGCGGTATCTTTTTCAATCTGCATGCGACGGCCGCGGCCATATCCTAGCTGACGTCTATGTAATTGATGGTTCAATTCTTCAAAGTTAAGGGTGACATTGCTTGGAAACCCTTCAATGATCGCAGTAAGCTGCGGTCCATGGGTTTCCCCGGCTGTTAAGTATCTCACTATGAATGACCTCCTAAAAATAGTACGAAATCTTCTTCGTATCGTAGAACGTTCTGCCCTGTGGCATCAATGACACGCAGCACTTTAGCGCTTTGACGCGCGATTATTTTTTCCATTATAGTATAGGTACTCAGGTTTGGCAACAACACAAATGCAAAAACACGCCCCGGCATCAGGGAATTTCCCCCTTGCCAAAGCGTGTCATCTTCTCGTTCGAAGCCAAGATTAGCCGTGCATCGGCTGCTTATGGATCAATCTTGGCAGTTCACTCAGCTGCGGATCGCTCATCAAACCCGCAATTTGGGACGTATCGACGCCGAGAATTTGCGCACATTCCTGAATCGACAGCATGCCTCTACGATAAGCCGTAATCACCTTGCGTTTATCCATGTTAGCCCCCTAAGCTGTACCCTTGCAGCAATAAGATATGCAATGGTTTGTCTGCCGCAACGTTCTACATCTTAGTATTGGAAATTTTGGAAGTTCTTATACCCCCTTCTTACGATAAAAGAACGTATCTGCCGCTTCGAGGTCGTACTGTGCAGGCGAGAAAATTTGCTCGGTCGAGCCAACAAACAGCAAGCCGCCCGGCTTAAGCGCTTTGGCAAACTTTTGATACAAAACATGCTTGGCTTCTTCCGTAAAATAAATGATCACGTTCCGGCACACGATCAAATCGTACCCGGTGTCAAAGGTGTCGACCAGCAAGTTCTGCTTCTTGAATTTGACGGCTCTCTTCAATTCATCCGACACATGGAACATGAGCTGCTCCTGGCGAAAATATTTCTTCACATACTTCTCCGGCACGTCTCTGACCGAACGGTCCAGGTACAACCCTTTGCGTGCCTTCTCTAACGCCCCGTCGTCAATATCCGTTGCATGCAGCGTCGCTTCCTGCAAAGCTCCCTGCTCCGCTAAGATCATCGCCAACGTATACGGCTCTTCGCCGGTGGAGCACGCTGCGCTCCATACTTTGAGCCTTCTGTTCTTGCGCAGCATTTCCGGCACGAATTTCTGCTCCACGATTTCCCAGCGGTTCGGATTGCGCCAGAATTCTGAGACGTTGATCGTCATGCGATCCAGAAACTCGTAGAACAATTCCTTGTCTTTCATCATCGCATCAAAAAAGGCAACGAACGTCGTATATCCGCGTTTCATTCGCAGTGTCGTTAATCGGCGTTTCATTTGCGCTTCTTTGTAAAGGGCAAGATCGATGGACGTGTGGTCCTTAATCTTTTTAATAAAACTTAAAAAATCCTGATCTTCCATGTCGTCCTCCACTTTGAACATAGTCTACTGCATACATTCTGTGGAGGCCTTGCAATTTCCTTCATAGAAAATGAAAAGAACCTTCCCAAGTGGAAAGGTCCCAGCTGCGCCCGTTTAGATCCAAGGCTGCACGTTTTTCTCGTATTTCATGATTTCCTCCGGCCGGAAGAAATTATTGATTTCCCGCTCCGCGCTTTCCGGCGAATCGGAGCCATGAATCAGGTTTAATCTCGTATGTACCGCGAAATCTCCGCGAATCGTGCCTGGTGTCGCCTCCAGCGCATTCGTTTTGCCGATCATCGTTCTGGACAGCTGAATGACTTGATCGCCTTCCCAGACCATGGCGAAGACTGGACCCGACGTAATGAAATTGACGAGCATTTCAAAAAAATCTTTGCCTTTGTGCTCCGCATAATGATACTCCGCCTGCTCTCGCGTAATCAGCATCAATTTGCTTCCGACGAGCTGAAAGCCTTTCTGTTCGAAACGCTTGACAATTTCACCGATTAAACCGCGCTGAACGCCATCCGGTTTGACCATCAAAAAGGTTTGTTCCATCCTTAGGTCTACCTCCTTCTCGTTAATAAGATCGATTACCGATAAAGTGAGCGACTTCGATGAGATCTTTTTTCGCTTGAATATTCGGCAGCTTGTCGAGTGCCGCAATCGCTTTATCGAGGTACCGCTGCGATAACCGATCCGCCTCGTCGATACCGGCGCTGCCTCGGATGATGTCCAGGAATAGGCTGACATCCGTTTGTCCATCCAGTTTATGTATTCGATCCAATTCTGTCAATATGTGCGGACGCAGATTCGGGTCCTTCATCGCCAGCAGGACTGGCAGTGTAATGTTGCCTTGCTTTACATCGCTGCCGGGCGGCTTGCCGATCTGTTTCTCGGTTCCGATCAGATCCAGAATATCGTCCCTGATCTGGAAAGTCATACCAATATTATAGCCAAATGTGTACAATTTATTACTTATCCAGTCTGGGCTGTCCGCCGCCATCGCGCCAAGCTGGCACGAAATCGCGATAAGGAGCGCCGTTTTCCGCCGAATTCGGAGCAAATAGTCGCGAACCGTCTGATCCGTGTTGAAAAAAAAGCGGATCTGCTCCATCTCGCCGATGGACATTTCCACGATCGCCTTGGACATGATTTTATGAACCGCCGGCTTGGGAATATCCGTGATCACACTAAGCGCCTTGGCGAAAATATAATCGCCGGTAAACATCGCGATGCGGTTGTCCCACTTTGAGCGCACCGTCAGCTGTCCGCGGCGCGTATTGGCATCGTCGATCACATCATCATGCACAAGCGAGGCCATGTGAATCAGCTCCAGCGGCACTGCGACAAGCTTCATCGTCTGCAGTTTGTATGTACCGAACTCGCCGGCGAGCAGCACGAACACCGGACGAATTCGCTTGCCGCCCGCCTTGAGCAGGTGCGTGGAGGTTTCCCTGAGCAGGGGGTGATCGCTGTATACGCTCTCCTCCAGCTCTTTTTCAATAGCTGCGACGTCTTTCCTTTTTCTTGCATATATGTCCATTAAATTTTTCATTCCGTCACCCGTGTTACGTTATTCTCTTCCCATAAACCGATATTGACCGGCTTCGGCAGAAAACCAAGCTCATAGGCATACTGATAATATTTGGAGAGCCCGGCACGCTGTTCAGCCGCAAAATCGTAGCATAACGAATGAAAATAATGATGCCAATACTGAGGCGTCCCGCCAACCTTCTCCTGCGCTTCGCGGATCATACTATCCGGGTTCGCGTGAGCCATTTCCTTGCTTTTTTTGAAGGCCGCGTAGATGTCGGCAATCAGTGCAGGATGCTTGCGAATCACTTCCTTGCGGATCGCCCATACCGCGAACGTCATCCATTGTCCTGTCCATTTCGCCCATTCTTGCCCAAGATCCGTAATCATATACCTTGGATCCCGCCAGCTTTCCTTAATCGCATCATCCCCGATCAACAGCGCGCCGTCCGCATTCTTCATCATTTCGTCCAGATTCGGCTTCTGCGTCGAATAGGTCGGTTTGCCACCGTAAAATTTCTCAACGATAATTTTCAGCAGATTAATCGACGTCGCGGACGTAGAAGGCAGCACAATATGTCCGTTTACAAT
The DNA here is from genome assembly GCF_003955665.1 of Paenibacillus whitsoniae. GTDB lineage: Bacteria > Bacillota > Bacilli > Paenibacillales > NBRC-103111 > Paenibacillus_E > Paenibacillus_E whitsoniae. The sequence goes on from NZ_RXHU01000018.1 coordinate 102,966, forward strand.
CTCGCGCAGCGGCTTCTCATGAAACAGGAGAATCGAGTTGACTTCACCGAACGCGCTGACAGATAGATCCGGATACAGCACATACTCTTCGAAATGTTCGCCGAACGAGAAGGACGAGATCGGGCCCATGTCAATGCTGCCTTCGGCCATCGCTTTATTCAAGGAACTGGGCACCTGTTCGATAATGTCCACTTCCGGGATGTTCATCAGCTGCGGAAAATAGTAATAGATCGGCCATACATTCGTGTAATTGATGCGGCCAATGCGAATTTTAGGGTCTAGGTTGCTCATTGTTCTCTCCCCATCTGCGGTACAAGGAATGCTCAATGTCCATGCTGTCCATGACTTTGCCTACCATAAAATCAATCATGTCCTCCAAGGACGCCGGACGATTGTAGAAAGCCGGCATCGCCGGAATCATGCGAACACCCATTCTGGCGAGCGTCAGCATATTTTCCAAATGAATGGCGTGCAGCGGCGTTTCCCTTGGCACCATAATTAGTTTTCTGCCTTCTTTTAACATCACGTCGGCCGTACGTTCCAGCAAATTATCCGACGCGCCGCGCGCGACTCCCGCAAGCGTGCCCATCGAGCACGGAATCACGACCATGCCTTTCGTGCGAAACGAACCGCTTGCTACCGTCGCGCCGATATTCGCAATCGGATGATATTCGTACTTGCCTTTTCTTCCTCCAAAATGCTTCTCCAATTCATCCGCCCGCTTGCTGGCCGACCAATCCAGCTCGTCCTGAAGCACTCGCCAGCCTGCATCTGTAACGATGAGATGAACGTCAAAGGCCATGTCCAACAGCACTTGAACGAGCCGCACGCCGTATTGCGCACCGCTCGCTCCCGTTAAACCAATTACCCAATTTCCGCTCATAGGTGTGGACTCACCAACACATCAAGCAGCGTGAAAGCAAACATCACAAGACTTAAAATACCGTTCATCGTAAAGAATGCGGTGTTCAGCTTGGACAAGTCCTGCGGCGAGACAAGACGGTGTTCTTTGTACAAAATGACATAGGCGATGACAAGACCGAGCAAATAGAACCAGCTCAGATGCGTCATGAAAAACAACGTCACCAAGCCAACGGCTGTCAGAGCGTGCAAGACGCGCGCCGTATTCAGAGCCGCTTTGATGCCGAAACGGCTCGGCAGCGAGTACAGACCTTCCTTGCGGTCAAAGTCTGCGTCCTGGCAGGCATAGATCAAGTCAAAGCCAGTGCTCCAGCACACGACAGTCAAGTAGAAGATGACGGACGACCATGTGAACTGACCTGTTACGGCAATCCAGCCGCCAAGCGGCGCAAGGCCGAGCGTCAAGCCAAGAACGAAGTGGCAGGTCCAAGTAAATCTTTTGGTATACGAATAGAACACAAGGAAAAACACCGCAATCGGGAGCAGTTTCATCGATAGCGAGCTGAGATGCGACGTCGCCCAGAACAACAACAAAAAGGAGATAACGATATAAATGATAACTTGCGGCACGCTGATGAGTCCGGCTGGAATCGCCCGGCCCGCTGTCCGCGGATTTTTCTTGTCGATCGCTTGGTCGATGACTCGATTGAGCGACATTGCAGCAGTTCGGGCACCTACCATTGCGAGGGTAATCCAGCCGATCTGCGCCCAGCTTGGCAGCTGGTCCTTCAGCACGACCGACCCCAGGATCGCCCCCATGAACGCAAAAGGCAGCGCAAATACGCTGTGCTCAAACTTGATCATTTCCAAAAATATTTTTAGTTTCGTAAACATAGCTGACTACACTCCTGATTCTGTTATGCCTTTTGTGCCGATATGCAGCGCCGCGACCCCGCCTGTCAACGGATAAGCTTGTACGTGATCAAGCCCGTTCTTGGCAAAAATCGCCGCAAGCTGCTTATGATCGGGGAAGCTGACCAACGATTCCGGCAGCCATTTATACTGCTCGTAGCGTTTTACGAGAATTTTCCCCAAAAACGGCAGCACCTGCTGAAAATAAAAATAATAAATCGACTTAAACGGCTGCCACGTCGGCTTGGACAATTCAAGGGAGACGACGAGCCCCCCCGGCTTCACAACACGCCTCATCTCGCGAATGACCTGCTCGAGGTCCGGCACGTTCCGCAGCGCAAACCCGATGGTCGCGTAGTCGAACGTGTTATCTTCGTACGGCAGTTGCATCGCATTGCCTTGGACGAGTTCGATCTGCTTCTCCAAATGCAGCTCCTTGATTTTACGAGCGCCGACATCCAGCATGTTCTGGCTGAAGTCAAGCCCGATCATTCGGCCCGTACCGCTGGCCTGTGCCAGAGAAATGGTCCAGTCGCACGTGCCGCAGCACAAATCGATCGCCGTTTGCCCCGGCTTCACATTCATCTTGCGCATTGTAAACTTGCGCCACGCTTTGTGTCTGCGAAAGCTAAGAATACTGTTCATCAAGTCGTACTTAGGCGCGATACTCTCGAAAACGCCGTGTACAAACTCTTCCTTCGATTTTTTCTTCGTACTCACATTCGATTTCGTTGCAGTCATATCGGACTCTCCTCAAATTTCTTCCAGTACTTTCGGCTGTTTCCCCGTGATACGCTGGAACGGCTCGCTTATGTGAAAGAGTTCACTAATAAGCTTATCCGACGCAAGCAGCTTTACTGCGGCATGGAATTGCTCCGTCTGCACGCGCAGCAGTTCAACAAGCTGTGAAGTAATTTGATGCTTGTTCAACAGCGTCCGAACCTTCGCTGGATCGAGCTGATCCTGCTGCAATTGCTTGCGCTCGTCCTTGGCACCGTGCTGAAGAATATGCCAGAAGCCCCAGCTGCCTTTGAAATTGGCAATCGATTCCGAACGAAAAATTTCTTCGAGCAGTTGCTCACATCTTGCATAGCTGCGCATAATTTGCGGCCAAGCATGTCCGTGCGCTTCGGTCAAAATTTCTGAAAAAGACAAAAACAGCTGAGATTTGATTTCCACCATATGGTGAAGGTAATCTTCTGCCGTCAATTTAAGCTGCTTCATTTTCGTATACACGTTCATCTTGACACGGTTTACTTCACAGATGGCGCCGGAAAGCTGCTTAATCATTTCAATTTGACCCGCTCCCGCCAGCAGGTTGTAGAACCGCGAACTGAAATAATCCCCGGCCAGTACTTTCAGCTGCCGTGATCTCGCGGCTTTCTTCTCCTTGACGTCGTTGGTCACCGTGACCATGTCGTGTGTATCCAGACCTAATTGGACAAGAGATGCCGCTAAAGTAAAAAGCTCGCTGGATGCACGAAGTTTGCTGTATTCGTTCAAGAAGGCGTACAGCAGACGCGTACGCATTTCAGGAAACTCCGGCAAATCCGTGTGAATTTGAATCATGTCATATTCCGTGTACTGCTTGGCGATCTCTGGGATCCGATAAGAATTCATGCAAAAGCCTCCGTAGCCGTATGCCAAATATCTTCGTCTATGCTCGATTACCTCAATTCAAATCATTATATCATAACACGGAAACGGAAGCACATAATTATAGCGGATATTTTTGCTGCCATTTGGAGGTGTAGGTGATCCGGAACCGATTTTGCAGCTCCTGCTCGAGTTGAATGAGACTGAGGTCGCCGGCACGCTTCTCCATATCTTTTCCAAACTCGCGCTGAGCAACCATGGCAAGCACAAGCTGAGAAGACGCCGCGTCGGAGCCGCCGGAATAATCCATCACGCGCACGAACACCTGATCGACGTTTTTCGTCTGATTCAGCATCGCCTGCGAGAGCGTATACAGATCGCGATAGACCGTGACGGTATCTGCGTTTTTTGGAAGGCTGAGGTCGAGAGAGAGCCGCGACATACTGAGTTCGACTCTGCGTATTCGCATCTGCAGCGGAACCTGCACGAGCATATCCGCCAAATTCTTATCCGTCAACTGGCCGCCGCGGTGGCTCGACCACGTATATGGGGAGCTGCTCTCCGTATTTAGCTCCATGTTGGACAGCAAGGAAAGCCCCAGCGCCATCGCCGTGGAAATTCCGATCGTCAGAACAATACGCATGGTCCACTTCATGTCCCTACCTCCTTGTTCTCGTTCGCAGGGTGCGCCCGCATACAAGCCCTATACACCATTGTACAAAGAAAAAAAGCAGGCTATGCCTGCTTTGTCCGCTTAACCTGCGATTATTATTCTTCCGTATCCACAATGCCGTATTTCGTCATAATGACAGCCTTGCCTCTAACCTTGACTGCGGAAGTATGCTCGGTGAACTGAGCGATCATCACTTCTCCTTTATCCAACTTCTCGGTATGGTGAAACCGTGTATCCTGCCCGCGCGTCAGGCCGATGACATGCACGCCGTTGTCCTTGGCTTTGATCACGAAATATTCGTTGCCGTTCGCATTCATTTGATTGGTTTTATTCGATTGTTCCATAGCCATCCTCCGTTCTTCCCTCACACAACCGCTTATGCTAATGATGCCAAAAAAAGGCGCCCAAAGTCAACCCGATCTTGTGAAATGACGCCTTACATCGAAGCTTTGGCCGATGAGCTAGGCTGTTTGGCTGCGTAAAACTGCTTGAATTTGGCCGGCAACGCCCTGTTCGTGGCCACACGGATCAGCAAATCGGACAACTTAACAGTCCCGTAAGCAAAGAGCATGCCCGCGAATACATCGATAAGCCAGTGGATTTGCAGGTACAGCGTTGAAAAAATGATCGCCGCACAGTAAGTCACCATCATCGTCTTGAAAATGCGGTCCTTCTCCCGCAGGGCGAGCAGCAGCATCGCAAAAGAAATCGACGTATGCATGCTTGGAAAACAATTCATCACCGCGACCAACAGCGAATTCTCATCCGCAAACACCCGGTGCAGCAGATCAGGCTGCTTGTTCACATACCAAACCTCGTGCAGCAGAATCAAGTTGTAGAACGGTAAAATGAGCGGAAATTGCAGCATATGGCCTGAAAGTGCATACGACAGCATTTTTTTGATGCTGCGCGTCCAGAAGCTTCGGACGATACAAATCCAGAGCGAGAGTACGAAACCGTAGTTATAAATCCAAACCATCGCGCGATCCAGAAACGGATTGGCGATCCATCTGGCCCAACCGCCGGTATTCAGCGGAATCGCGTTCATGTACGCATCCCAATGCCATGGGTGACGGTTATTTTCAAACATCCAGTTCGCTATTTTCCACCAGAAGCCGTTGCCTGTGCCGTAGAAGTAATAAAAGACGCCGAGCAGCGGAATGCCAAACAGAAAAAAACGCTTCCAATCCACATCAATTTGATCCCTCCGAACGCCAAGCAAGCAGATCATCAACAGCAACCAGCATTCGGTGCTCCAGTTGCCGACCGTTCCGATCCGCCAAATTAGAAAAATCGAAGCGATCGTGCCATACATCGTCCAGTCTAATGATTTTACATAGTCTAGTCGCTTTCCACTAATCAATGTTCTTCCCCCATATCTTTCTCTTTGATGTTCGCTTCTTGAACCAAAGAAAAAGACATCGCCCATACGATGTCTTCTTCTAATCGGAGTAACACGATTCGAACGTGCGACCTCACCCACCCCAAGGGTGCGCGCTACCAGGCTGCGCCATACCCCGTCAGATGCAATCTGTTGTAATTATAAAATCAGTTCATGAAATTGTAAAGAAATTTCCACCAAAGCTCAAAAAAGCCGCAACCGCTCGAAAGCGATTACGGCTTTATGCTTATGTAACAGAAATATCGCGAAGTACCCGCTACTTATTGGATACCGTCTTTCAGTGCTTTACCTGGTTTAAACGCAGGGATTTTGCTAGCCGGGATTTCGATTTCATCACCAGTCTGTGGGTTACGTCCTTTACGAGCGGAACGTTCACGAACTTCGAAGTTTCCGAATCCAACCAGTTGTACTTTGTCCCCGCTTTGCAGTGCTTCGGAAATTGCGTCGAAAACAGCATCAACCGCTTTCGTTGCATCTTTCTTGGAAAGCTCAGAGGTTTCAGCAACCTTATTAATCAATTCAGATTTATTCATGCCATTCACCTCCCCCTAAGATAAATCTCGCTTCCTGTTACTTCCTGTTTTCACCGTTTCTTCGGAAATTATACATCAACCTCAGAAAAAACGTTGATTTTGCTAGTAAAATAACTTCTTGAAAGCAGACGAATAAATTCATAGTAATATACTTAGTAGTCAATTTCAAGTATCAAATTCCATAATCTGTGTGCAAATCTGCTATTTTACGACAAAAAACACTCTTTCGAGTGTTTTTAATCGATCTAGGGTTAAAGAATAATCGCGATAAGTCCGCCGGAACCTTCGTTGATGATGCGTCCGAGTGTTTCCTGCAGCTTGTATCTGGCATTGTCCGGCATTTGGGCCAGCTTCCCTTGAATGCCCTCGCGCACGATGGAGTGCAAGGATCTGCCGAAGATATCCGACTCCCAGATTTTCAGCGGGTTGTCTTCAAAGTCCTGCATCAAGTAGCGCACAAGCTCTTCACTTTGCTTCTCGGTGCCGATGATTGGCGAGAACTCCGACTCGACATCGACGCGGATCATATGAATGGAAGGTGCCGTCGCCCGCAGTCTCACGCCGAATCTAGAGCCTTGACGGATAAGCTCCGGCTCATCCAGCGCCATTTCCGCAAGCGTAGGCGGCGCGATGCCGTAGCCTGTCGTCTTGACCATTTCAAGCGCCTCGGCGAACTGATCATACTCCCGCTTCGCGTGCGTAAAGTCCTGCATCAACTGGAGGAGATGATCCTTGCCGCGAATCTCGACGCCGACAACCTCCATCAGAATGCGGTCGTACAGTTCATCCGGCGCAAAGAGGTCAATTTCGGCAACCCCTTGCCCCATGTTGAGCCCGGCAAGTGCCGCTTTATCGATGAATTCGTAGTCGGCGAACTGGCTGACCACACGGTCCACGTCGCGCAGACGACGAATATCTTGAACCGTATCCCGCACGGAAGCTTCGAATTGCGAGCGCAGCCAGTGCTTCTCTTCCAGCACCATGACCCAGCTCGGCAGATTCACATTCACTTCGTGCACAGGGAACTCGTAGAGCACCTCACGAAGCACAGAAACCATTTCCTCTTCCCCTGCGCTCGCGACACTCATCGTCACCACAGGCACGTCGTAACGGCTTTGCAGCTCGCTGCGAAGTTCCAGCGCCGGCTCACTGTTTGGCTTTTGCGAGTTGATTATCACAATGAACGGTTTACCGACTTCTTTCAGTTCATTAATGACGCGTTCTTCCGCAAGCACGTAGGAAGAGCGCGGAATATCCGAAATCGTGCCGTCTGTCGTAACGACGACGCCTAATGTTGAATGCTCTTGAATGACTTTGCGCGTACCGATTTCCGCCGCCTCTTGAAACGGAATCGGCTCATCGAACCATGGCGTATTAATCATGCGAGGTCCGTTCTCGTCTTCATAGCCTTTGGCGCCATCGACTGCATAACCGACACAATCCACAAGGCGAACGTTTACGTTCAGCCCCTCCGCCACAGAGATTTGCACCGCCGTATTCGGAACGAATTTCGGCTCCGTGGTCATGATCGTGCGGCCAGCAGCGCTCTGCGGGAGTTCATCGGTAGCCCGGATCCTATCCGCTTCGCTTTGAATGTTAGGAAGCACTACAGATTCCACAAAACGTTTGATAAAGGTTGATTTGCCTGTGCGGACTGCGCCGACAACCCCCAGGTAAATATCCCCTCCTGTGCGTTCTGCAATGTCCTTAAAGATATCCACTTTCTCCAAGAGAATCCCTCCTACAGTTTGGTCGTCAACTGACGCTAGAGACGGTAACAATTGACTACTCGTACATTCATTTGGACTAGTAAGAAATATATGTACTTTCGATAGAAATATGATAGATGCGAACCAACTTTTTTTTCGCTCATATTTTTATGAAGCACACACGCAGGCAGACGTTCACCTGAACCAAAAACTCACCACATTGAATGAATATATGATTGTCGCAGAACCGTTATTCTCCCCGCAAGAAAAAAACCTTCCTGCTCCAGAAGGAGCATAGAAGGTTCTCTATCTTCATTTAAGGCTGCGCCATCGGCATCGGCTGGTTGTTCTTCCAGACGTACGCCGTGCTGCGAATCGGCACAAAATAGGATTGTTCTACCAAAATATGGCGCAAATCTTCATCGGGCTTCAATGTATTCGCCAAGCTGCCGCTTTGCACTGCCTGGTTAATATCCATGGCATAGTCGATGGACACCTCGCCCGTCTGTTTATTGACGATATACGAGATAAGGTTTTTCCGATTGTAGACAGACTTGATCTCTTTCGCCTTCAGACCGAGCTTCGTCACATCTACGTAATTGAACAACTCGTTGATCGCAACGCCCTCGGGTTGATTGCCGCCGTGCTTCACGATGTAATCGTTCATCTTCTGCTGCACGTCGTCGACGCTTTGGTAGGCCGATAGATCCATAAGCTTCACTGTCGGCTTCGTCTCGGGATCCACCAGCACATACATGAAAATACCGCCGCTCTCAAAGCTATTGGCCGGCACCGTGCTTAGTAGATTTGATTTTTGCAGCTTGCCGAAATCAATGACATATTTTTCATATAAAGGCGTATTCATCTCGCTGTTTTTGATCGGAAGCACGCCGGTTTTGCTATGATACGTATCGATCGCCTGCTGAACCACCGTTATAAATTCACCGGGATTGATCTGGTTCTCTTTGCGAAGCTCCTGCGGGTACATACACCCGCTTATCGCGAGCATGACCAGCAAAGTCAGAACGAGCCCAGGCCATTTTCTGCTTAATCTCCTTTTCAACATGCGTCCATCCTTACTTTTTCTTGTTAAAATAGGTCGTCATCCATCGCTTGCCGCGCAAGCTGCGCACGTATGGCCGCTTTCAGCGGGTCTTCCGGTACGATGGCCTGTACGGGACCGATCACGCGCGCCTGGCACGCCAGACGCGTTCCGTCGTCCGCCAGCGTGCCGAGCTTCAGCCGCTCGTTCACATTCATCGGTGCGAGGCCGCTTTGATCGTGCACCTGAACCTTGCACATCAAGCAAGCGGCCTTGCCGTCGCAGCGCGTCCGAATATTTACGCGAGCTCTGCGCCCCGCATCCAACAGCGTCGTTCCAGCTCTCACGCTGATACGCTTGTCGTCGGGTAAGAAGTGCACCTCTGTCTCTTTCATTCGTTCACCTTCTCCGCAAAGTGCCGATGGCTACACCTTCGCCCCCAACACTCGCTCCAAATGTTCCATAAATTCGTGGCTCCACGCATTCCTTTGCAGCAGCGCGTCCAACGCAGGCCGATGTTTCTCCGGTTCTGCCATCATCGACTTCGCGATAGGCTCATAGCGGTCCGGACGTTCGCGCAGCACATTAAAGAGCAGCTCATGTGCGAGAGGCATAAGGCCGATCTCTACGCCGCTGAGCTGGATTCGCCGCGCGAGATGCCCGGCCAAGTACGAAACTTCCACCTGATAGCGCGAAGACAGCGCCTTCACTTGAAAATCGCCGACCACTTCAACAGCCGTGCCTTCAATCGCATAATGGCTTAGCTTGGAGGCGTAGATCGGCGACTCGTTGAAGCAAGGCGTATCCGTTGCAAACGCCTTTAAACGCTCGTGCACCGGCATAACGGCTGCCTCATCGATATAAATGTCCAAGTCTCTTGGACGTCTGCCGATATCCACATGCTGCATCAGCAGCCCGCAGCTTCCCCCGATTAACCATGGCAGGCCATGATCGCGCTGCAGCCTTGTACAAATGACCGAGATCGCAGGGAGAATAGGCTCCAGCAAATCCACAATGCCCACACCTTTCAAACTATCTTTTTAAAAATAAGGTTTATGGGTCACGGAAATGTTCCCCTCTTGTCTCACAACGCATTGGCACGCCAATCGAAAGCCCTGTTCAAGCTCTTCGGGCTCCAGCCGATCCTCCTCTGCTTCCGTCGGCAACGCCAGCAGCTCACGGCCTTCCGCCACATAGCAGCGGCAGCGCGCACAGGTTCCTCGCGTACAGGAGAAGCCCCATTCCACATTTTCCTTCAGCGCATGGTCAAGCAGGGTCAGGCCCGTATCAACCGCAACTTCCTTCTGACCTTTGCGCGTCTTCAATACCAACATTTCGCTTATCCCTCCCGCTAGAACATCGACAGCAGCATTAGGATTATAATCGGAACGAACAGAATAAAGGCGATAAAAGATAAAATCCCGCGCCATACGCCGGTTGTTCTCGTTCTTGCGTAAGTAATGAGCACGCAGGCGACCACCATGAGTCCCATGGCCACTAACGAGGCCCACATTTTGTCCATACTTGACATCGTCTTAACTCCTTATGTAACCATTGTAAAAATAGATCACCTGTAAGTATAGCACACAACAAGAAAAAAAGCATAAGGGAAGCTAGCTTCCCTTATGCTTACTTGTTCTTGCCGAGCATCATGTTCATCAATTGCTGCATGTTGTTCGTATCGAGCTTGCTGCTCTTCACAGCCTGCACAATATCGTTCACCGTTTCTTCGGATACTTTGACATTGACGAGGCCCGACACTTGCTTGATTAATTGACGCAATTGCGTCTCGCTCTGCATCGTCGACGGCTTCACGCCGCTCGCCAATCTTTCAATATCCTTCGAGGTCACGGATTTCCCCGTTTTTTTCTTCACCACATTGAGAACGTCTTTCGACAAGTCCTTATTCGCCACTTCATCCGCCTCCCTATAAATGACAACCACTTATAAGGTATAGTATGAATGCGGAGAAGATCTGGTGTAGGCTACTTCCATCCATTTGTGAGCGTGTCGCTCGGAAGTTCTTCCATTTCATGCGTGCGCACGCGGCCCATCAGATCCATCGCCGCCAGCCGCGGTGATTTATCCTCAAAAAGCACGTTATGTAATTCTCGGGTGATCGGCATCTCCACCTCAAAACGATTCGCCAGTTCATATGCCGCTTTCGTTGTTTTTACACCTTCAACGACCATGCCCATATCGTTAAGCACTTGGCTCAGCGGGATACCCTGCGCGATCTGGTTGCCCGCCCGCCAGTTGCGGCTATGTTTGCTTGTGCAAGTGGCGATGAGGTCGCCAATCCCCGCCAGGCCCGCAAACGTCAGCGGATTCGCGCCCATCGCGGTGCCAAGGCGCGCGATTTCCGCGAGGCCTCGCGTGACGAGCGCCGCTTTGGCGTTGTCCCCAAAGTTCAGGCCGTCGGTGAGGCCGGCGCCGAGCCCGATAATATTTTTCAGCGCGCCGGCGACCTCGACACCGGTGACATCCGCATTCGTGTACACACGGAAATACCCGTTAATGAACAGGTCCTGCGCAGCCTCCGCAGCCTGCAAATCCTGTGCCGCCACGACGACGGTCGTCGGCCGCTTCAGCACGACTTCCTCCGCATGACTCGGTCCGGACAGCACGACAAAACGTGTCGGATCGCACTCCGGCAGTTCCTCCGCCATCACTTCGCTCATGCGTTTGAGCGAGCCCGCCTCAAACCCTTTCGTCGCGTGAATCAGCAGCGCGTCCGCTTTGAGAAACGGGCGAATCTGCGAAGCTACGTCCCGCATGCCCGAAGAAGGCACAACCATGATGACCGCGTCGGCATCCTCCACGGCTTCCTGCAACGAAGAGGTCGCCTTGATAAGCGGCGACAGTACTACGTCTTTGACGTAACGATGATTCGTATGTTTATCGTTAATTTCCTGCACTTGCTCTTCGCTCCGAGCCCAGAGCAGCACATGCCGTCCGTTCTCCGCCAAGACGGAAGCAAGCGCCGTCCCCCAGCTTCCCGCTACAAGAACCGAAACTTTCTTTAACATAGGTTTCCTCCTGACGCATTAAGCTCTTTTCTGACCCAGCTTGTTCTCTTTCCCCTGAATCAGCTTGACAATATTCGTACGGTGACGAATGAAGGCAAACACGCAAAGCAGAATGCTAATCCACACGATTGGTATCGGCCGGTCCATTCCCCAGAGCAAGAAAGGTAAAAGAGCTGTAAGAATGAGGGAACCGAGCGAGACGAATCGAGTGACTGCAATAATTACAATCGCCGTGATGCCGGCAATCAGGGTCGGAAGGAACGCCAAGGTCGCCATTACGCCGATCGTTGTCGCAATCCCTTTGCCTCCCCGGAACCCGAAATACACCGGCCAGTTATGGCCGATAATCGCTGCGAGACCGCAGAGGACGCGGATCCATATATGATCCGGCCCCGATGCGGCCCATACGCCGAGCAGCACTGCGGCGACGCCCTTAAAGCCGTCCAAAAGGAGCACCAGTATCGCCGGCCCTTTGCCAAGCACACGTAGCGTATTGGTCGCGCCTGCGTTGCCGCTCCCGTGCTTGCGAATATCGATGCCTTTGAACCATTTGCCAAATAAGTAACTAAAACTGACGGAACCCAGCAAATAACTTGCAACAATGGCAAGGATGGATAGCATTGTGCAACAGCTCCTATTCTTTATCCGATGATTTTCTGCGACTCAAAATACGAATCGGCGTCCCTTCGAAGCCGAAGGCAGCGCGAATTTTGTTATCGAGATAACGCTCGTATGAGAAATGCATGAGCTCCGGCTCGTTCACGAACAGCACGAACACCGGCGGCTTCACGGCAACTTGCGTCGCGTAATTGATTCGCAGGCGCTTGCCTTTATCCGTTGGCGGCGGCGTAAAAGCAACCGCATCGGAGATGACATCGTTCAGCAAATGCGTTTGCACGCGAAGCGCATGATTCTCCGCCACCTGAATAATAACCGGCAGCAGCTTGTGCAGGCGCTGCGTCGTCTTGGCCGAGACGAATACGACCGGCGCATAGCTGAGGAACAAGAAATGATCGCGGATCGTTTGGGTGAACTGCTGCATCGTTTTATCGTCTTTTTCCACAATATCCCATTTGTTAACAACGATGATGACAGCTTTTCCTGCTTCGTGCGCATAGCCGGCAATATGCTTGTCCTGATCAATGATGCCGTCTTTGCCGTCGATAACAACCAGGATGACGTCTGCGCGCTCAATGGCCTTCATGGCGCGCATTACGCTGTACTTTTCCGTATTCTCATACACTTTGCCGCGCTTGCGCATGCCAGCCGTATCGATGATGACGAACTTCTGTCCGTCGCGTTCAAACGGCGTATCAATCGCATCGCGCGTCGTGCCCGCCACCTCGCTGACAATGACGCGTTCCTCGCCAAGAATCGCATTGGTCATGGACGATTTGCCGACGTTCGGACGGCCAATCAACGCGAACTTGATGACCTCGTCGCCATACTCCTCGTCCTTTTTGTCCGGGAACAGATGGCATACTGCTTCAAGCAAGTCGCCGATGCCGATGCCATGCGAGCCCGAAATCGCGACCGGATCTCCGAAGCCCAAGGAATAGAACTCATAAATATCGTCCTGACGTGCCAAATTATCCACTTTGTTCACGGCGAGGACAACAGGTTTCTTCGATCGGAACAACAGTTGGGCGACCTCTTCGTCCGATGGAGTAACGCCTGCCTTGGCGTCGACCATGAACACAATGACGTCCGCTTCTTCAATCGCAAGTTCCGCTTGAACGCGCACGGATTTCATAATCGCGTCTTCTCCCTCAATTTCAATACCACCGGTATCGATGACGGAGAAGGATGTATCTAACCATTCGCCAACGCCGTAAAGACGATCGCGAGTCACCCCTGGTTTATCTTCTACAATCGCAAGCCGATCCCCTACGATTCGATTGAAAATGGTGGATTTGCCGACATTCGGTCGGCCTACTATAGCAAGTACAGGTCTAGCCAATTTCCTTCACTCCTTCGACTTCCATGCAGTCATGGAAAATTACGCAACTTACATCATAACAAAAAAGGAACGACTTGGCTAATCACTTTTGGTAAAATCAGTGTTTCACCAGAATCATTGTACCGTTTTTCAAATCGTGAGCGTTGGCATCGAGCGTTTTCTCAAGCAGAAAGGAGAGCCGCTGAAGTTCCTCTTCCTTATCTACGACGAAAATCGGCGCCCCGCCTCCTACCCGATCCTTCTCCATCGTCACGATCGCCATAATCTGTGCCATAGGGCTTCAGCTTCCTTTCCTTGCATTAACGCCAGCTTCGGACGGCATACGCACAGCGCTTTCCAGCACGGGAATGCGATGCAGCGCCGTAAGCGTTTTCGCTTCATCTTTTTCCTGCAGCAGCAGAAGAAGACCAACCGTTCCCGAGTCCATGTCGAGCTTCGCCATTTGCCGCAGGGACGGCTCTCCTTCATCGCGATACGCGCCAAAGAGCGTAGAGATGTCGTGCATAATCGCCTGCCGCTGGCCGACATGCGACAAGGTGACGCGGGCGTTGCGGTTTTTCGGCTTCAGGAGAAAGCCTTGACCGTGCTGCATGATTTTCTGGCGGCTGTCTTCCAGACCGACATTCATTATATATACAGGTCCAACATAAACGTCAGGCCCCTCAAGCCGAATAGGTACAGGCTCGATGTCGGCCACTTCCGCCAGATTGCTGCCGGATTTAAAATGATTCGACACCAGGATCGAAGCTGCGCCTGCGGCAATTCCCCAGTACCAAGGGAACACAATGCTGAACAGCGATGCCAAGAATGCCGTCAAAATGACGAGATAGTTGCGCCCTTCAAACACCATGGCGATGCCCTCGATATAGGTAGCACCTCTGGGGACGAGCTCTTGCTCATCAACCTTGCTCAAACTTTGACGCTCCATATTGCGTACATCGCGGAACTGCTGCGCCGCAAGGGTAAGGAACGTCACAGCCGTATAGTTTTTCTCCAGCAGTGCCGGTACGGCTACAGCACCCAAACCGGCCGCGATAACACCAAGAGAAATATGAATGATTTTCCCATGCGGATAGGTCGGATACTGCCGATAATCCGTCCGCAGCATATTTAATCTCGCCGCTATCCCCAGCACAACGCCAATGACAATCCCAACGGTATACCGGTGCGCAAGAAACCAATCCATCATGCTATCTGCCTCCGTTTCGTTCAAATAGACTACGTAATAAGGATCTGCAGCCCGTATAAGCCGCTTGCAGTACAATCGTAAGTGTGCGCGCAAGGAATATGGACAACCACCATTGATCCTGAAAGGCTGCGTAGCCTAATCGGTGATACCCGTCGATCTCGCGAATGCCTGCCTGGTACAGATCACCGATCACATAACCCAATGAAATGGCAGCGAATTGCTCCCAGCAATTTCGCTGCACCGCGACGGCAACGACCGCAATGATGGCAGCCGATTCCCATGCCGGGTTACGGATAATCAGAATCGGGTCCATTTCCAGGAGCTGCTGCAGCAAAAAATGTAAAGAACCTAGCAATAATCCAATGGAGAGCAGATGCACTTTGTGAACAATTCCTTGCGTCCTATATAAAATGAGGAAGCTCAAGGCTGCAATCAGCGCATACACCAGCCTGACATGGACATTCTCCACCGTCACGGTTAATCTTGCGCTAACGATCCATGAGGCAAAAAAAAGAAGCAAGCGTTGATGAGAAACACCGCCGACATACAGCGTTTTCCAGCCGCTGGCCAACAAGATCAACGTGATGCTCATTAAAATGAACGACAAATAACCGGAATTCATAATCCAACCACCCTACCTCCGGAAGCGGCACAGTCCGCTCTCTCCGCTCCCTCGGATCTTCAGGCTTCGTTCCACTTCGGAAGGAAGCCCTTACTGATCCTTAGTATGGCAAGAAATTGTTTATTTACTCCGATTTCCACGTCTGGCATATGGGGATATATCGATCCCTCGCGCTTCGCACCATCCGGCGGTTTCCCCGCCAATCACGACGGGACAGTCGCTTAAAGCTTCGACCGTGCTTGCGCCTAATGC
Source organism: Paenibacillus whitsoniae (assembly GCF_003955665.1). Taxonomy (GTDB): domain Bacteria; phylum Bacillota; class Bacilli; order Paenibacillales; family NBRC-103111; genus Paenibacillus_E; species Paenibacillus_E whitsoniae. Next base: position 118,746 of record NZ_RXHU01000018.1, read on the forward strand.
GGTCATAATGAGTATGAGTCCTTGATGCAGGTCATCAGCCAACCGATGAAGCGCCTCCGTGCCTTCCTTCTGTAGAACGCCTAGAAAGACGCCTGCCATGCCCACCGCCGAAGCCCCAAGGGCTAATGCCTTCACGGCTTCCAATGCGTTCGTAATCCCGCCGGAGGCAATAACGGCTCCGCGCGGATACACGGACAGCGTCTCCAATAAGCTCATACTGGTCGGCGTCCCCCAATCGTTCAGCCACTCCAGTGCCGAAGCGGCCGGCCGTCTAGCATTTTCGATGGCAGCGAAGTTCGTGCCCCCATAGCCTCCAACGTCCACGATACGAACGCCGATCTCCTGCAACTGCTTAGCGTTGTCGCGTGATATGCCGAACCCGACTTCCTTGACGATAACAGGAACGGACACATGACGAACAATCGCTTCAATCCTTCTCAACATACCTTCAAAACTGCGATCGCCCTCCGGCATGATCAGTTCCTGCATCACATTCAAATGAATCTGCAAAGCGTTAGCTTCGATCATATCGACCGCCCGAAGCGCTTGTTCGACAGTCGCCTCGCTTCCCAAATTTCCGAAAATAACGCCGTTCGGGTTTTCCTGCCTCACAACCTGATAGCTCGACGCAACTTCGCTATTCTTGATGGCCGACATTTGGGAACCGACAGCCATCGGAAGCCCTTTTTCCCGAGCGAGAATGGCCAGTTCCCGATTAATGCGTGCTGTCTCATGAGCCCCGCCGGTCATCGCATTAATTAAAATCGGCGATCTCATAACGAGATCGCCGATTGTCGTAGCTAATGCGATGGAATCCATAGATGACTCGGGGAGACAGTTATGCACAAGCTTGATGTCCGCTAAGCCTTGCCGGCGGGATTGACCAAGCTCCAGCGCGTAATGGACATGCTCCATTTTGCGTGAGATGCGCATATCGATGTCCTCCTCAGCAATAGGAATCCGATTAGTTTTTGAATTTGGACAATTTGTCGCCGAAACGCTCGCCAAGTGTCAAAGACATACCTTGGTTGTTAAGCGATACGTTTTCGTTGCCGGCGATTTCTTTTTGGTGGCTCGCGCTGTTCCCGCGATCACGATCGCCTCTCGGTTGTCTTTCTCTTTCCGGTTTCGCGGAAGCCGCCGGTGCTGCAGGAGCTTCTGGGGCCTCTTCCGTTTCTTTGATGCTCAGGCTTACGCGTTTCTCGCCAGCATTGATTTCCAAGATTTTCACTTGAACTTCTTGGCCTTCTTTCAGCACTTCATGAGGTGTGCCGATGTGACGGTGCGCGATTTGAGAAATATGCACCAAGCCTTCAATGCCAGGAGCAATTTCAACGAATGCCCCGAAAGCCGCCAAGCGTTTAACCGTTCCTGTAACGATGTCTCCGCTGTTGAACTCACGCTCAACGCGCGCCCAAGGACCTTCTTGCGTAGCTTTAATGCTCAAAGAGATCTTATCGTTGGCAGGATCCAGCTTCAGCACTTGTACTTTGACTTTGTCGCCTTCTTTGACAACGTCGGACGCCTGAGCTACATGATGCCATGCCAACTCGGAAATATGTACCAGACCGTCGATGCCGCCGATGTCAACAAATGCGCCGAATTGCGTCAGACGTTGAACCGTTCCGTCGAGTACTTGACCAACGGAGAGACCTTCGATGATTTTCTTTTTGTTTGCTTCGTATTCTTCATCCAACACATCTTTTTGGGAAAGGATAACTTTGTTTTTCTCGCGGTCGATTTCTTTCACGCGAAGACGCAATGTACGGCCTTTATAGTCGGAGAAATCTTCGACGAATTGACGTTCAACCATGGAAGCCGGCACGAAACCGCGAACACCGATGTCCACGACCAGACCGCCTTTAACCACTTCTGTAACAGCCGCTTCAATAATTTCTTTGCTGTCCAGTTGGCCTTGCAGCGTTTCCCACGCTTTGGAGTTGTCGACAACCTTTTTCGCAGAAAGAACAAGCGTTTCTTTCGCGTCGTTGATCGAAACTACTTTCAGTTCCACTTCTTGTCCAAGCTCAGCGGAAGCCAACTCGCGAACCGCGATAACGCCATCATATTTATAACCGATGTCAACCAAAGCCTGATCGGCGTCCACTTTCACGATTTTACCTTTAACCGTTGCGCCTCTTTTCAGTACAGGCACGTTGTTCAGCGCTTGCTCGGCATCTGCTTGAGAAACCGCCTCTTGAGATTCTTGCGTTTGATCTTGAACTTTTACTTCTTCTGACATGGATTACCCTCCTCAATTGACTACCAAAACTTAAATAAAAGAATTTATAAGTCACAAAGCAAATGGAAGACATCTACTCTGTTTCAAACAATGGGACGTTCCTAACGTTATATGGATAGTATAATTCCAAGGGCTCGATTCCATACATCCCCGTACCTGTTACTTGTAACTGGCATGTAAACGACGAATCTCTTTCATAATGACGTCCGTCGCCTGTTCCAAATCTTCCGAGCTTGCCCCGGCATACGCGCTCAAATCAAGCGGTTTGCCATATACGATCGTCATCCGGCGAAAAATGCTGTAGTTGCCGATAATCGCAACTGGCACGACCGCTGCTCCGGCTTTCAGCGCTAGGCTAGCCGCGCCTTTCTTCCCCATGCCGCCCGCATTACTGCGGCTGCCTTCAGGGAATACGCCAAGCATATTGCCGTCTTTAAGCAATTGTACAGCCAATCGGATCGATTCTCGGCTAACGCCGCCGCGCTTCACAGGGAAAGCGCCGACTTTCGTAATCAAAGTTCCGAACAGAGGAATATCGAACAGCTCGGCCTTGGCCATAAAATGTACCATCCGCCGAAGCGGCGTACCTAAAATAGGAGGATCCAGCAAGCTTGTATGATTACCGCACAGCACGACTGCGCCCTGTGCAGGAACATTCTCCACACCGATTGCACGCAATCGAAAAAACAAGCCGAAAAACAGACGAAACAAGAATCTTCCGATGCGGTAAAGCACTTATTTGCCACCTCCGACTTTGTCCTTGCAAAGTCCAAGGATTTCCTCGACAACTTCTTCGATCGTCATGGAAGTGCTGTCCATCAACACAGCGTCATGGGCACGGCGCAGCGGCGAAATTTCTCTGGCTTCATCCAGTTGGTCCCGGCGCGCAATATCCTGCTCCAACTCGCTCAACGTCATGGTGCCAGTACCGCTTTCCTGCAGCTCCTTAAACCGGCGCTCCGCCCGCTTCGATACGCTTGCGGTTAAGAATACCTTAATTTCGGCATCCGGTATGACGTGCGTACCGATGTCCCGGCCGTCCATGACAACGCCTTTGGACTTCGTCATCTGCTGCTGCAGCGCGACAAGCGATTGGCGCACGGCCGCATAGCTTGCGATCAGGGAAACGTGGGTCGTCACAGCCGCCGAACGAATTTCTTTCGTCACATCGGTGCCGTCCACAAATACCTGTTGCCCGCCTTCGCCCGGAATCAACTTGATGTCCATCCGATTCACAAGCTTGGCTACTTCATCTTCTTGCTCGGGTAACAGCCCCTCATGCTGCACTTTCCACGTTACTGCCCGATACATGGCCCCTGTATCCACGTAAACAAAACCAAGCGCTCCGGCGACTAGCCTCGCGATGGTGCTCTTACCGGCTCCAGCTGGACCATCTATGGCAATATTGAACTTATCCAAGCTGCTGTTCCTCCCTAACGAATTGCAGACTACCTGCTTACAAACTTAAGTAAAAAAAGCAGGCACTTGCCTGCTAGTTCCTTAAAAATTATACCACACTACCCGTCTATATGCAAAACCTGGGTTTGGCCCATGAAGGAGTGCCGCCCCTTAAGGTTCCTTCCTGGAAGGGGCCGGCGCGGGCAAATAAGGCTGCCCTTCCAACGGGTCTACGCGGGTCACATGTCTTCTGATGTATGTATTTTGCAGCAGCGCCTGCACGAGAATCAGCAGCGCCAAACAAGCGATTGCAGTTCGAATGATCACCTTCTCGACCTTTGCCGAGAATTGCACAAACATCCGCTCGTACGTTTTCGACTTCTCATCCGCATCTTGCGACATTGCTCTTCACCTGCCAGCATCGTCATTATGCATAGCAGTATACCCTTCCCGTGAAGCGTCAAACCTTAGCGCTTGCGGAAATCCATCTGCCGCTCGAAGCAGAAGCGAATCAGCTTTTGCCGCTCGCGATCCGCGATGTCCGAGAAACGCACCATTACAAGCTGCTTGCCGGTCTCTAGCGCCTTCACGCGCACGACCTCACCAACGAATGGGATGTGCTCGATCAAGCCGTTTTTGAACGGAGCAAGCAGCCAACAGGACACACTGGCGCCGAGCCCGACGGGGATATTTCCTTCACAGATAAAGGAAATCCCGCCGCCTCCGACATCTTCGGTAATGCCAATAAATTGGAGCTGCTCGGACACTTTTACCGCAATCTCCAGCTCGGCCAACACCCGCAAGAAATTGCGGCGCTGCACTTGCGTAATCGCATCTGGCTCCGGCTTGCGAAGCTCCACCTGACGGATCACATCCTCGCGGAAAGAGGTCACAACCGTTGAGAAGTAGTGCTTGACCCCGTCTTGCGACAAGTAAAACGCGCTGATTTCATCGCCCTGGAACAGCTTCTTCAATCGGCCCGTCTTCTCGTTGATCGGAACTTCGATCAGAATGGATTCAGCTGTCACATCGGTAATTCTCGCTTTATATTCCACTTTGGCTTCTTCATCATCAATGGAATTCATTTGCATATGTAAAATCTGGTTGACATTAGGCAGCAAAATTCGCACCCCCGCGACATAATATGACTCGATTATATCACGAGCGGACTTCGACTCGCACTAAAAAAAGAAGCAGGGGCATCCCCCCGCTTCTTTACATCGACTTTTTCTGATCCTGCGCGGCCTGAGCTTGCTCCTGCCGGATCGTTTCAATTTTTTCCTCAAGGCCCATATCCGCATTAATAAAGATACGGTAAATGTTCTTATTCATTGTGCCGATGAATTCGTAGCACAGCACTTCTTCATCCAAATCATTTTTAATCACGGCCAGCGTCTGACCCGACACTTTCATATTGGCGCTAAGTTGTTTTCGCGCTTCATCCGCCGTCATTTTCGGTTGGCCGATCTCGCGTTTTTTCTGACTATAGATGTACTCCGTCGCTTGCAAGCCCATCACTTCCAGGTTATCCAGCGCCACCTTCACGGTGAGCTGCTCCGGATAGATCGTCACATCTTTTTCACGTTTTGCAAAATGAATCGTTGCCAGGTTCTGATACTGGTCGTAGCTGACCGCGCTCATATTCTTATACTCGTGCTGGTCCAAAAACTCGTTCGCCACGTCGCGCGCTTGACGCAAGTTGAATTTCGCCGTCGGCACGTCGCGCGACTTCATGAAGTACACGAGATGACCGCCCTTTTTCGTAAAATCGAGTTGAATATCCGCTTGCGCTTTATCCGGACTTGGCACGACGACGCTATAACTTTGATGCTCCGGGGCGTTACCGCCGTTTTGAACGACTTTGATGCTAGGTGAATCGGGGACACCGAGGAACTGGATCGCTTTTTGCTTAATCTGATCGGCCGTCATCTCGTTACCGGAGAGCATTTTCACATCATGCTTGGAAAACACCGTCACACCTGATGTTCCCCAATTCAGCTCGTCGTAGGCGCCAACCTTTTTGTCCACAATGGTAAAACCGTCGATGATCGCATTATCGTGCACCTCATTCTCAGAAGCGAGGGCCGACTCCACATCCATCCAGCGAAGATTGTTCGCGATTACTTTCTCTTGAACACCGCGAATTTGTTGTGTAATCTCCGACGAATGGTTATAAAGCGTGTTCAGCGTTTTGACTTCGTCCTGCGTCAACGGCTGTTTGGTCATATCCCGCACGGACATTTTGTACGAGAAATTCGCCATGTTCGCCAGAAAGTCCTCGGTTTTGTTAAAAGGCAGAAGCATCAGCGGCAGCTGGGTAATATCGCTCTGCGCCTGGCTGGTCAGGCGCCAGACGTTGACCAGTCCCTTCCGGTAAGAGGAGGAGGACGTCTCGTTCACCGCCAGCGTATTGCCGAGCTCCGTATGTAATTTATCCATGTGAAAGGAGAGATCGTGAAAAGCCCGCTGGTACTGGTTCTCGGCTTTAATTAGAATGGTGTTCTTCTCCTGGTGCTCCAGATACCCCCAGACGCACGCCCCGATCAGAGCAATAACCAAAAATGGAAACATGACGATACTTAGTCTTTTATACACACTGCTGCTCCTTTCCAACCCTAATCTTGCGCTTAGTTTTTGCGCGGGGAGACAGGATTATGCAGAAAAGGAGACAAAAAAAGAGGTCTATTCTGAAAGAATAGCCTCTTGCTACACGTCCGTCTCAATTTCAAAATCGTGCTCGTTGCTGCAAATGCATTGCCGAAAACCGGTTTCGATTTTGTCTTTTTCTCTTTTGCCGCGCAGCACAAATTTCTCTCCGCACATGCGGCAGCGAATCTTCACTTTTACACGGGGTGACAGCGTCGTCATAAATTCCACCTTTCCGGCAGCCTGCGAATTGATTGACAGGATTTACCTCTCAAGTGTCATTATGACCCAATTTCGTTCATCTTAATCTTCTCGTCCACCGTTACAGTGTGAAGCGGCGAATACGAATTGGCCCGGTTCACCCTCCACAAGGATCGAATCCAGAGAAGCGCCATAAACGGGAGCATGACCCAGACCCAACTGGTCTTGAACACGAGCAAAATGTAGTCAAAGCCGCCATGCCAAAGCATCGGCAGCAGCATGGAAAACCACAGATACCGGTATCTGTGATTTGGCGAAAACTTGGCCTTGCCCATGTAATAGCCCATCATTACACCAAACAGTGCATGACCGGAAACCGGCAAAAGCGCCCTCATCAATAAGGCAGAAAATGAAGAAGCGTTCAGGAACGCGTAAATGATATTCTCGAGCGTTGCAAAACCAAGACTGACCGCAACGGCGTACACGATCCCGTCATAAGGTTCGTCAAAGGCTTCATGCCGTAAAATAATGTGGTACAGGATCAGCCATTTCAAAAACTCCTCAACGCCGCCGGATAAGAAAAAGGACGAAACTAGCGTGCCTTCGCCAAATTCTTGGATTAGCGCCTGCTGGAGAACCATGGTCGGATAAACAAGCAGCACGCCGAAAACAAACATGCGAATCACCAGGTGAATCGGTTCCGGCGCATAGCGGTCTTTCAAGTAAAAATACGAGAGCAGTGCGAGTCCCGGGGCTACGGCTGCCAAGACAATTGGCATTATATGCATCAGCCCTTCCCCCTTTGTTGACAGATGTATCCCTATTATAAACGTTCGCTTCCCACTTTGCTATGCATTTGACTGAAGCTTTATCATCCGGATTGCTGGAAACAGAAACAAGCACCTGCAAAAACGGACGTTTTTGACAGATGCTTGTTCCATTCTGGATTAAAAAGATCGTACTTATTTGAAATGGCGGCAAAGCACTTTGACGGCGTCATCCGCAATAATCGTTTTGCCATATTCCTCTAGTACAGCTTGCGTGACGGAAGCCGCTTCCCCAAATTCAGACAGGACCGCAATCAGCGCCTGATATTTGGTTTCTTCAAGCTCAACCGGCTCGAGCTGTAAAATATATTTCCCTTTGTAGGAATAAAGGGTCCCGCCCTCCATCAAAAGGGGATTGATTACTTTGGAAACACGCAGCAGATCTTCAAAATCTTTGAACGCATATGAAATCAGATCGCTTTGCTCAAGCGTCACTTCCATTTCGTACACTTCTTCCGCTTCCTGATCGTCGTACGCGTCGGAGCTCGCATACAAATCAAGCTTTCCTCTGGTCACAATAACAACCATTCCTTGGGCAGGAAGCGCAAACACTTCTACCGCAAGCGGGCCGGACGGGTCAAATCCGAGCTCGGAATAAGCTTGATCCATCATTTCGCTGAATAAATCGTGCACTTTCGGAATTTCTCTCCACATATCGTCCTTTTGAATTCCGCGTTCAGTTAAGTCATCGAATGTTAGGAAAATCCGTATCTTATCCTGACTTAAGCGTTCTATTTTCATGATAGGATCCTCCTTTGAGCTTTCCAGCGGGAAAGCATGCATCGAAAGCATGGTCATCTTATTAACAGAATATGTCGGTAAGATGAAAATGTGAACCAAGAAGTCAGAAATGGACGGGCATCCCTTCTTCCTCCTTGTTACCTATCATGTTATCACTAATTGCTGGCAAATGCACGTGCAAGTTATGTATAAACTAAAAAATACAGCCGGCTGTGCGAACAGCCGGACTGCTGGGCTTAGAGCAACCTTATTGAAAAGCCGTGCTGTTCATCTTGTTTTCATTCAAAATTTCGTTGACAGTCGATTTTAAATGGGCATCGTCTTTCACGATTTTTTCCACTTGATCGAGTCCGCCGGAAGCCGGCGGCGCAGAATTAAACGCCTTCGCACTGTTGGCTTCATGAGACTTGCTCATAAAGGAATCCTTCGCTTTATCCACTTTGTCCATCATCCTGCCCATCGAATTGTTGGATGAGCTGAATGCGGAAAACAGCATGGATTTGCTTTTCCGGTTCAAATACACGACGGCAGCAGCGCCGGCAATTCCGCCGAGCAAAAATGTACCTAGTTTCATTGGCTCTCCCTCCATGATACGTATTAGGAATCCTTCATAGGTTGTGCGGGATGTAGAGGAGCCATACGCGATGACCTGCTAGGAAAACATGGGAAGCCAGTCGCAGAGAATTTCTCCATGAAGTGTGGTACGATAAAGAGCGTTACTATTTACTGTATTTGAGGAGAAGACGCAAAAATGAAATCTAAAGCAGCGATTATGCTTCTAACGCTTACGTTTGTGCTGGCTGCCTGCTCGGCCGATCCTGCTCAAACGACTTCCACGGTATCTCCTGCACCGGCCACAGCCGCGGCTACCGCCACGACGCTGCCTACAGCCACACCAAGCCCGACGCCTACGGCGACACCTACGCCTTCCCCCTCGCCGACGCCATCTGAGGCTGCCGAAGTGCCGAAGACGTATCATATGAACAAAAATTATGACATCGTGCCGAACGATCCCGCAGGCAACAAAAAAGTCATTTTGCTGACGTTTGATGACGGCCCGAAGGAACTGGAGATGAACCAGTCCTTGATCGATATTTTGCATAAACACAAGGCGAAAGCGATCTTCTTTATGAACGGGTACCGCATCAAGCAAAAGCCGGAGCTCGTCAAGCTCGTGTATGACAACGGCAATTATATCGGCAACCACGCGTGGGATCACGATAATTTGAAAGACATGACGAATGAGAAAATCGACAAGCAGGTTGACGACGTGCAAGCCATCGTCAAAAGCCTGATCGGCGTTACGCCGCAGTTCTTCCGCCCGCCATTCGGCTCCGGCAACGATTATTTGAAAGCCAAGATCAAATCCGAAAAGATGCTCTACATGACCTGGTCCAACGGCTCGCTGGATTGGGAAATGACGAATAAAAATAACGACCCGAAAAAAGTGATTGAGAACGTCATGCAACAGCTTCACAGCGGCAGCAACATTTTGATGCATGAACTGCCTTGGACCGTATCGGCACTGGATGAGCTGCTGACCAAGCTTGAAGAAAAAGGCTACTCCTTCATCGACCCGGGTGCGATCGAGCTGGAAATGCGCTAATTTGCAAAAGAGACTCGCCCTGCAGCCGTATCGGCCGTCAGGGCAAGTCTCTTTTCTCGTTTTAGTAGGCGATATGAACCGTTTTCGTAGTGTCGTCGAACGTAACGTTCGCCCCGAGCGCTTCAGACAGAAGTCGAACCGGCATCATCGTCTGTTCGTTCACAAGCTTTGCCGGCGTAGTCGTCAAATGTTCAACGCCGTTCACGCTGTAGGCATCGCGTGTCGTGAAAAACTTGATCGTTGTCCCCTTTTTTACATATATCGCTGCCTTCGCCGCATCATCCCAACTGACGGTGGCGCCGAGCGCCGCGGCCAAATCACGAATGTATAGATACGATGAGCCGTCTATCAGTGAAGGGGTTTGCGTGAGCGGATACGAGATCTGATCCAGCGTATACGTGTTGCCATTCAATCCGATCGAAACCGTATGCGAGCGGTTCATGCCCATATTGCCCATTAACAGCTTATATTCGATCGCATTTTGATGCAGTTTCCGTACGCCTATTCCTTTCAGCGGTTCTGTGTGAAACGACCAGGCTTTGGTGAATGTTTTCTCGTCACCGTTTTCCATCGTCGCTTTCAGCGAAATGTCCACTTTATAGGTGGTGTCGGGCGCTAAGGGGCTCGAAGGCAGCAAAATCACTTCATTGTCCAAATGATCGTCGTTGCCGGCATCGTTCGTTAACAAAGGAATTGTTGCGCCTTTCTCGTCCTTCAAAGTGGCTTGCTCCGCTCTGACGCTCTTAATATCGGAGCCGTACAGCGCAGCCATGATGGGATATCCGACAGGGTAGGATGCGTCCTTATGCATGCGAATCGGATCCGGCGTCTCATGGCCGTCAAAGGCAATCGGCACGTAGACATCATTAGGACCCGGGGAAACGATCAGCTCCGGCGATGCATTCTCGGCGAATCCGAACTCGACGACGTCGTAGTTGCCTTCTTTATAGAGACCGATCTCGATTAATGTCGGCACCAGGAAAGGTGAACGGTGATAAGGTGCATCGAAAAGACTGTCGATCGCCTCGACCAACGAGGACTCGGTGTACGCGACGTCCTCGCTGCTGGAGCGCGCGTAGCCGATGAATTGTACCCGTTCGCGAAGCGTTTTGCCTATATAGCCGGGAAGCGCCGGATCCTCGTCATGTAGGGAGACGCTCGTCCGAATCGGGTCGATCTTGTTGAGGGCCAGATACTGGGCATGCTTTTGCGCGGCAGTCGCCAGCGTATCGCTCCATTTTATCGTGGAGAGCCCCAATTTGGTCCGGTAATCGTTAATAGCGCGCAGCCCTTCTTCCTGCTCTTTGGTCACAGTCGTCGTCTGCTTGACGGCGTCCATAGCAACAGTGAACTTCCAACTGATGGAAACCGGCTGATAACCGCTGTAGTTGAGCACGAGCTGGGCGTTGTAATCGCCCGGAGCTAAGTCCGCTGGCGGTGTATATGTAAATTTGACCGATACGGGGTCATAGTGCGCACTGACTGCTTTATTATTCAAATAAAATTGATAGCTTTCCGGCGTGATGCCTTCGCTGAGTTCCAGACTTATCCCAATCTCGGGCTGCACCAGTCCGACATTGCCTTGCGGATAGGCCAAATACCCATAGCTGAGCGCGTAAGACGGCTTGGCCACAAGCAATAGACTGACCGCCATCATCACGCTGACAAGCAGCAGCTGAAATTTGAACTTTCTTATCGATGCCATTCCCTCTCCCATGGCAAGCACCTCGATTTCTAATAATAGTTCTTGATCCCCCAAAAGGTTAGCCCGGCAACTAAAGCAACAAAAAGCCAAACGAGGGCCAAATAAAAACGTACCGTCCATTTGCCTCTCTCGGAAGGATGCACAGTCCCGCGAGGCGGTAAATATGTCTCATCCTTCGACGCCTCTTGCTGCGCTCTCGATCGCAGCGGTGTGCGTTGGAATTCACTTTCCTTCATGAAGCTTGCTCTTCCTCCTTGCTGAACCGAAGTATACAACCCATCACCATATCAATAATAAAATGGGCAATAATCGGTGTCCATAGGCTTCCTGTATGAATATAAATCCAACCTAAGCCATAAGAAATGCAGAAAACCATCCCCGTCATAAGCCAGTGCTGCAAATAGCGAACATGGATAGCGGCGAACAAAATACTCGTCCAGTAGGGTCCCCAAGCGTGCTGGATCGCCCCGCGAAACAAAATTTCCTCGCACATGGCCACAATGAAAGAAATCAGAGCAATGTGCCAAATTGGACGGTTGCCGAAAAGCATTTGATTAATGCCGCCGTCATCCGCAACTTCTTTCGGAACCCAACGGGAGATGAGCAAGTCGAACCCGAGCACGGCGATGCCGAACAACAAGCCCCAGATCACAATTTTCCAGCCGCCCGTGACGGTAAACATCGAAAATAACTTCAAATTGCTCTGAAAAAATACCAATGCCAGTCCGATAATAAGGGTAAGCAGCTGTGTAAAGTAAAGATTAAGCAGCAGGACGCGATCGTTTAACTCGTTCAGATCGACTTTCCCGATGCGGAAGTTTTTAAAATCGAATTTTTTCAAGGAAGCCGCCTCATTTCCTCACATATTCCTTTTTAATTCCGGATCGCCTATACTAGGTAAATATAAAAGAGACAACAAGGAGCTTGAATTATGGATAAGCGTCTTACCCGCACCGATTATTTATTCGCACTCATGTTTATCTTTATGCTGGTCTGTATCCTGGGGGCCTTCTTCTACGGGCTGAAGCTAGGTCAACTCAAATCCGATGAAAAATATGATAAAATCATTCACGCCGACAAAGCGGCGGCACCGGAAATCGGCGCCTACGATCAGCAAGTGCTCGTATCTTATTACCATACCATCTTTTTACCCTTTAGGGAATTTCAGAATAAATGGTTCGAACAGATGAGTCAAATCGAGGCGGGCAACGCCGCCACGGACAGCGCTGCGGTGCTTAAGGAGCTGAGCAAGATTGCCGACGAGAAATACGCGGCTCTGCAAGGCAAAACGATGCCCGCTTCGTCGCCCCTGCTCGTTCAGTCGTTGCAAGGTTATTTAAAAAGCTTGAAGCTGTTCTCCGACGCCCTTGGCAGCTTTCAATCCAAAGCCAATGGCATGAGTCAAGCGCAGCTCTTGGACACGATTCAAAAAGATCCCTACTTCCTGGAAGCCAAGACCCAGAGTTTGACGGCACAGAAAAATTACTTTGAAGCCATTCTGGCTTGGAACGGCACGCTGGATCCCGACATCGAATACTTCGATCCGGTGAACACAGCGAATCTGGATCAATGGCGGGCCATGAATTTGAATGTAAAAAATGTGTACATTTCAGCAAAGCTTCTGAATAGTAAGTCGTTTGTTCCTTTCTATCCGCAGGATTTGACTGCTCGCATTGATGAGTTTATCGCCAATGGCCAGGCCAAGAAGCTAAATGTGAACGACGTCAATCAGACGATGGACCTGCTGCTAAGTACAAATGCCGTCAGAGCAGGCGACTTCGTTAAAAGCAAAGCAAAATGGTATGGAAACGAAACGCTTCCGCAATTGCCATTTTTCCTAAGTGTCAATTAACAGAAAGAGCAGCTCGTTCGGACACGTCCGGACAAGCTGCTCTTTGCCGTTAATCGTACTGAAAGCCCCGCAACAAAGCCAGTGCCGCCATACCGCCGTCGACGTTGATGACGTCTTCAAAGCCGTTCTCGAGTAAATATTCCGCCACACGGTAGCTGCGAACGCCATGCGCGCACACCACATAAATCGGTTTGTTCTCCGGCAGCTCGCCCATCCGATAAGGGATTTGCCCCATCGGCACAAGCTTCGCTTCCTCCAGGTGGTAGTACTCCCACTCGTGCTGCTCCCTCACATCAATAATGCCCACATGATCAATGGTTTGATTATCCAAAGCTTTCAGAAATTCCGCCGGATGTATGCTCTTCACGTCCATAGTTACCCCTCCTCTGACCTGCAAAGCCCGATCGCTCGCTTCCTTTCTACCATACCGTAAAAAGAGGCGAAAATTCAACCAATCGGTTATTGATTTCTCTTGTTTGATGCATTAAGATTAAGGGCAAGCACGATTTAAAGATTACTTTTAGACAATTATGACTTCGGTGTGAATTCCGTTCGACATGTATTGACACCACTTCATACGCATGGTAATCTAATGAAAATTCTATAGCAAGTTAAAGCGTTGACGGAGCCAAGCAAGCTAAGTAGCTTACAGAGAGCCGATGGTTGGTGGGAATCGGCAGTGAACATTTTGCGGAGCACTCCAGAGTTATTGCATTGAACGGAAGTAGATGCAATCGTCGTAGGGACACGTTATCGTCCCAGGTCGCAAGACCAACTGAGGCTTCCCGTGCGAATGGGCAGCGAATTAGGGTGGTACCACGAAAGCAATCTCTCGTCCCTTTGGCTATAGGCGTAATGTCTGTATCCGCGGGTTGGGAGTTTTTTTATGTTCAATTCTAAGGAGGAAACGAAATCATGTACAAAGTTTTAGTATCCGATCCAATTAGTGACATGGGAATTCAAATGCTTTACGATGCTGCCGATGTTGAAGTAGTGAAACAGCCCGGACTCTCCGAGGATGAACTCGTTGCCATCATTGGCGAATTCGACGCCCTGCTCGTTCGCAGCCAAACGAAAGTGACCGAGAAGATCATGAACGCAGCTTCCAAGCTGAAAGTCATCGGCCGCGCAGGCGTCGGCGTTGACAACATCGACCTTGAAGCGGCAACCAAACGCGGCATTATCGTCATCAACGCACCGGATGGCAATACGATCGCGACTTGCGAGCTGACTTTTGCCATGATGATGTCCACAGCCCGTATGATCCCGCAAGCTTACAAGAAAACGGTCGGCGGCGAATGGGACCGCAAATTCATCGGGGTTGAGCTTCGCAACAAAACGCTCGGTATCCTTGGGATGGGCCGTATCGGCAGCGAAGTGGCGAAACGCGCGAAAGTATTCGGCATGAATGTCATCGGCTACGATCCGTTCCTCACCGAAGAACGCGCTGAGAAAATGGGTGTGAAGCTCGGTACCGTCAATGAAATCGCAGCGCAAGCGGACTTCATTACGGTTCACACGCCGCTGACACCGGAAACGCGCCATCTGATCTCCAAACCACAATTTGACTTGATGAAAAAAGGTATTCGCATCATCAACTGCGCACGCGGCGGAATCATCGACGAGATGGCGTTGATCGAAGCGATTGAAGAAGGCACTGTAGCCGGCGCAGCGTTCGACGTGTTCGAAGTTGAGCCCCCACAAAAAGATCATCCGTTCCTGAACAATCCGAAAGTAATCGTTACGCCTCACCTTGGTGCTTCCACGATTGAAGCCCAAGAAAACGTGGCGATTGACGTATCCGAAGAAGTGCTTCACATCCTGCGCAACGAGCCGTTCAAAAATGCGGTTAACATGCCGCCTGTACCGGCGAACGTCATGAACAAGCTGCAGCCATACTTCGGTCTTGGCGAGAAGATCGGTTCCATGCTCGGACAAATCGCGCAAGGCGCTGTTTCCGAAATCGTCATTAACTATGCCGGCGAGTTGACAGACGTCGATACAAGCCCGCTGACTCGTTACATCGTCAAAGGCCTGTTCCAGAACCAACTCGAGTCGATCAACATTATTAACGCGATGCACCTTGCTAAAACACGCGGCGTGAACATCGTCGTTCAACAATCGAACGCTTCGAGCTCCTTCACCAACCTGGTGACGGTAACGGTGAAAACCAAACAAGAAGAGAAAACACTTGCAGGTACGCTGCTTGCCGGCTTTGGCGAGCGCATCGTGCGCATCGATCAATATCCGGTCGACTTCGCAGCCGAAGGCAATCTGCTCTTGATTTCCCATAACGATAAACCAGGCATCATTGGCCGCGTAGGTACGCTGCTCGGCAGCAATAACGTTAACATTGCAACGATGCAAGTAGGCCGTAAAGTGATCGGTGGCTCTGCGATCATGGTACTGACTGTGGATAAAGCAGCTCCTGCCGAGGTGCTGGAATCCCTCGTGGAGCAAGCTGAAATCGTGAATGTTCGCGCTCTTACTTTATAAGCAAATCAAATAGAAAGTTCAAAAAGTTGGGTTTTCAGCACCGAGAAGGTTGCGAGAATCTGAAGAAGGAGGCGCGGAGTGTAGGCAAAACCTACATGAGCACCGCACTTCGAAAGGTGAACGCAAGATTCGATGCCGAATTCGCTTCTTGACTTGCTTCGTGATCAAAAGACGACTAGGCTCAAATTGTTTCACGAGCAACAAGATTTTAACTGAATATTCTACAAATAAAGGCGTTTGCTGAGAGGAATCTCGGCAAACGCCTTTTCTTTATGTCGAAATGCGGTGTTGCTCCGAAGCGAACGGCTATCCTGCTTCGCTTGGCAAGTAAATCGTGAACGTCGTACCCTGGCCGAGCACGCTGTGCACCGTGACGCTGCCGTTGTGCGCGTCGATGATGTTTTTGACGATGGCGAGGCCGAGGCCTGTGCCGCCCGTCGTGCCGCGCGTGCGCGCTTTGTCCGCCTTGTAGAAGCGCTCAAAAATGTAAGGCAGGTCGTCGGCCGGAATCCCCTTCCCCTCGTCGCTGATATCGACGCGGATGGAAGGCCGGTCCTTGTAGACCGCCGACTGTGCCGTTAAGGCAATACGCGCCCCAGCGGCCGTATGCCGGAACGCATTGTCGAGCAGGTTGGTGAACACCTGCTCCAAACGATCCTCATCCGCGCGCTGCAGGATGAGCGGCTCTTCCGGCAATTCTGCGCTCAGCAGAATGCCGCGGTCTTTCGCCAGCACTGAGAATTTCCGGTGCATGCGCCGCATCAGGGAGTCGAGCTCGACCTCCCTGAGGGAAAGCTCGATCTGGCCCGCTTCCATCCGGGCCAGGTCGAGCAGGTCCCCGACGAGGCGCCCCATGCGAAGCGACTCGTCGTGGATGACCTGCACGAGCTCGACGCGCTCCTCCGGCGTCGTCGGAATGTCATCCAGCAGGGCTTCGCTGTAACCCTGCAGCATCGAAATCGGCGTACGCAGCTCATGCGAGACGTTCGCCACGAAATCTTTGCGCAGCTTATCGAGCCGCTCTTCCTCCGTTACATTCCGGAGAACGGCGACGGCGCCGCGCACATGGTCCTGGGACGAATAGAGCGGCGTCATCGCAACGGACCATACGCTATTTTGCACATGAAGCTTGGTCGCGCATTCTGATGAAGACTCAACCACCGCTTCGAAGAGCGGAATCAGCGGCACAGGGATCGGCGTCAAGTACGGATTGCGGTAGCTGGTCAGCCCCCAATCGCCCAAAGACGGATCCGGCTTCGGATAACGCGGCGGCTCGCCGTCGGCGTCGTCCCATTCGATTACGCTCCACTCTTCAACGATCTTCTCGCCTTGCGGATTGCTGAGCATGACGGAGCCGTTGCTGTCGACCGTGATGACCGCGTCGGTCATACTGCGGAGAATGCTCGACAAGTGCTCCTTCTCTTCGCTCAAGGCGTTAATGCTGTCTTGCATTTTCTCGCCCATATGATTGAACGTCTTCGCCAGCTCACCGATTTCGTCCTTCGACGTAATCGGCACGCGCGTGCCGTATTCCCCCATCGTGATGAAGTCCGCGGCTTTTTTCAACTGCTGGAGCGGTCGCGTGATGCGGGAAAAAAGGAAAAAGGCAAAGGAAGTCGTCATCAGAAACCCGACGATAGACACATACACAAACAACTTGAGCATGTAGTTCTGCGTCGCTTCTAAAGACTGCAGCGATTGATAGACCAACGTCGCGCCTGCTGGTACGCCCTGGAGGTTATACAGCGGTACAGCGACGACGAGATACTCCGTGCCGCTGCCGAACCGTTTCGTCGCCGAATTCACCGTCTTCTTAAGCGTTTTGCCGGAGTACACCTCCTGCAGCTCAGCCTGCGTAAAAAAATCCGAAACGTGGAAATCGATTAACGTACTCCCTGGCGTATCGGGGATAATCATCTCTTTGCCTTCCAGATTCACGACCAGCAGGCGGGCATCCTGGAAACTGAGCAGTTCGTTGCTCAGCTCATAGAACTGCTCATTGTACATATGCTGCGTCGCTTCGGCCGAAAACTTCGACGCCATGGCGCGCAAGCTTTCCTGCTGATCTTTGGCCTGCGAGAAATAATTTTCCAAATAATTGACAAGAAAAAAGCCCAGTATGAGCAAAACGACTCCAACCAGGCCAATAATGGTCAACCACAGTTTACCTACTACGCTTCTAAGAATAAACACTATTTCGGCACCTCGAGCTTATAGCCTACGCCCCACACAGTCGTAATCATGGCGGCGGCATCCGGGGATACTTTGTTTAGCTTTTCACGCAAACGCTTGACGTGCGTATCGACGGTCCGCAGATCGCCGAAGAATTCGTAGTTCCATACATCCTTGAGCAGTTCTTCGCGAGAGAACACTTTATCCGGCGACACCGCCAAATAGTGCAGCAGCTCGTACTCCTTCGGCGTCAGCGCCACTTCCTGTCCGGCCGCAGTCACGCGATGCGCATCGTGCTCGATCACAAGATTCGGGAACACGATGTTGTTGCTCGAGCTCGCATCCTTCGACAAGTACGCCGTCGCCGAGGAGCGGCGAAGAATTGCTTTCACGCGATAGATCACTTCGCGCGGCGAGAACGGCTTAACGACATAATCGTCGGCCCCGACTTCAAAACCGCTGACGCGGTTCGTTTCTTCGCCTTTCGCCGTCAGCATAATGACCGGCGTCGATTTCACCTGGCGCAGCCGTGAGCACACTTCGATGCCGTCGATGCCCGGCAGCATGACATCCAGCAGGACAAGGTCGAAATCAGTATCCGTCGCCATGCGCAGCGCGGTTTCGCCGTCTTCGGCTTCCTCGATCGCATAGCCTTCTTTTTCCAGGTACATACGAAGCAAGCGGCGAATCCGTTCCTCATCATCCACAACGAGAATACTAGGTTTCATTTCCATCACTCGTCACATCCTTCTCCATAAAATATCCGAACCGTTTAGGTTACTTAAACGCCTGCATAGGAGTGGAGCCCCGCAATGACAAGGTTCACCCCGACAAGTGTAAACATTACGACGATAAAACCGATAACGGACAGCCAAGCCGATTTCTTGCCCTGCCAGCCTTTGGATAGACGTAAATGCAGGAAGACCGCATAGAACAACCACGTAATGAGTGCCCATACTTCTTTGGGGTCCCAGCCCCAGAACCGGCCCCACGCCTCCTGTGCCCAAATCATGGCAAAGATCAAAGCGCCCAGCGTAAAGATCGGATAACCAATCGCAATAGCTCGATAAGAGATTTCATCCAGATCATCCGGATCCATGCCTTTAACCGCCGATCCGATGGAAGCTCCCAGCGGTTTTCGGGTTACCAGCCTAGCAAGGCCGTACAGAACAAGACCACCGAGCACCGACCAGATGACCGTGTTCAGCTTACGTCCTGCACTTGCCCCTTCCATCCAGGACGGCGCTGTGAAGAGCGGCTCCTTCATACCGAGGAAAGGCTTCATTTCCACCACTTTCATATCGTAAGGCTGAACGATTGGGGGCAATACATACGTCTCGTTCACTTGGTTCGTCACTTGCGCGCCCTGCGTATCCGTCGAGATGACTTCTTTGACGAAAAGTGCCTTGTAGCCGCTGCCGTTGAATGTAAAAATGGAAGCGATAAAAGCAACCAGCATGAGTATGAAGAAAAGGGTTAGCTCCAGCCCTCTTTGCTCACGTTTGTCCGTCTTCGACGTTCCTTCATAACTCACGGAGCGAAGCAGGTACATCAAACCTCCTGCGAAGCCTACTGCGAAGAACGCTTCGCCTGTGGCCGCTGTCGTTACGTGAATTTTGAGCCAGTAGCTTTGCAACGCCGGAATGAGCGGTTGCACTTCACTTGGAAACACGGAAGCGTAAGCGATAATGATAAAGCCGACCGGCAGCGCGAACACGCCAAGCACCGGCGTACGATAAATCAGATAAACAATCAGGAACGCACACATGATCATCATACCAAGGAACGTCATGAATTCATACATGTTGGACGTTGGAATGTGTCCGCCTTCCGCCCATCGGGTAAAGAAGAACGTGACGTGGCAGGCAAAACCGACCACGGAGGTAAGAAAGGCGACAAATCCCCACTGCTTTGTATGTTTTTCCGGATCGCGATTGCTCCAGCGTTTGCCGGTAATCGCCAGAACGAACAAGAAGAAAGCAAGCAAGTAAACAAAAAATGCGATTAATAAAAACGTACTGCTGACAGAGTTTACGTTCACCTCTGGGTTCCTCCATTTGCTAATGATTTCGGTGAAATCTCAATCTCGTTTTTCTTCAAGGCTGCGGCGACCTCACTGCGGAAGCCGAACCAGTTTTTATTCGTATGCCCACCCAGGGTCAACTTGCCGTCGTCAATGCGAATCCAGATACGGCGGTGCTGCCAGTAGAAGCCCATAATGACACCGATCATAAAGATCGCAGCGCCAACCCAGATGTACGGCATCGCTTTATCGACGCGAATGTTCAGGTACGTCGTATAATTCGCGAATTTCACGCCTTCCATGGAGCCGACGGCGATTTTCAGCTTTTTACTCATCTCCCCATTAATCGTATCTTGGGAAAATGTCTCTTGATCGATCTGGCGAGGGAAGTACATGTATGGCTCGCCTTTGTCCGCCAATCCAGGGCCTGTGATGCTGAAAATAAACGCCGGTGCATTCGGCTCGTTGGATTTGGATATCGGCTGTCCATTCTCGATTCCGAACTCGGGATAGTAGCCTTTCAGCTTGAGCTTATAAGGTCCCACCTGATATTCGTCTTTCGGATTCGTCATCGGAAGATCGAACGAACCGTAGCTCTCCCCCGTCGCCGGATTGCTCAGCGTCGGTTTCACCGAAATCAGGAGCGGAGATACCTTATAATTAAATTGATACGCTTGCAAGCCTTTGTAATCTAACGGATGATTGACCAAAATATCGGAACGGTGCACTTCTTCGAGCACCGGCTCCTTCGTCGCATCGTCGCAATTTGCCGTACAGTGGTACAACACGGCTTGCGTTTCGTACGTTTTCGGAACGATTTGCCCTTTCTCCTTAATGCTTTCCGGCAATTCGTTGTCATCGTACAAGGTGAGCGTAAACTTCTCGTTCTTGATGTAGTAGGACGTATGCGGAATCGGCTTTGTCTCGCCCTCCAGAATGCCCATGTACTGATCCATGTGCCACCCCGGGATACTGCGCATCAGAACGCCGATCAGGAAAATGATAAGTCCGATGTGGTTGATGTAAGGGCCCCAACGGCTGAATCGATATTTCTCGGCGAGCAGCGCCGAACCGTCCGTATGTACGCGGTAATGTTTTTTCTTCAGCACATCGCCCATCTTGCTTGTCCAACCCGCTTCGTCGCTGCCAGCCGGAAGTTCTGTCGTAAGCGCCACATTCTGCCGGGTCAGGAAGTTCATGTGCTTGCGAATTTGCTGTTTGGACAGCGCCCGGTACAGCGGAAGCACGCGGTCGAGCGAGCAAATGACGAGCGACGTCCCGATCATGAAGAGCAGCGTAATGAACCACCACGAACTGAATGTATGCGAGAGGCCGAGGGCGTAATAAATTTTGCCGAGTGTCCCGTAATTGTCCGCATAATACTGGACCGGGTCCATATCCAGAAACGTATTCTCTTGCGGATAGATCGTGCCGACAGCTGAAGCGAGAAGCGTAAACACGATGATCCATACCGCTATTTTTACCGAAGAAAAGAAATTCCAGACTTTATCCAGCATGGACGGATTGGATTTCTGGGAGCGGCGAGCCATGCCGTCATACCGCATCTCCAGAATATCACGTCCGTCCGCATCAATCAGCGGGTTCCCGCAAGATTCGCAAAGCGTTGTACCTGTCGGGTTCTGATGCCCACAGTCGCATTTTGTATTGTAAAACATGTTGACCTCCCTGCCTTAAACGAACTTGCGAATTAAGATTTGCCGACCAGGCCGGTTAACGTTTCCTCAATAAAGCTTTCGGTCATTTGGCCGATTTTTTTCACAGCGACCTTGCCATCTTTCCCGATAAAAAACGTTGTCGGATAGTCCATGACGCCGTAAGCTCTCCGAACCTCCTCGTTCGCATCGAGCAGCACCGGTAGATTCAGCTTGTATTGATCCATAAAGCCTTGAACCGTCACTTTATTTTTGTCGATATTCACTTCCAGGAAAACGACGCCTTTGGAGGCCCATTTGTCGTACTGTTTCTGGAGATCCGGCATTTCTTCTTTGCACGGCGGACAGAACGTCCCCCAGAAATTAATCAGCACCGGCTGACCTTTATATTCCGACAATTCATGCGTCTTCCCGTCCAAGCCAACCAAGGAGAAGTTGAGCGCCTTATCCCCCTCTTGGGGATACTTCTTGCCGCTGGAAGCGGATAAATTTGTAATAATCGTAAACACGCCAATAATGAGCACGACGGCAAAAATCCCGATCTGTACCCATTTCTTATGCCGACCCACGAAAGAATCACCTTCACTTTTTGGACAATGTTATTTTTTCCATGATTTTATACCCTTATTATAACGAAAAGAAGGCCAATTCTTATTGGCCTTTTTGAACGTTATGTGACTTGAGCGCCTCGTTTCTCAGCTCTTCGACTTCTTTCGGCGTCAGATGCCGATACTTGGCTCTCGGAAGCCCCGTCAGGAAGATCGGACCGAACTTAACGCGCTTCAGCTTGACGACAGGAAACGAAATCGCTTCGAACATCCGTCTGACTTGACGGTTGCGACCTTCGTAAATCGTAATCTGAATAACCGATTCCTTCTTATCCGGATTCACGTCCGCATATTCCACTTCGGCAGGCGCTGTCATGCCGTCTTCTAACTGTATGCCCATTTTGAGCTTGTCTAATAACGAGCCGTGCGGAACACCTTTGACTGTCGCCAAATACGTCTTGGGCACGTGATGCTTCGGATGGGTCAGCAAATGCGCAAACTCCCCGTCGTTCGTGAGCAGAAGCAGCCCTTCCGTATCGTAATCGAGCCGACCGACCGGATACACCCGTTCCTTGATCCCCGGCAAATAGTCGGTCACCACTTTGCGGCCGCCCGGATCCGTCGCACTCGTGATCACGCCCTTCGGCTTGTTCAGCATCACATATATTTTCTGCTGCTGCCCAATCGCCCGGCCGTCTACTTTAATCTCATCTTCCTCTGTATTTACTTTCACACCCAGCGTCGTGACCACTTCTCCGTTCACCTGGACACGCCCCGCCAAGATGATTTCTTCACATTTGCGGCGGGAAGCAATCCCCGCTTCCGCTAATACTTTTTGCAGTCTTTCCATTGTCCGCTTTCACCTCATGCTTATGATAACGGACTTAACGGCAAATCACAAGGGTAAGGCGGTCAGGTCCCGAAAACGAGATAGCAGATGACGATGGAAGCAATAAATCCGACGGCGTCCGAGATCAGGCCGACCTTGAGGGCGTAGCCCGCTTTTCGAATGCCGATGGCTCCAAAATAGACGGTTATCACGTACAACGTCGTATCCGTGCTGCCTTGCACGGTGGACGCGATGCGCCCGATCATCGAATCCGGGCCGAATTGTTCAATAAGATCGGTGGTGAACGCCAACGAGCCCGCCCCTGTAATGGGGCGGAGAATCGCGAGCGGCAGCACCTCCGTCGGTACACCGATGCGTTCAAAGAACGGCCGCATCCAACCGATCACGAAATCCATCGCGCCCGAAGCGCGAAAGACGGAGATCGCCACCATCATGCCGACGAGATGGGGAATGATTTTGACCGCTGTATCGAAGCCGTCCTTGGCACCTTCTACGAACGATTCGTAGACTGGTACTTTACGATACGCGGCATACAACGGAATGAATACGATCATAACGGGAATCGCCCAGGCCGAAATGAGGGAAACGATGCCATACATAGGAGATCATCCTTTCAGCGGAGGGATGGGCGAACGGGAACGCCGGTACCAGCGATCCACAAAAATTGCGGCAGCCGTCGAAATGATCGTCGCCATCAGCGTCGTCCCAACAATTTCCGCAGGATTCATGGAATTAAAATTCATTCGGATCGCGATCAGCGTCGTCGGAATCAACGTAATACTGGACGTATTGAGCGCCAGCAGCGTGCACATCGCCGTGCTTGCCGTATCCTTGTCCGGATTCAGCTTCTGCAGCTCCTGCATCGCTTTAATCCCCATCGGAGTCGCCGCGTTGCCAAGCCCGAGAATGTTCGCGCTCATATTGGACATGATGTAGCCGATCGCGGGATGATTTTTCGGAACGCTCGGAAACAAAAAGCGTACAACCGGCTGCAGCAGCCGGGCCATTTTGCTGAGAATGCCGGCGTCTTCGGCGATTCGCATCATCCCCATCCAGAAGACGAGGACGGAAATCAGACCGAAGCAGACGGTTACGCCGCTCTTGGCCCCGTCGAAGGCAGCCTGCGTAACGGCCTCCACATCGCCGTTGATTGCAGCAAACCCGAAGCCGACCACGATGAAAAATAGCCAAATCCAATTGACCATGGATATTCCTCCTTCTCACAGCTTTCCGGCAGCGGAATCAGTCCGCCCACGGAGAACCGGAAATACTGAATAAATGCTCGATGAGTGCGCGTATCGCAAAGCCGTACTGGGTGTACCATTTTTCCTTGTAGGGCTGGCTTGGTTGAAAAGAAAACGAGGATTGGGACGGCTTTTCCAACAAGGGGCTGCCTTTCTCATACAATGGGATGGATTGAATTGGCTTCCCGCCAAGGGAAAATTGCACCGTTCCGCGCTCCGCCAAGCGATAGTTCGTGGACAGCGGATCCGTAAGCGTTGTACGGAATGTCAGCTTTTCCGTCTCCCCTTCTGCGAGCGGATACATGAATGTATTGCCGGCGACGAAATTCGTTCCTTCAATCGGGTCACCTTTCTTCACAACCGTTTTCAGCGGGAAGTAGGTGAAACCGTATTGCAAGAGCCGGCCGTGATCGGCCCAGTCATCACCATCGTTCAGCGTTACGACGACTAATTGCTGGCCGCCGCGCGTAGCGGAGGACACCAGACAGCGCTTGGCAAGCTTCGTGTACCCGGTTTTCACGCCGTCAGCGCCTTCGAAGAGCGAGAGCATCTTGTTTTTATTCAGCCATGAATAGTCCCAGGCTTCGTTCGGATTGGGCACTTTTTTCAGCTTCGTGGAGACAATTTCCTGAAAGACGCTGTTTTTCAGCGCATACGCCGTCAGCTTGGCCATATCGTTCGGCGAGGAACGGTGCCCCTCCCCTTCGTCCAGACCCGACGGATTCGTAAAATGCGAATGATCCATGCCCAGCATCTTCGCTTTCTCATTCATCAAATAGACGAAGCCGTCCACACTGCCGCCGATGTGCTCAGCGATCGCCGTCGCCGCATCATTGCCGGAACGGAGCATCAAACCGTACAGCATATCATGCAGCCGCATTTTTTCGCCTAGCTTGAGATAAATGGAGGAGCCTTCTTTGCCTGCGGCGTTGCGGCTCACCGTGACCATATCGTCCAGATTGCCCTCTTCAATCGCGATGATGGCAGTCATAATTTTCGTCAAAGAAGCAATGCGCATAGGCGTGTCCCCTTTGACGCTATACAAAACCCGCCCGGAAGCCACATCTACGAGGGAAGCACCGACCGCGTTCGTGGAGATGCCCGGCGGAGCCGCTTCCGCCTTCTCGTACGTTCCCGGTGCCAGCAGCATCCCGAGCAGTGAACAGCACACGAGCAAATATAACCATTTCGATTTCATTGGAATCCCCCTACGCCTGCGAACTTTGGTCCATTGCCTGTACAAAACTTTGTACAAGTATATGCGCGCGGACAAGGGATATGTCGGACAGCGAATATTTGGGGGCACGGTGAGAGCATTCATAAATAAAAAAAAGCTGCCCACTAAGGGCAGCTCGAACGAGACCATATTTAGACAATGAAATTTTGATTCTCGACATTTGTTATGTTGGTAGCAGCGGAAGGCGTCTTCGCGCCCATACCTTTCATCATGCTTTGAATCTTGTCAACGACTTGCGGGGCGGAGTCGATGAGACGCTCCAAAATGTGCGTTTGATTGTCAAGCGGAACAACCTTCACGCCCTGTTTACCGACCACAAGAAACGCAATCGGCGTAATCGACACACCGCCGCCGCTGCCGCCGCCGAAGGGCAGAGCTACCTTGGCGTTCAGCGAATCCACGCGATTGACAGACGAACCTTCAATCTCAATTTCGGAGTCAGTCACAAATTCGCTGCCTCCCGCCGCAAAACCGAATCCCACTTTGCTGATCGGCATAATTACGCTGCCATCCGGCGTTTCAACGGGGTCGCCGACAATCGTATTCACATCGACCATTTCCTTTATGTTTTCCATGGCGACTTTCATGAGGCCTTCAATCGGATGTTCGGACATGTGCAATTCCTCCTTGGCTTGTTTTAACCGCTGCATGCGGCGCAATCGACAAAACATTAACATGGTTCATTTGTAGAATGCCCTTAGAAGAATTCTGTTATGTACGTGATTTCTAGGATGCGGGTTTAAATCTCGCCCTCGTTTTCAGCACCAATTGTACCCATGTGCGGAGCCCGCCTTTTACCTTCGCCGCACGGACAACTAACCGTATGCCGGCTTTGAGCACCCACCACATCCGGATTCGCCCTTTCATATGAAGCTCCGTAGCGAATTGCTTCTGGTTATATAAGGGCACGACGTTGACCATCGGTTTGGCCGTCATCTGCACATAGCGAGCGCCAAAGCCAATTAGTGAAGATTTGATCCCCCATACCGCCCCCGTCGTAATCGCCGTTTCCGGCGCATCCCCGAGCCCTACT
>NZ_RXHU01000019.1 GCF_003955665.1 Paenibacillus whitsoniae
CTGACGGCCGAGATGGCTGCCGACCCGGAGCAGGAAATATCCGGCCATAAACATCGTATCTACCCACGCTTGCTCCGGAAAATTGTACGATTCCGAGTTGACGGTATGCTGGAATATGCCGTCGGCAAACCGCACCGCATCCTTCTGCAGATACTCCGCCATTTCCATCATTATCGTCAAGTACTTCTCGTCTTGCGTAGCTTGAAATAAGGTCAGCAGAGCATGTCCGATCGAGACGGCGTTAACGGAAAGCTTAGGCAGCCCCTCTTCGATCTGCTCGTCGATCCATGCCTGCAATTGGGCAAGATACTCCTTCTTCCCGGTTGCCTCATACGCTTCGCACACGCCATAAAACGCCACGCCACCCGGCCAATCCCAGCTGAAATCCATCCGGAACGTGCGGTCAACAACCCGATCTATCACAGATCTAATCCTTTGTTCATCGATCACTAATTTAGGCATTATTTCGCTACCTTCGCATACTCGGCATTTATTTCCTCGATCACTTTACTTCCACCGCTTTGCGACCATTTCTCAACGGCTTGCTTCCATCCTGATTCGTCAATGGATCCCATAATAAACTTCACGGTCGCATCCTCAATGATCTTGGCCAGCTCTTTGCCTTTCTCCACTTCTGTATTCGAGATGAATGGCGCAGCCGGATTCGCAACCGCCATAGTCGCATTATCTTGAAACAACTTCGAGGTTAGCTTCTCTAAATCCGTTCCATAGTTGACAACTTGATTCTGCAAAATCATAAACTGATTGCTGTCACTCATGTCCGACTTCAGCTTTGCATCCGCAGTTGGCTTATACGCACCATTGTCAAGGGTGTACTGCTTTCCTTCAATCCCGTATTTCATCAGATTCTGGTTGTCTTTTTCGGAAATGCGATCAAAGTAAGTTAGAATTTGTTTGAGTTCGGCTTCGGTCTTCACACTTGTTTTGGGAATCATGTACATGCCCAAATATCCGGCACCTGCTCTTGTCCGCTCCCCTTTTGGCCCGGAAATCCGGTTAAGCAGCGTAAGCTTTGCTGTCGGCACAACCTTCTTAATATTATCTTCGATATTTTTCCCGTCCAGCATATTATCAATCCAGAGCCCGGCTTGCCCTTTATTCATGACAGCACGTCCGTCCGGAATTAATGCGAAATCCTGATTGATGATTTTCTCATCATACAACTTCTTGTAGAACTTCAACGTACTCATGTAAGCATCTGTCACAAAAGATGGCGTCAATTTCCCATCTTTCACTTCCCACTCGTTCGGCCCCCCGTTGTATGCAAGGATATCTTTAAAGCCTGCAATGACACCGCCTTGCATGCCAACAGCTAGTCCAATCGTATCCTGCTTGCCATTCTTATCGGGATCTCCCGTTGCAAATGCCTTCAACACGTTATACAACTCATCTAAGGTCTTCGGTGCTTGCAAGCCAAGATTCTCTAACCAGTCTTGGCGCATCATTAGACCAAAACGAGCAAGATCACGCTCCCGATAAACCCCATAAATTTTACCGTCAACAGAAATATTCTTGAGAACGATATCGGACATTTTGCTTAGATTCGGATAATCTTTCAGATAAGGGCCGACTTCCCAAAACATGCCTGTACGTGAAGCGTTAATGATGAAAGGCGCTTTCGGCTCAAGTGCCACGAATGTTTTCGGAAGTTCGCCGGAAGCCACGGTCGCGCTTAGTTTGTCTGTATACGATGTAGACGGTACCCAGGATACAGTCAGCTTGGTATTAGTCTTTTCTTCCAGCTGTTTGAGTACAGAACTGTCCTCCGGCATTTTCTCCGGGCTGTAGCTCGGCAGCATCATGGTTAACTGAAGCGGTCCTTGATTGCTGTTTGATGCGCTAGTGCTTTGAGACGTGCCTTCCTCTTTCGCTCCGCAAGCGGTAATGGTTAGTGCTGCTGTCGCAAGCAAAGCGCCGGTTTTGACCCATGTTTTTCTTTGTGTCTGTTTCACTTTGAAATCCTCCCTTTTCTCATTCCTATTATATCGTTACCCTTTCACCGAGCCTAGCAATACCCCTTTGGCAAAATGTTTTTGCATAAATGGGTACACCAGAAGAATCGGCAGGGTTGATACCACAATGACAGCCATTTTTACTGATTGATCCGGCGGTGCTACATAATCTGCCCCCATTGCTGAAGAGTCTCCAATGCCACCGGATGCTAAAATCACAATTTGTCTGAGCAGCACCTGAATCGGCCACATCTTACTGTCGTTGATGTACAAGACTGCGCTGAAGAACGTATTCCAGTGCCCCACCGCATAAAATAAGGAGAAAGTCGCGATGGCCGGCATCGATAATGGAAGTACAATTCGGAGAAAAATCCCCAAATCATTGCAGCCGTCAATTTTGGCCGATTCCTCCAACCCATCTGGAAGCTGTTGAAAAAAATTGCGAATAATAATTAAGTTGAACGCACTGATTGCAGTTGGAATCAACAAGGACCAGTACGTATTGATCATTCCCAGCTGCTTCACAACCAGAAATGTTGGAATCATCCCCCCGCTGAACAGCATCGTAAACACAACCATCATCAAGATCGGCTTGCGGAAATCCATATCTTTGCGGGCTAGTGGGTATGCCATTAAGCAAGTTAAGAAAATATTAATCAAAGTACCTGCAACTGTGATAAATATCGTGACAAACAAGCTCCTAACTACGGTTTGTGTGGAGAAAATGTACTTGTAGGCATCTAAGCTGAATTCCGTTGGAAATAAGATAAATCCCCGTGTTAGCAATTCCTTCTGTGTGGCAAAGGAACCAGAAATAACATAAATAAAGGGCAAAACGGTGATCAACGAGAAGATAAGCAAAAGCGTCACATTGATGCCATCGAATATTCGGCTTCCCCAACTTGTTTTTATCGGCATAGCTTCCAAGCTTCCTTTCTAGTAAATTCCTTCTTCACCGATTTTCTTGGCAAAGTAATTGGACGAGACGACGAGCACTAATCCGATGATGGATTTAAATAATCCCACAGCAGTACTAAAGCTGTACTGCCCTTGGCTGATCCCCACCGAGTAGACATAGGTGTCAAACACATCTCCGACTTCACGGTTCATCGCGTTGAGCATGAGGAAGATCTGTTCAAACCCGGTATCCAGGAAGCTGCCCAACCGTAAAATTAGCAAAATGATAATGGTACTGCGGATCGCTGGCAGCGTAATATGCCACAATTGGCGGGCACGGTTTGCGCCATCCATCCTTGCCGCTTCATATAATTGCGGATCAACACCTGACAAGGCCGCCAGGAAAATGATCGTTCCCCAGCCTGTTTCTTTCCATATCACTTCCGAAGTAACAATCGTTCGAAACCATTCATTACTCGCAAGAAAATTGATTTTTTCTCCACCGATGCGTACTAACAACTCATTCACCATGCCACCTTCTGTCGTCAGAAAGATGTATGCGATCCCTACGACAACGACCCAGGACATAAAGTGAGGAATGTAGATTAGCGTTTGAACGAATCGTTTCATCACTTCAATTCGCAGCTCATTCAACATGAGAGCGATGAGGATCGGCAAAGGAAAGAAGAACAGAATATTGTAACTGGCAAGAATTAAGGTATTGCGAAACAGGACGAGGAAATTATCGTCACTGAACAATCGTTCGAAGTGCTTGAGTCCTACAAACGGGCTGTTCCAAAAACCAAGAAATGGCTGATAGTCTTTAAATGCGATAAAAATGCCATACATAGGCCAGTACTTAAAAATAAGAAAGTACAGCAAGCCCGGAAGTACCATCAAATAAAGCCATCGATTTCGTGCGAGCCTGCTCATGAATGTCGACGATCTTGCCGTCAATGATATCCTGACTCTGGCCTTCGTTGTTGTGTCCATAAACGTCCTTCCTTTCATAACCCTCTGACAATTGGTTTCACTTGCAAGTTGCAGTCTCATCATAAAGGGGTAAGGAAATTGCCGTCGATAGTCCCTGATTGTTCAGATTGGTGCTTAAGGAACACTCATATTTAATATCAAGATTAAATTGTCATTTGTTGCGACGATAGTTTTTAGTTGATATCCCCCTAATTTGAGTTCACACCGATCATCTGCCTGCAAAACTGTCTTTTGGATTTGCATTCGGACTCAAACCAATTCTGACCATAAATGTAAAGTGACTGTTACCTATTAGATAACAGCCGCCTTCTTCTCATTTATTAGATCATGACTGAAACTTTTACTCCAAAGCTTCCATCAGGCTTACCGCCAACAACGTTTAAATAAGGTGATGCATTACGATTGACGCAAAAAAGCGCCCCCGGATTTCTCCGTGAGGCACAATCTTCTCGCCGATTTAGCCTTTTCAAAGACAGCCGCGACTTGAGAGATATTGTACGTTGACGGAGCAATCACGACAGTTGCCCACATGCGCAAAAGCCTGTTAATCGTAAATGTCAGCTCTCTGCACACGCTATAAATTTGATCCCGGTGATGAGTTTCCGATTCTACGATTAAAATCGCTAGCGTTAGATCATTAATCACATAGGATTGATCCAGATGCTTGTCTATGATTTCCTCCATAATATTGCAAGCAGCAAAGGTGACCAGCCCCTCGTCCCCCTTGTTAAATCGATCCAGTACACTTTCGAATCCAATCAACTGGAGATAGACAACCGTAAAGATCCCCTGCTCTGCATTCCCACCATACTGTCTGAATCAATGGGTAAGTTCACTGTCAGAATATCTGAACAAATATCCCTGCATCAGTTGTTGAATAAAAGCTTTCTTTCAGATGTGGCAGCTCATGTTGCAGCTTGCCGTGCAGCGAATGATTCTGGCTGTTCATATCCTGCCACTTTTGATTAATTAACGAAAACTCATCTTTATCTTTCATGGCCACTTCCATATGATCCCCGCCAAGCATTCGGACAAGCTTCCCGATCGGTGAATAAATACGCCGAGGAACCATCCATGCCAAAGTAACGGCGATCAGCAGTGACAGTAAGTTAACGATAATGATCAACTTGGAGATAGCAATCAACGGAGCTGTAATAGAGCGAATCGGTGCCGCAGAAATATATCCCCACTGGTTGAGCAACTCTGTAAAATGATCATAGGTTACAGAATATTTGCTACCTCCCCAATCGTTGAAATCATCCAAAAAAAGCCTAGAATACATTTATGTATCGAGGCTTTTTTAGATGTATACTTATGCATTTTTCTGTATACATGCATTTTGAAGCAAAAACTACAGTAAAATTTGAAACATTTTACATTTAATTATGAAATATCACTGTGAATTGTAACTTGAGATGACACTTTCCAGGCCACCCTTCTTGCCAAATTGTAGGTCACAATTGACGCTTTCTTAAACATAAAATGACGCTTTTCTGATTAATGGTAATATAAAATGTCGCTGTCTATAGTACATAAATTGCTCACCCAAGAGAGAAAGCCCATTTTCCTTTTTTAAAATAAAAAAAGGAAAGCTGCGCATATAGTTGACATTTAAGTCAATTAAGAGACCAGTAGACGAGAGGTGTTTTCATTTGTTTGCAGTAACTTTCTAAGAAGGAAAACTCGAAGAGCTCCTTCATATTCCTGAGCCTTGGTACATTGATAAATTTCATGTTATTCAAGGTGCTAATAATAAAGTGCGCCGCAAAGAACGAATAAGCAGTACATTAATAAAAAATATACGTTACCTATGGCTGAAAAATGAATTTGACTAAATCTCAGATTGAGATTATGGCTAAGTTAAAAGACTGCGATTTGGATACATCCAAGGCCTACCGTAGGAGGTTGATCTTACAAGAAATCTACCATAAATGGTAAATTTGAATGGCTGGGGGGGGATGGAAGTATTTGTCGATAAAATCAATCTAAGCTAAGAAAAAAACGTGAATTAAATGGGGTTTTACGTAATTTAAACTATTTTATAGATTCACTTGGGCTAATAGAACTATACACAAAAAATGGTAATGTTGGTACGATGTCCTTGTAAGTAATGGAAATAGTAAATAAAGAATATGGAGGAGATTAAGTGAATATTAGAAAGAAAATAACAGTAGGTTCTATGATTTTAATGTTGAGTATTCCCACACTATCTGCAAATGCTGCTACATACAAGTCTATTACCTACCCTTACATGACAGGATGTGACGTGAATAATTTACAATGTTCTGATCACTATGCAGACCATTTTGCTTTAAACCTGTATTGGGATCCTGTTATCCCCTCTTCTCCTTTAAGAGCTAACATTGTAAGCGCAGAAGCTACTTATACTTTTGCAAACCAGTATTCCGATAGATGGACAACTCAAACACTTAAAATTTGGAATAAAGGTAACCCTAATGTTGTTTTAGATACACCAGTATTTAATAACTCTGCTTATTCAGGGACATACTCTATCTCAGGATATTCTACATACTACCAGACATGGAATATTGGGACTACAGTTACCACAGGGGATAACTATACAATGGGCTACTTTAAACTTGATTTGTATGCACCTGGAGGTTCCCCTGCAGGAACATATTATCCTAAGCGTTACAGACAAAATTTTAGTTAATTAGGGAGAGTTAAAACTATGAAAATGAAACGTCTAATTGTTGTGGCAACATTAGCTATTTGTACCATTGCCAGTTCTTCCGTTTATGCGGCTACACAGTCCACTAACCACCCATCAGGGTTAACCTTGGACACAACTACATCACGTCATTATGTATTCTCGGAAACAGGTACAGTTGATGGAGTTGAAATCTCTTCTCAATATGAGGTATGGTATAATGACAAAGGATATTATCGTTTCAATACCATATCGGGTCCCTATACTGGGGATTATGAAATTTGGGATGGAAAGAAACTTTACCAATACACAAAGTTAATTAATGAATTAACAATAAGAAATATTAGTGGTATTAGCACTCCAGTGCCACATCTTTTTCTAAGCCCTGAAATTAATTCACGAGTACTAAGGGACATTAAAGCGAATAAACTAAAATCAGTTTCAAAGAATGAGTTCGAAACACCTAATTTGCACATCAAACTCGATGATGATGAGCAAACGGTAATGTACTACTCCCAACATCAGGATAATGGAAAACCGACACATACAATTAAAGTTGATAAATTAGATAAAAAGATACAATTTGATAAATCGCTTCTTATAGTTGATGAATCTAAGGCTTCCATTCAATACCTAAGTGAATAATGATTCAAAACAAAATAAAGTTAGACTGTAAGATGGCTCCAATAGGACTTCTTACAGTCTTTACTTTTAGGAGGGGAATTTCATGAAACGTGTTTGGATCTCTTGCCTTCTTCTTGTAGTGCTTGCCGCATGCTCAGAAAAAATGATTACTGACAAGAGTACCGGAAAATCCATTGAAGAGGTATCACAAGGGAGCAATATAATTGTTAATCCCTTGAGCGATGCTATGGATCAAGGTAATAGCGAATATGCAAGAAATGTCGTTGTAGATGTCTT
The DNA here is from genome assembly GCF_003955665.1 of Paenibacillus whitsoniae. Taxonomy (GTDB): domain Bacteria; phylum Bacillota; class Bacilli; order Paenibacillales; family NBRC-103111; genus Paenibacillus_E; species Paenibacillus_E whitsoniae. The sequence goes on from NZ_RXHU01000019.1 coordinate 7,456, forward strand.
ATACTATAAAACCAAATCTGTGGTAAGAGGAGACATTGTATACTATGGGGACAATAACGTAGCAAGAGTAATTGCACTTCCAAATGAAAAAGTAAAAGTAACAAACGGTCATATATATATTAATAGCAGAAAATTAGATACATTCTACGGGGCAGCCCATGTTAGAGGGTATGACTATCTAAGGTTTAAGGATAGCGATATGGATGAACCTGCTAAGCAAAGTCTCATAGATGAAATCTTTAAGAAAAATCAAAGTGAAATTACCCTCAAAAATGACGAAGTACTTGTAATTGGTGACGATTGGTCCAGAAGTACTTTTAGTAAATTACTAACAAATGAGATTCTTGGTAAAGTAATCGGTGTATGCACAAAGTGCAGTCAGTGATGGCACGCGTACTAGATCCTCATCCGCAATGAAGTTTTTGTTGCTAAAACAAAATCTGTCTGTAAGTAAGCGTCAAATTGCCCTAATCCCTAATTAAAGGTTAAGTCTATTTGACGCTTACATTTAAAGTAATAGTTAGCTCGGAAAAAAGAGGCAATCTGTCTAGATGTCTCTTTTTTTGTGCTTTAATTTTAAATTCTTTTTTCTTTATTACTCATTCTCAACAAAAAATCCACCTCATAATAAAGCTGTTAACTCTCCTAAAATTATTGGATCGCAAAATAAGAGACCTTAAAGAGAATTAAGGACAGAGTATTTTTTTGCACCAAATGTATTCAACCAAGCCCCGTTATAATGCTGATGTTGAAACATCTATTAGGAAGAGCAAAAGAACTTTTTGTATTGATGATATACGGGTATGGAAGAACGAAAATACGTTAGGACGCTAACGCAAGATACTATTGATAGGTCTTGGGTGGATATGAGGATCTCTTGATTCTCCTGAATCAAATGAAAGTTGAGATCAACTCACGAATAAATGGAGGCATGAGGCGCGCAGAGATCCTGAATATTAATATTAGATAAGAACAAAAAATACTCGTAGGAATGATTTCACTTTTTAAAAAACGTCATTTAAAATTACAATTTTGAACCAGATCGTATGAATAGAATATAGATAAAAACTAAGTAATTACCGACTAGAAGATCTCATCCTAAACAAATAAAAAGCCCGTAGCATCAAGGCTCGGGCCAACGTCCAAATATGTTACAATCGAACGACATTTAATCTTCCAGTCACCGACATTTTAAGTTACAGCTCACAAACGAAAAGGGGGCTTATCGCCCCCCTCTTCTCCTCAAGAACACCTGCTATACCCGCAGTTGACGCAGTTCTTGCACCCTTCGCTGTTCACCAGCGAAGCGGAACCGCACGACGGGCACAGGTCCTTCGACGCGACGCCAGCCGCGCCATCGTGCTCGTGCTCGTGCGCGCTGCTGCTCGGCGCAGCAGCCGGTGTCGGCGGCGCCTCCACCACTTCGCTCGTCGCGGTCACGTAGTTCCGCGCGTCGTCTGGCTCGCTCATCACTTCTTCGTGCTGCTCGAGCGCTTTCGCCACCGCGTCGGCGATCGACTCGACGCGGTTGTTGCCAAATCCAATGGCGCCGGAGCCGCCAATGCCTTTCAAGTGCTTCACGAGCAGCTTCACTTTGTCGCCGTGATCCCCATACCGCAGGAACAGGGAGCAGACGCGGCCCAGTGCTTCGGACATTGCAAAGACGTCGGAGCCCGCTTTCCCTACGTTGAGGAAAATCTCGCTCGGCGTGCCGTTCATGTCGTTGATTGTGATGTACGCCATACCGAACGGCGTATTCACTTTGTACGTCGCCCCGCGCAATATCTGCGGACGCCGCTTGTACTGGCGGTCGAAGACTTGCTCCGTCTTCGCATCCACATTCACGGCCAGCTTGCCGGAAAGCTGTGTCAAGCTGTCTTCCTCTTTAACCGCTTCCGCCGCGACAGCGACCGGAGCGACTTCTTGCTGCTTCTCTTCTTTCTTCTCATCAGCAGCTCCTGAACCGGAGCCCGTGCTCAGCACCTGCACGTCACGGCTGCCGTCCCGATAAATCGTCACGCCTTTGCAGCCGAGGTCGAACGCCAATTCATACAAACGCTTCGTTTCTTCTACCGTGAAGTCCGACGGGCAGTTCGCCGTTTTGGAAATGGAGCTGTCGACCCACGTCTGGATAGCTGCCTGCACGCGGATATGATCCTCCGCCGTCAAGGTCATGGAAGTCACGAAGTAGTCCGGCAGCTCTTGGCCCGGGTTCGCATCCTTCCACTCCTGCGCAATCGGCACGTACTGCTTGTCGAAGCCAAGCCGGCTTTGCCGGAAATATTCAAAGGCAAAGTAGGGCTCGATTCCCGTCGACGTGCCGACCATGGTGCCCGTGCTGCCAGTCGGCGCTTGCGTAATAACGGTCACATTGCGCATGCCATGCTGGCGAATCGCCGCTCCGACTTCCGGATAAACACGGGTCATATTGTTCATAAAGCCGCTTTGCAAAAACAGATCAGCATCGAACGCCTGGAACGAACCTTTCTCGGCAGCAATTTCGGCGGAAGCCAGATAGGCCTCACGAGCCATGAAGCCGTACAGTTTATCCAGGAATTCGAGCGATTCCGGACTGCCATAACGAATCTGCAGCTTGATCATCAGTTCAGCCAGCCCCATGGAACCAAGGCCTACGCGGCGTTCATTTTGCTGATTCGCACGATTTTCTTCAAAATGGTACGGCGTCTTGTCGATGACATTGTCCAGAAACCGCGTCGAATAGCGCACGACCTTCCCGAGATCTTCCCAATCGACGTCATGCTTCTCTGCATCGTAGAATTTGGACAAGTTGACCGCAGACAGGTTGCACACGCCCCAAGCCGGAAGCCCTTGCTCGCCGCACGGGTTCGTACAAATAATCGGATTGAAGTACCAGCTGTTCGACATCTGGTTGTAGTATTCCAGGAACACGACGCCAGGCTCCGCAGATTTCCAAGCGGACTCGATTATCGTATGCCATACATCGCGTGCGCGAACGGTACGGTAAGGCTTCACCGCTTTGCCCATCGCTTTCCATGCATCCAGATTGCCATCCCACTTCTCGTCGTATTCCGGGTCGGTCGTATCCGGGAACACCAAATCCCAATCTTTATCTTCCTTCACCGCCTGCATAAATCCATTGCTTACGCAAACGGACAGATTCGCGTTTGTGATCTGCCCCATGGTCGACTTGACCGTAATAAAATCCACGAGATCCGGATGCCAGTCGTTGATCATCAGCATAAGCGCACCTCGCCGGCTGCCGCCCTGCTCGATCAAGCCAGTCGTGTAGCTGAAAAGCCCGCCCCACGACACAGCCCCGCTGGAGGACCCGTTTACGCCTTTGACGATCGCGCGCCGCGGACGCAGCGACGACAAGTTAATGCCGACACCGCCGCCGCGAGACATAATCTCGGTCATTTCCGTCAGCGTGTTCATAATGCCGCCGCGGCTGTCCTTCGGCGAAGGAATCACGTAGCAATTGAACAGCGTCAACTCATCGCTGGCATCCGCTCCGGCTGCGATTCGGCCGCCGGGAACCAGTTTCCAGTCGTTCAGCACATATTTAAACTTTTCCGTCCACTCAGCGCGTTTCTCCGGCGTGCTCTCGACCGATGCCATCGCACCCGCGAGACGATCCCACATTTCTTCCGGCGATTTTTCTCTATTGAGCGTCAGCTTCTCAACGGCTGATTCCACCGTTTCCCCGCTGCGCGTCAGCACTTTGACCTTATTGCCTTCACGGCTAATAATCTCCCCGACCTCTTTGGCCGGAAATTTCGGATCGTCTTTCGTCAGCACGAGCACCGTATCTCCCACTTGAGCCTTGCTCGTGTCTGCCTCCTTCAAAGCATAGCGATCCAAAAAGATTTTTTCACTTAAGCCTGTTAATCCCTTGCTCGTGTACCCGTTCCCCATCTTTCAAATACCCTCCCAAGTAGCTGCGATTTCAGCTGCGATTCAAGATATTTGCTGCACTGTACCAATGCCATCATTTCACAATATTTGGTATGCACTCTTCATTATACTACACAACATTTAGTCTCTACAAAGGCATATGTCCCTATTGCCTTCTCCCTCAAAGCGTGCTAGTTTTGACGCGGCCCGCAAGCTTTGATACTTTAATAATAGAATACCACAGTCTAATCATTTTTAGAACAAATGTTCGATGATAATTTTTTATAAGGACGTGAGGCCCCATGTATTTTTTCAAAAACGAATTTATTCCTGCACATGACGTGCACATTTCTCCAAATGACCGGGGTTATTATTTCGGAGACGGCATTTACGAGGTGTTTCGCGTCTATCACGGCGAATTGTACGAGTGTGACGCTCACATGGATCGGCTGGAGCGGACAGCCTTGGAGGTCAAGCTAACGCTCCCTTACTCGCGCGAGCAGTTCGTCAACATCCTGCGTGAGCTGATCTCTCGCAATAGCCTCACGGAGGGCACCGTCTATCTGCAAATCACCCGGGGTGAAGCTTCTCGAGCCCACCCTTTCCCGCAAACCGCCGAGCCGGTCACGCTTGCCTACTGCAATGAGGTCCCGCGCCCGCTGGCCACGATCCAGCATGGCATTCGGGCCGTAACCCAGCCCGACATTCGCTGGCTGCGCTGCGACCTCAAGACGCTGAACCTGCTGCCCAACGTCCTCGCCAAGCAAGCGGCGCTGGATCGCGGCGTGCAGGAAGTCATCCTGCACCGCGAAGGCATCGTAACGGAGTGCAGCGCGTCCAACCTGATGATCGTCTCCCAAGGAGAGCTGCTCACGCATCCGGCGAACAACCTGATCCTGCACGGCATCACGCGCTTGGTCGTGCTTAGAATCGCCCGTTCACTAAGCATCCCCGTTCGCGAGGAAGCTTTCACAACAGACGCGCTTCTACAAGCGGATGAAGCCTTTATTACAGGAACGACGATGGAAATTACACCTGTCGTGGAAATCGACGGCCGCCCTATAGCTGGCGGTACTCCTGGTCCTATCGCCCGGCAGCTTCAAGCGGAATTCGAACGTACATTCACTAAATAACACCTGCCGACACAACAAAACAGCTCAGCATCGGAAAAGATGCTGAGCTGCCTTTTTAATACGTCTTCATCGTGACCTTGCTGATTTGCGGATTCCACACAGAGCCGCCGGTGTTATTCCAACGCATTTTGACATAGTTAACGCCTTGCAGATTGCTGAGCGAATACGTGTATTTCTTCCAGTCACCCGTGCCGCCTGTGATCGAAGGCGATGCCGCCGTCCAGGTCGTGCCGTCCGGAGACGTATACAGCGTGAACGCCGACACGCCCTCGGAAGGCCAGAAATAAGTGACGGCCGTGAACGAGCTCATGCCGATTTGCTTCCAGACGACCTCTTCATTCGTCTTCGTCGTACGCTTCGCCCGCGAAGTATCGCCTTCAAATTTGTCCGTATTGGCGTTATCAAAATTCAAATTTGCCGTATGGCTGTACGTTTTGCTCCAGTCGTTCAGATCGTCTACCAGCGTGAATCCGCTTACAGGAGCAGCTCTGTCCTTCGCGGGGTTCGTATTGTTCACGCCCCAGTCCGTACCGACGCCGGGACCATACAGTGGAAACGGCTTCGAACTCAAGAAAGACGGCACCGACGGCAAATACAAGGAAGCCGGAATGTTCGATGACGAGCTCAGCGAGCCCCAATTGATCGTCCCGCTCGTCAACTTATTCGCGCCCAAATAATGGCCGGAACCGGCTGTAGAAACACTGCCCGACACGTTGCCGATCATATTTTGATTCACCGTTGAGGTATTGTCCGTGCCGATTTTGCCCGTTGCATAGTTGCGGAACCACGTATTGCGGGGACCTGTGGCCGTCATGGCCGGGTCGCCGGTCTTGGAATTATCTGCAAAGCCTTCCTTGAAGGTGTTGCCTTCAATCAGATTCATATAGGCATAATTCGCATGAAAAGCCATGTCGTTATAGTCCGTGTACGGCGCTTCCAACGAATTGTAGCTGATAACGGAATGGTTCGCGCCAAGCTGCAGCAGGATGTGGTGGCGTAGATCCCATGTTTTGTTATCCGTCACACGCACACTGGTCGACCCGTTATTGACAATCCCATACGCATAGCCGCCGACATTTTTAATGAAGGCATCATGTACAAAATTTCGTTCAATCACAATGTCTTTCGAGTTGTCGATCGAGATGTGGCCCCGGCCGCTGATGACGGATTCAATGTCTTTGACATAACCGTTTGCCGTCCGACTCAGCGAGAGATTGTTCGTGTTCTCGATCGTCGGTTGTACCGTCCGCACCAGCTTCAGCTTCTCCACGCCGACATTCTGCAGCAAGTTCAGCTTCTGCACCATCGGTGTTTTCGCCGCCGGATAATCCAGCCCAAGCTTCATGTCCAGCGTTAGCGTACTGCCGCTTTTGCCTGTGATTTTAACGATCTGGGATTCGGTATAAAAGCTCCAAGCCACCTTGCCGCCCGATAAATAGAGCGACAAATAGTCACCGACATTCAGCGTGGACGCATCTGCCACTGTAATGGTTTGAGTGCCTGCCGCTGGCGATCCGCTCACCGCGATGGGCGACCCGCTTAAGCTTCCGTCAAAACGCAGCTCCGTATTCAGATTCGCTCCGTCTCCGATGAAAAAGGTTGTTTTCGTCAAACCGTTGCCGCGAAGAATAAGATCCCCGCTCGTGATCGATAACGGCGTCTTAAAATAATACGCACCGTCCGGGAAGTACAGAATCCGTCTGCCCGACGTGCTGGCGAGCAAGTTTTGCAGCGCCGACGTCGCATCTACACTTGCATCGTCGGCGGGCAAGCCGTACGATGTCACATTGAGCGTCGTCCAACCGCCCGGATCCACCCATGCCGGATTCGGAAAACCGGCGGGAGGCATAATGCTTGACGGCAAGTCGCCGTAATCAAAGGCGGAAGCCGAAATCGGCATCGCCGCCAGCAGAGCGCCTGCAAGAAGTACACTTTTCAACCACAGCTTGGCTTTCATTAGTAATCGCTCACCTCATTTTTATGAATGGAATGAATGACTGATCCCAAGTTGCACGACCTGAAAAGCGCTGCTCACCCCCTTTCCGGCTTTTACCACATACTCTGGCCAAATCTGCGCGAAATGGTATTCGCGATGACGACAAGCGTCAGCCCTACCGCCGATTCAAACAAGCCGAGCGCCGTCGACAGGCTGAACTGCCCGTTGCGGAGACCGATATTATAGCTCCATACCGAAATCACATTGGATAAGTCGGAAACGACCGGATTACTCAACACATAAATTTGATCAAATCCTACATTCATGACGCGGTCCATCGACAGAATCAACATCAGCGCAATGACAGGGGCAATACCCGGCAGGGTAATATGCCACATTTGCTTCCACTTATTGGCACCGTCCATACTGGCCGACTCATACAGGCTCGGGTCGATCGAGCCAAGCGCCGCCAAATAAATGATGGCCGAGAAGCCCGTCTCTTTCCAAATGCCCGCTCCCAGAAAAATCGCCAGCCAAGAGCTTTTCTCATACAGAAACGGATAGGTCTCGCCCGTAAATCCTTTCGAAATCGATGCCATGATGCCGTGCTCCTGTGCAAAGATCAGCACCACAAAGGAGCCGATGATGACCCAGTTGAGAAAATGCGGGAAATAGACAAGCGTCTGGACTGTCTTTTTGAAAAACGATTTCCGCACCTCATTCAGCAGGATCGCCAGCAAAATTGGAAACGGAAAGCCGACGAACGTGCTGAGCAGCGAGATGATAAACGTATTGCGAATAATTTGAACGATATTCGGGTTGTTGTACAGCAGCTTGAAGTTATCGAGCCCTGACCACGGACTGCCCCAGATGCCGTCGGCGAGATTGTAGTTTTTGAAAGCGATGACCAGCCCGCCGATCGGCACATATTTGAAAATGACGAAGTACAGCAGCACGGGTACGAACATGAGATAGAGCGGGCTGTTGAGCGCCCAGAGCTTCTTTTTTGAATACAGCGGTGTCGTTTTCATGCGAGAAAACTCCTTTCAATTGCGAACAAACTTCATTTGACACCCCCTACTTTACGGGCCTCTCGCTACCGCCGCAATACACAAGAATCCGGTATATGCCAATCTTGAAGCAGCAAAAAAGCACCCGCCCCAAGGCGAATGCTTATGAATTACGAATTGCGGTGCAGCTTCCGGTAATCGCCCGGCGTCATCTGCATCATCTTCTTGAACATGCGGATAAAAGAAAGCGCGTGCACATACCCGACTTTCAGTGATACGGCTTGAATCGGCTCATCCGTTTCTTCGAGCAGCCGTTTGGCATATTGAATGCGCAGCCGGGCGAGATAGTCGACGAATTTTTCCCCGAGCTCCTGCTTGATCACTTGGCTGACCTGTTTATCGTTCAGATCAAACGCTTCGCCGATCATGTTCAGCGATAAATCCGGATTATATAAATGATCCTCGATGAACTTCTGCATTTGGCGGATTAGAACCCGGTTCGAGCTGTTTTCATGCAGCTCTTTCAGCCTTGCGTATTCCTCTGAAAGCAGCCCGAAATACCGCTCCGCCAGCTCATCCAACAGCTCGTGATGTTCCAAAATCGCCAGCAGCGCCGGATACGTTTCCTGCTCCCAACGCACTTTGTACGCAGCATGCAGCTCTTTCATCGCTTGATTGAGCTGATAATTCATGTACTCCATCGTGATGACGATGTCATCCTGGGCCGCATGATCGTCGCGCAGGTGCTGAATCAAGCTGGAAAAGGCCGTCTGCCATTCATCATTCCCCTGCTTGTACATGATCACGATGCCGCGAACGGATTGCAAGCGGTTGTAGACGTCGCCATCCTGCTTCGGCTTAACTTCCAGGAAGTGAATCACCCGGCTGAAGCCCAGCACTGTTTTGTATTTCAGCGCAGTTGCAGCCTCCTCGTAAGCCAGAGGAATGTCTTCACTTTGCTTCACAGAAGAACTGAGCCCCGTCGTTACGGTAAAATGCAAATGCCCCTGCACCCAACTGTGCAGCTCCTCAAATAGCGACTTGGTGGACAAACCGTCCGTCTCTTCTTGATGAAACAAGAGCACTCCCAGCCGGTCGCTGTCGATCCATTCCCCCCAAGCGACAAGTGCGTGCTTCTCGGCCATTTCCGTAATGACGCTTTTCAGGGCGAATTTCAGCAAGGATTGGTCCCGCTGGCTGTAACGCTCGCAGAACTGCTGGAATTTATCCAGCTCAATCACCGCCATCTGCAAATTCACAGACTCCGTCGGCAGCCGATAGGCGTCAAGCTGTTCCTTCCACGCCTCCGGGGCGAGCGGTTTGTTGCCCTGAATCAGCTCCATGAAAAGCACCTGTTTGCGATACACCATGTCCTGCCGGTGCTTTTGCTGAAATTCATTACTCTGGTCAATGAGCTCCGTGATCGCATTCTGGATAAAATGGAACTCGTCCTTCCCGGAAGAAGCTTTATGCAGCGCGCCGGCGCGGACTTGATTCAAAATCGATTCCACGGGACGGTAATGCGTTCTGGAGGCATGGATGATCCACCAGATGCCGATGATCAGCATCACAACCGTGATGAGCATCCAGCCGATATAAAGACTGGAGAACAAATACGTGAAGCCGCCTTCCTTGAGTCCGATCTGCATCTCCCAGCCGGTATAGGCCGATTTCATCGAACCGGACTGCAGCGCGCGCGAGCTTTCGACGGCCGCCCCTTGACTGTTGATGGTGTGGCCGCTCTCATCCAGCACGCGAATAAAGCTGTAATGCGAATAGCCCATCTGATCGATCATTTTGGAAATATAATCGACACTGACATTGATGACAATGAACCCTTTATCGCCGGTCAGCAGCGGTGCTCTGCGCACCAAGCTGACGACGCTCTTGGGCTCCTCGTCGAGATATTCCGTATAGCCGCGAATCGGCGTCCATGCCGCCGGCGGGCCGTTCTGAATAATACTTTTTAGAAATTCCGAATCCCCGAATACTTCCAATGGCACAATCAAGCTATTGCTCAGCACCTTGCCATCCGTATTGCGGTATAAATACGCCGACGCAATTTCCGGTGAGCCCGACACAAGCTGCTCCAACTTGGTTGCCGGCAGCGCTAAGCCGTTATAGCGATCCCCTTCGGGAGCAAAATAAAAGCTGTTCAAGCCCTCATTCGTGTTCAGCTCTCGCAGCACGGTTAAATCGATCTGTTTTAACGTGCGGTCGAGATTGCTCATCGCTTGCTCCATGAAAATAACATTCGTTTTCTTCGATTGACTCTGTGTAATGTAGTTGGCAAATACAAAAAAGAGGCCGGATAAGATGAATACAATGATGACAAAAACAGGGATGTAGGAGATCAGCAATCGGTTAAACCAGTTTTTCTTCGATAGCATGTCCACCGCTCTCTCCTTCTCGGGATGATTGCCTTCATTGTAACCGGATTCCTGCACGCTGCAAATACACGTTTTTCAGACATATACATTTTTCGGTCCCATGCAAAAAACCGGCGCAGAGCGCTCGCTCCGGCCGGCCTTGCTTCAGCTATTTAACCTCGTAAATGTCGTTGACGGTAATCGCTTTATCTTTATTTGTTTTGTACCAATTCTGGAACCATTCGTCCACTTTGGAACCGCCGGCTTTCGTCCAGATGTCTTTGGCGTTCTTGACCGCCTGCTCCGCCGTCATATTCGGTGTGACAATCGCCTTTACATACTCGTCCGGCGTCCCGATCTTGGAGGCCGCGATTTGGATGTTCGGCACGCTTTGCACGATCATATCCAGATCCTTCGGTGTGGACGGAACATCAATGAAGTAACCGGATGTCGGACGCTCAGGCGCAATATAAAGTTTGCGGGCTTCCGTTAAAATGCGTTTGATTTCCTTCTCGGCCGGCTTGCTGTCACTCAGTGTATCGAGGCGGGAATCACATTTTTGCAGCACGCTCGCAGGTGCGGATGAGATCATGCTGTAATCGCCGGCATAGCTGCGTTCTTTTTTATTTTTGTCGGGGTCAATGGTCTGCGCGCAGCCGTTGGCATCCAGCTTGTAATGCTCGCCTTCAATGCCCCATTTCAAAGCTTTGTACGTGCTTTCTTTCTCCAAATAATCAATGTATTTGATGACGGAAACCGGGTCTTTCGCCTTCGCGTTCACAGCAGCCGCATTCTGAATCGGCGCGCTGAGCGGCGGGCTAAACTGGCCATAAGGACTTTTCGGCAGCAGAATCGGCGACAGCTGCGCGTTAGGATCGTTCTTCATCAGCGTTTCCATTTCGATGGTTGAAGGAAGCGGACCGACATAAAAGCCAAGCTTGCCGTTCAAGAAATCGCGCTTCGCCTTGTCCCCGTTCGTATCCGCCGCAAAGTCTTTATCGATGACGCCTTCCTGGAACATTTTCTTCTTGAACTCCAGACCTGCTTGCTGATTCTCCCACGCGTACTGAATATTGCCGTCCTTCAGCGTGTAATTCGAGAACACCGGTACGCCAAACATGAAATCAATCACTTTGTTGTTGTACCCGCCGCCCAGAGACAAGCCGTACGTATCGTTCTTCCCGTTGCCGTCCGGATCCTTCTCGGTGAATGCCTTCGCTACCGTCATCAGCTCATCTGTCGTTTTCGGCGCTTCCAGTCCGAGCTTCTTCAGCCAGTCCGTCCGCACGAGGTATACCCAGTTCACATCCAGCTTGGCCAATACCGCAATATCATACAGCTTGCCGTCCGAACGGGTGCCGTATTTGCGGAGCAGCGGATATTTCTGCAGCAGTGCCTTGTACTCCACACTGTATTTGTCAATCAGATCATCCAGCGGCAGCAGCTGCTTGGACTCATACCACGTGCTTCTGTTCTTGCCGTCGTAATCTTGAATGAGATCCGGAGCTTCGCCCGAGGCAAACATCACATTGAGCTTATCCTCCGGCTTCGTCCGCGGAATGGGAACGAATGTCACGTCGACAGGGCCGTTCTTGTTGATGTAATCTGTCCAACGGTTTTTGTCGAGCGTGCCTTCCTCCGGCACCATGTTGCCGCGATCATAAATGGTCGTTGATATTTTGCCGCGTTTCTCGGGCGCTGCCGTGCCCTGAACCTTCGTGTCTCCGGAAGCAGCAGGGGCGCCACCTTCTTCTTTGCCGCAGGCTGCAAGCAAGCTGACACCGGCAAGCGCAACAGCCAGTACGGAAAGGGTGATCAGTTTTCTTTTCATCGTTTTGACCTCCTTATGGATAGACGACCTTGATGGTCAGCGCAGGACCGACCGGTTCGCTTGCCCCTACTGTAGCCCCTTGCTCCAAGGCTTCACAATATACAAGAATCGTTGTATAGCGCTTTCATGGGGAATATACGATTTTCGGGGATATGCGCTTTTCTGCGTTACCCCTTGACCGAACCGATCATGACGCCCTTCACAAAGTGCTTCTGCACGAAGGGATAGACAAGCAGCATCGGCAAAATCATCACAATGATCCCGGACGACTTGATCGATTCCGGCGTAATTTGAATCGACTCTTCCGGCCTGAGAAACTGGTCGACCTGCAGCATGCTGTTCATAATCATCTGCTGTACGATGACCGTGAGGTTTTGCTTATCCGGCGAATTCATATAGATGAGGACATTCTGGAACATGTTCCAATAACCGACGGCGTAGAACAAAATCAACGTGGCGAGCGCCGGCAGCGCCAGCGGCATATAAATTCGCGCAATCAGAAGCCATTCGCCGGCCCCGTCCATGCGGGCCGCCTCATCCAGCTCGGCGGGAATGTTCTCAAAAAACGTTTTCAGGACAAGCGTATTATACACGGAGATGAGGCCAGGCAGCCATAAGGACCAGTAAGTGTTCACCATGCCTAACGTTTTGACCAGCAAATAATTGGGAATCAGCCCCGCGCTGAACAGCATCGTGAATATGAGCAGTAAGGTGTACAATTTACGCCCGACAAAATAACGCTTCGACAGCGGGTAGGCCGCCAGCACCGTAAAGGCGATGCTGAGCAGCGTTCCGATGATCGTAATGACCAGGGAGTTGCGGAACGCCGGCAGTATGCGCGTGCCTTTGAACAGCAGCTTATACGACTCGATGTTCCACCCCACCGGCCAAAGCGAGACATGGCCCGACAGCACCGCGGGCTGATCGCTGAACGACAGCGCCAAGAGGTGAATCATCGGCAGCAGGCAGCTGATCCCGACGACGCTTAACAGCACATAGTTGAACACGTAAAACAATTTCTCTCCAGGTGAAGCTCTCATGGGAATCCTCCATCCACTATAGGTATATCCCCAATGTAAAAGGTAGGTGCGGCGGCGGCAATACACATGATTCGGGTATATGATCGGGGACGTGAATCCGACTGCAACCCCTCCGTTCATCTTGCGGAACGAGGCGCCGCTATTTCACTGATTTTCGCGGATTTCAGTAAGCAGCGGAACGAGGAGGCCTTAATCTGGCCTAGGGCCTGCCATATCGCTCAAAATGAGGCAAATAAGGCCCTCTCGATCCCTTTGCAGCACGCAAATAGTGTCATGACGTTCCTCAATGTAAATTGCGCCAGGCAGGTCACGCTGCTAACGAAAATAAGGATGGTCATAGGTCTGACCATCCTTGGATTTTGGATCGTATCGTTGGCAGCTTCTTCTCTCCGCTGCGCCTACACAGCAGCCGAACGTCCTACCGCCGCAAATTCCACTCCGCCGTCCCGTACTTCTCGCGGACGAGCTGCTCCGTCAGCTCCACCTCGTACGGCGTGAGCGGCGCCTCCTCCAGCTCGACGCCAAGGCCGGCGGCGATTTCCCGGCGGAACGCGTCCTCGACGTCCCGCAGCGTCACTTCCGGCTTCGCCTGCGAGCGCAGCAGGTCGTTGATCGCGACCGCTTTTTTCACGAAGCTCGCTTTCATCCGCTCCGCTACCTTCTCGTTCGCGAAGCGGAGCAGCCGAAACAGCTGGTCGGTGTCCATGTCCAGCAGAATCGAGCCGTGCTGCAGCACGACGCCTTTCTGCCGAACCTGCGCGCTGCCGGCGACTTTGCGCCCCTCCACGACGAGCTCGTACCACGAAGGAGAATCGAAGCAGGCCGCCGAACCGGCCGATGCATATTTCTCCTTCTCTTCCTCGCTCGCCAGCTGCACCATTTCCGCTTGCAGGCCCAGCTCTCGGAAGCCTCGCAGCAGCCCTTCGCTGAGCACCCGGTACGCCTCCGTCACCTGACGCGGAATGCCCGGGTAATCCTCCGCCACGATGATGCTGTACGTGAGCTCCTTATCGTGCAGCACCGCACGTCCGCCAGTCGGACGGCGAACGAAGCCGATGCCTTCGCCGGCGACCGCTTCCTGGTCGACTTCGGCGGCCTTTTGGAAATAACCGATTGACAATGTCGGCGGATTCCACCCATAGAAGCGCACCGTCGGCGGAGCGAGCCCTTCGCTGTGCGCCGTCAGCATCGCTTCGTCTAAAGCCATATTTTCAGCAGGAGACCGATCTCCCGTGTGAATGAATCTCCATTTGTTCATCGAACCTCATCTTCCTTCCCTTCCATCCTATCATCATCCCTTATCATAGCACACAACGCCCCGGGACCGGAAAACTCTTACATGGCAAAGTTATGAAAGGCCGGCGAATGGACATACTAACACGTATTCGACAAAAATCGTTTAGGAGGGCACACCCATGCGTCACATCCAACCTCAAGAGAACATTCGCCCCATCCATAAACAGTTGGACATGCATGTTGACCGGGACTGGTTTACGGAGCTGGATAACCGCGAGCGGAGCGGAGGCCCCTGGGACGATTGGACTTTGTATCAGCTTGCCTACGAATCGGAAGAGTCGGGCCTGATCTCATCTTTTGACGATATGCTGTGCCTCGGGCAGATTGGACAGCTCGAACCGATGCCCCATCAGATCGAAACCGCAAGACGCGTGCTCAGCGAGATGAAGGGCCGGGCAATTCTGGCCGATGAAGTCGGGCTCGGGAAAACGATTGAAGCCGGTTTGATTTTAAAAGAATACATGATCCGTGGTCTCGTCCGCAAAACGCTCATTCTCGTTCCCGCTTCGCTGGTCCTGCAGTGGGTGCGCGAGCTCAATACCAAATTCGGCATTCCCGCCGTTGCGCAAAAGAAAGCCTATATGTGGGAGCAGAACGATATTGTCGTCGCTTCGATGGATACCGCCAAGCGCGATCCGCATCGGGAAATTGTAATGAACCAAGAATACGACATGCTGATTATTGACGAGGCCCATAAGCTGAAAAACAAAAAGACCTCCAACTACGTCTTCGTCAACGAGCTGCGCAAAAAATACTGCCTGCTTTTGACCGCAACGCCGGTCCAGAACGATATGAAAGAGCTGTACAACCTCATCACGCTGCTTAAGCCGGGACAACTCGGGGGGCAGCACAATTTCAAGAACAATTTCGTGGTCGGTAAAAGAACGCCGAAAAACGAGCAGCAGCTCCAGCAGGAGCTGTCCAAGGTTATGATCCGCAACCGGCGTGGAGACGGCGGCGTGCATTATACGAAGCGTGTGGTGAAAAACATCCCCATCACACTTTCGCCTGACGAGCAAGCGCTCTACGATGGCGTCACGAATTTTGTACGTACCCGTTATACCGAAAGCGCAGGCGATTTGAACAGCATGCTCTCGCTGATTACCCTGCAGCGGGAAGTTTGCAGCTCGCGCGACGCCGTTTTTATTACACTGGTCAATTTATTTAAGAAGACGGCGGAGGACTCCCCGGTCCGCGCCAAAATCTGGGAGCTCGTCGAGCTGATCCGCAGCATCAAGGCCAACTCCAAAGCGGAAACAGCGATGAAGCTCATTGAGGAAATCAATGATAAGGTCATTATTTTCACGGAGTACCGGGCTTCGCAGGAGTATCTGCTTAACTATCTCAAAGAGCATAAAATCACTGCTGTTCCCTATCGCGGCGGCATGAATCGCGGCAAGAAAGACTGGATGATGGACCTGTTCCGCAACCGGGTACAGGTGCTGGTCGCCACCGAGGCCGGAGGCGAGGGCATTAACCTGCAATTTTGCCACAACATGATCAACTTCGATCTGCCGTGGAACCCGATGCGCGTTGAGCAGCGAATCGGTCGGGTGCATCGGCTCGGGCAGACGCACGACGTGAACATTTACAATCTGTCCACGACAGGCACGATTGAGGAACACATCCTTTCCTTGCTGCACGAAAAAATCAATATGTTCGAGCTGGTGATCGGGCAGTTGGACACGATTTTGGAGAAAATCGAGAAAAAAGGCTCTATCGAGTCCTCCCTCTTCCGGATGGCGATGGAAGCGCGCTCGCGGGAGGAGCTGCGCCGCAAAATCGACGAGCTCGGCCATTCGTTCACCGAAGCCCGCGAGGAAGTGCAGATGAATACGGAGCCCCGCCCCGCCTATCAGGCCATTCTTGACCGGGTCAGCGGCGCTGGACATGCGGAGGTGCAGCCATGATGAACAAGCGCAACGTGCATTCGTTTGTGATGCGCTTTCTGGAAGCGTATAACTGTACGATTCTGGAGAAATCGCCGGCTTCCGTCACGGTGAAGCTGTCGCCCGAAGCGGACCGCGAGATGACGGGTCGCCCTTATTATTGGAGCTTCGTCGAACGGACCGGCGCGGCGCCGGAGACGATGACGTATAAGTTCGTTTTCGACGTGGAAGCGATGAAGCAGGAAACGAAGCCGAAAGTTGCTGCGAAAGCGCCCCTGCCTCCGGGAAGCAGCCCTGGCCCCGGCCTTGCTCCTGGTCCCGGCGCCGCCGCTGGCGCGTCTGACGGGCAGCCCGAGGCAGTCGGCCAGAGCGGCGACAGCATTCTCGGCCGCTACTTCGGCTTCGTGCCGACGCAGATCGCGGCGCGGGTGCCGCAGGAAGACGTGACGTTCGGCAGCCGCCGGCTCGAGCAGTTGTTCGGCATCGTGCGGGAGAAGGGCCGATTCATCCATTTGTTTGAGGAGCCGTTCCCGATGGGGGCGACGACACACGGTCCCCTCGTGTTTGACACGTGGTTCTGTGTCAACTACAAGGTGGAGCTGGCGTGCGACACGAAGCGCACGGAGATTCACTCGCTTGGGATTCAGCTGAGCAGCGGCGAAATCCGGGAGCATTTTCACAAGCAAATGCTAACGAAGAGCCTATCGCCGAAGCTGCCGGTCGGCAGTCATATTTTGCCCAGTACGATCACACTGCCGAAGGCGACCAATCTGCTGGAAATGACGCTCGAGCGCAAAATCAGCGCCTACGATCACAGCTGGGCCGATGAGGCGAACCGGCAGCATCGCAGCGAAATCGACCGCGTCGAGTCGTATTACAACAGCCTGCTGCTCAGCGCTGAGCCGAAAGAGCGGGATGAGATTGAGCAGCAATGCCGCAACCGGCTGCAGGAAATCGATTGGCAGTATAAGCCGCGCATTGTCGTTTCCGTCATTAACGGCGGTTTGTTCCATTTAATTGCTTCCCGATTTCCCAGAAAATGACGCGAGTCGCTAAAACATTGCAAGGAAGGCGTGCCAGGTTGCAACAATCTTTTTATCGCCTATCTTTTACAATAGAGTTATAGAATACTAGATTCGCCGTCAGGAGGAATTCTTATGAAGCTGTCCACGGCATTCGCAGCAGCCTGCCTCCTTATCTGCAGCCTGGGCGTCATGCCTCTGCACTCTTCGGCAGGCGATTCCGTCAAGCAGCCGGAAATAGCCCAGGAACAGCCTGCGTCGGGCAAGCTGTCCGCGCGCACAAGCGCAGCCCCACTCGCAGATACAATTCGCCAATGGCAGTCCGTACTAGCCGAAGAGCTTGACAATGCCAGTTGGAAAACCGCTACCTGGCAGAGCTATCCGCTCGGACCCGGGACGCATGGCTGGGTGGTCATCCTTTCCGATCAAGGTTCGGAAGTTGGCTATATGATCGTTCATGCCACCGAAGAAGGCGGTTATCGCTTGACGGAATACGGCACAGGCGACCATCCGTTATTTAGTCTGAACACGTTGTATCAATCTTTGATACAACAGGAACTTATTTCTTCTTCCATTTCTTTTGAAGCGTTTGCGCAAGATCCCGCCGTGATTCAAGATCGGCTGTATACAGGAACGTTGACCTCCGTCTGGAAGCTAATCTTGGCAGAGCAGACGGTATATGCCGATGCCAAGTCAGGCGAAATTTTGCCGCTAACGAAAGACCCGGAACCTGCAGCGGATGAATCTCTGAAGCCCTCGTCGCTGACGCATATCGCTTCGCAGTTGAAGCTGCCGGCCTTTGATCCCTACGACCGCCTGCCTTGGGTCCAAGGCACGCCGCTCGCAGTTGCTTCGCTCGTGGATCTCCAGCAGGCACTTCAGAAAAACGCTCAGCTTACGTATGTAACGAAGCTGTACGGCGATCAAGTGACGATGCCCCTGGCGGTCATGGGGTACACGGAGTGGGAAGCCGATCGGACGTATCTGGTGCTTGATCATAACGGCCCTCGGTATATCCCGCTTCCTTCCGCATTGGCGCACGGGAGCTTATATAACTAGCACAAAAAAGCCTAAAACCTGATTTAGGTCTTAGGCTTCTTTGGCTTGTTGGGCAGCTTCACACTGCCGAAGAACATCCGTGTCGCAAACGGAATCATGCCGAACCAACGCGTCTGCCAAGGTTCGCGCTGCTGCTTCAAAGACGCTTTCGCCTGCTGGCGAACTTCTTTCGGTGTATCCATATACGTGACAACCCGTTGGGTTATGTATTTGACAAGCTCATCGCTTTTCGCCATGCTTTCCACCTGCCTTACCGCCTAGTATACCCATTGCCGCAAGCGCCTAAACGCCGCAAGCGCGAGGCAGGTGGAGCCAGCCAGCGATCAAATTAAGCGGGACGCCCGCCGCTTTCCGCAATGATTTTATCCGCAAACGATTTTATCGTCCCGCAACCAAGCAGCATCGGCTTATTGTCACACTGCAGGAGCAGCGTCTGCGCATTCGTGTCCCAAGCATACTGAAATCCAACGTTCATCCCGACGACGGTGATCATAAATTTGCCCGAGGCTGCATTTGGAATCGAAAAGCCTTGCCTTCTGCCGACCTGTTGCAGGGCTCTGAATACCGAAGACGTAATCCCTCTGTACATCCATGTGCTGCATGCCGCCATAGGTTGGTTCACTCCCTCTCATATCAATTCCTTTTAATTGTATGAGCCGCGGCCCATATTCGTGCCTGCTTTACGCAAAAGTCATTAGTAGCAAAGAGAGAGGTGCTCAGTCAGATGCCGAAAGAAATGCTGCGAACCGAGCAGTTTTACATTCAAATGGATGAATTGAAGCATACCTTGGAAATCGGATTTACGGGAGAAGCCAACGAGCCGCTGCGATCTCTAAATCTTTCGCACGCCGAATTAACCCAGCTGTTGTATACCCTGCTGGATGTCTCCTCCGTTTTCCGCGGAGATACCGCTTATTTTGAACCGAAATCCGGGCAGGAGTCCGATGTATGATCTACCCTACAACGCTTAAAAGCACGATAACCGCTTCACAGCTGCTGTGAGGGTCTATCGTGCTTTTAATTTTTTGATCATTTTGCCTAGTTCCGGTTGAACCCTGCAATCGAGGCGATGAACCGCAAAATATACAGGAACAGGTTGATAAAATCAAGATAAATATTCAGCGCAGCCAGCGGTACTTCCTCCGCCGCAACCCCATCGCGATACTGCGCCACATCATACAGCACCCAGCCGCTGAAAATCAAAATACCGACCATCGACCATACGAGGTTCGTCATGGAGCCGAAGTTCACGAACATGCCAATGACGCTCATGAGCACCAGCCCGATCGTGCCTGCGAACAAGAAGCCGCCGAGGAAGCTAAAATCCCGCTGGGACCGGTGCGCATAGAACGCAAGTCCGCCAAAGATCGCCGCTGTCGCAAAGAACGCGCCAGACACGACGTTCGCGCCAAGCAGGCCGCCGTACACCATGATAACGGGATACAGCGTCACGCCGGAGATCGCCGTGAAGGTGTAGAGAAAGCCGTAGCCGATGTTCTTGCCGCGAATCCGAATGATCAGTGCGGCGATCAACATACCGACCTCAACAATGATAAAGAGTGTGACCAGCGAAGGCGGGATAACCATCGCACCAATCAACATGCCGATGAAGGACACCAGCAGCGACAAGGCAAATGTCTGCAGCACATGCGCAAAGCTGCCTTGCTGTGAAACCGTAACCGTTCTTTCCATAGAACGTCAACTCCCTTTGGAAAAATTGTACAACTTATGGTATGTATTATAGCCGACTTTCATGTAAGCTGCTACCGAAGATTGTGGCTGGTACGTTCGACATCTGGTCCCTGCCTCCTATTCCCCTACATACGTCAACTTTTCCGGATTTCTAACAAAAAACAGGTTGCGTACAACGCCATTCTCCACATGAAGCAACCCTGCCGTGTGCACCCCTTCGCTAGATCGAAGCACGATGCCATAGTTGCCGTTGATCTGACGTATTTCCGCCGCCACTTCCCCATTCACCATGGCATTCTGACGCACGGGACCGAGCAGGAAGCTCGCCACTCTCTCCCGTGTAACGATCGGTTCAACCGCAGCCTGCACCTTGCCGCCCCCGTCGGAAACCAGGACGACCTCCTGATCCAGCATGGCGAGAATTTGATTTATATTACCTTGCTTGAGCGCCGCCAAAAAGGCTTGAATCCATTCTTGACCGGCTCCTTCATGAGGCGCCAGCTCTTCTTGGCGCAGACCCATTTTTGCATTGGCGCGGCTGAACAGTTTGCGGCAATTCGCTTCGCTTTTCTCAAGAAGCTCGGCTATCTCCTGATAATCGAAGCCGAGAGCCTCTCGCAGCACAAACACACTTCGCTCCGCCACAGATAATCGTTCAAGCAGCACAAGCATGGCGTAGGATAAAAGATCTTCGTGAACGACCGATTCCAAGGCATCCACTTCGGAAGTGAGAAACGGCTCCGGCAACCACTCACCAAAATATTCCTCCCGTTTCTTGCGGGCCGTCTTGTGTAAATCCCGGCAGCGATTCGTGACCATTTTGCATAGATACGCTTTCGGATTTGCCAGCTGCTCCACGTGGATGTCCATCGCTTTCAGAAAAACATCCTGCACGACATCCTCACTGTCCGAAACCGATCCGGTCAATTGATAAGCGAGCTTGAATAACAGCCCTTTATACTGTGTATATAATTCATTCATCGTTCGATACCTTCCTTGATGAGGTGTCTATTGTGCATGCCAAGCAATATCTCTATCCATAAGACAACAAAGGGTATCATTTTGTGACGCGTTTGCCTACCTTGCCATTTGAAACAGCACATGTCACAGAACGGATGACCACCTCGTTATATGAACGAGACTGTAAAAAAAACAAAAAAGAGAGGTGTGTCCCCATGACACAACGAGTAAATTACATGCAGCAATCTCCGGAAATTTTCAAAAAAATGATGGAGTTCAGCAATGCCGAAAAAGAAAGCGCCATTGATGAAAAAACGCTTCATCTCGTGCACATTCGAGCTTCCCAGCTTAATTGCTGCGGCTTCTGCCTCGACATGCACATCAAGCAGGCCAAAATCCATGGCGAAAGCGAGCTGCGCCTATACCATCTCCCGATCTGGCGTGAATCGAATCTGTTCCTCCCACGCGAACGCGCTGCGCTGGCATGGACCGAGATTCTGACCAAACTGCCTGAGCACGGCGTACCGGATGAGGTTTACGATCGTGTTCGCGCCCATTTCTCTGAGAAGGAACTTTCAGATCTTACCTTCTCCGTGATGGCGATTAATGCTTGGAACCGGATCAACATTGCTTTCAAAACAGTTCCGGGCTCGGCGGACACGGCGTTTGGATTGACGAAGGCTGGGCTGAAGTAATTGAGCGCTCGTCGTGCCAATTTCACTGCGAGATTCGGTTAACAGAAAAGGGATGTCACCCAGCCATGAATGTGGCTGGGTGACATCCCTTTTTTCAAAAACGGTCTTACCCCATATGGATCCCGCCATTTACATACGTGCATGTGCCCGTAAGGAAACGGCTCTCTTCGCTCGCCAGAAAAGCAATCGCGCCTGACACATCATTCGGCACAGCCACACGCTGCAGCGGCGTCATAGCGGCAATTTGCTGCTTGACCGAAAACGGTGTATCATTCGACGCTTCCGTCTGGACGAGTCCCGGGGAAATGACGTTGGCCGTGATCCCGTACGGGCCTGCTTCCAATGCTACATATTTGGCATAGGCATTCAGCGCCCCTTTGGCGGTGCCGTGCGCGGACATATACGGCAAAGCCGTATCCGCTGCTCCGCTGGAAATGTAAATAATCCTTCCATATTTTCGTTCAACCATGCCGGGCAGAACCGCCTTTGTTAACGTAAACGTCGCTTTCATCTCATCATTCAGCTTCTGCGCCAGCTCCTCCCACTGCAGCTCGATCAACGGCTTCATCACAAAGGACATATGTGCATTGCTGACCAAAATATCAATACCGCCCAGCGTTTCTTCGATGTGTGCCACAGCCTCTCTCACCTGTTCAGGCTCCCTCACATCCGCCTTTGCCAATTCAGCCGTCCCTCCGGCTTCGCGAATCCGGTCCACGATAGCTTGCGCAGCATCTGTCTGCCGAACATAATTGATCGCCACCTTAGCACCTTGTTGTGCCAGCATCAACGCCGCTGCCGCCCCAATTCCCCGGGCTCCCCCTGAAATAAAAGCAACTTTCCCCTGTAAATTCATCATTCTGATTTCCTCCTCATCATAGATAAGATACTTTCCTGGTCCGCGTTCCGTTGCCTACATCGGTTTGACAATCATAAACAGAATTAATATAATGCCGAGAATCGAAGCCGTGTTATACAGCCGATTCGCTTTGGCAAGAAGTGCTGTTTTGTTCGTCGCTACTCCCGGATCGTTCTCTGCATCATCGCCGATATTCAGCAATTGCATCAATTGCTTCAGAACTGGCCCTAGCATCCCCACGGCAACGATTTGAATCATCACATAAAGAACCAGAGAACCCAGGATCCAAAGGTCCGCGAAATTCCAGCCCGTTGCAGCAACAAGCGCCACGCCCGAAACAACAGCAATCGAACCGCCGATCTTCGGAAAATAGTTAAGCAGGCCGAACAGCGCCAGCGACTGCTGGAGCTGATTACTGCTCTGCTTCTTCCTAAGCAAAATATGACCGAAATACGTTGGTCCGATGCCGATCATTGCTGACAGCACATGAATCCATATAAGCCATTCCATCGTTTACCCCTCCTTATCATGTGTTCGGACACGATACGACGCTTTCGCCCTCCCTGCCATTGAATGTATCATGAAGGATTCCTTCTTCGGAATTATACGAACGTATAGTTTCTGGTCAGTTGGCACAAAGACACAGCGCAAAGCAAATAAGCCCACACCGCAAGTAGGGTGTGAGCTTATTTGATGCCACTGCTTACACGAGAAATTTGTGCTCCGATGTGCCAGAAGGCTAATTTTCGGCACAATTTATCCTGACCGTTTTGTGAAACTCAAGTCTTTGGAAAAGTGAACACTGGCAAAAAATAAAAACAACCCCTCTTCGAATCATCAAAGAAGGGTTGTTTTATGATGCGGTCGAGAGGACTCGAACCTCCACGGGGGGTTAGCCCACACGGACCTGAACCGTGCGCGTCTGCCAATTCCGCCACGACCGCATGTCGAAAAGCTTGCTCAACTAATATACCACGCAGGAAATGGCTCGTCAACAAATCTTTCACACAATTTTTTGTATAAATTGCGCCTGCTTTCCTCACCCTACATCCAAAGGAGGGATGTCCCATGAATGAAGAGGAAATCCAAGAGCTTGAACCGAAATACACCGCCAACGAACGCCACTTGAACGAAGGCGAAGCCGAAGAAATCGTGCATGAGCCGAATTTCCGAAACGGAAGTGAAGAAGACGACCTGGCTGAGATCGATGCGTTGGCTGTCGGCCTCGCCTATGGGGTTTTCCGCCGCCAATAGCAAGGAGTCGCAATAAGGGGGCACAGTGTCGCGCAGAGTCGTAGACACTGTGCCCTCACCTGTTACAGCCGCTGCACAGCCTCGCTGTATTTCATGCCCGACGCAAGAATCGCCTCATACACGGTGCGCCCGATAAAATATCCGAGCGTCGTCGCCGTCCCTGCATAGTGGTAAGTCGGGCCTTGCCCTGTCGCCGCGATCAGCACGGCGTCGGTCGTCGTCCCCGTCGCGGCTTCGCCATCGACGGTGATGCCAAGAGCCTGCAGCGCCGCGGCCTTCGCCTCGGTCGCGGTAATGACGGCGTTGACCATCGCGGCATCGGTCAACGCACCTGCAACAACGACGATCGAATTAATCGTCCCGATCGTCTCCAAATACAACTGCGACGCGTCCTGCACCGCCCCCGCGCGCGCCTTATTGCCGAGGCCGACGGTGACCCAGGCCTCGACGCGCAGGACGGCCGCTCCCGCTGCCGCCGTCCCTTCCTCCGGCCACGCCATCGCGTGGTGACCGACATCCGCGACGTACGCGGCCGTGAGCATCCCCGCCGTCGCCTCTGGCTCCAGACCTTCCCGTTCCAGGAAGGTCTCCATCTCTTGCAGCGGGTTCGGCTCATTGTAGAACTTGCTCACCTGCCGGTTGACCAGGTGCCGATGCCAGCCGAATCCGCCGCCCCATGGCGAAGAGTTCAACGTGCGCATCGGATTGTCAGCGCCGACACGCAAGTACTCTCCATGGGGCGAGCAGACCAGCTCGGCGCGAACCCCGCCAGGCGCCGCAGACGCACCCGAACTCCGCTCATTCCTCATCGTGCGACAGATCGTCCGGCTCGATCGGATCCTGCGGAAGCATAAATTCCGGCGGCCGCTCCGCCTCGTACGGCTGGTACACGTAGCCGCGCCCCAGCTTGACGACGCGGCGGTTCTTTTTGCGAATCATGACGGTTTCATCATCCCAAGCAACCACGAAGCCCCGCACATCATTGGCCGGGCTGGCATCCCGAATCACACGCAGGAGCGTGCCGTCCACACGGTATGTATCTAACTGTTCATCTGTAATCAACGAAATGACCTCCCTGGATGTATATAACGAGCCGTTCGCCGTCGGGCGAACGACCGGCCAGCATCTTGCGTTAAACTGTGTTCCCGTTTAGCATACACCATTTTCCGAATCCGCGAAACGTTACATAATTAGGTTGGGAATAGGCTAACTTAACGAAGAAGAAACTTGACAGCAGCAGGCAAAGCGCAACCTAACTACGACCTGTACGGGAGGCAATCTGACGATGAACGAAGTCAAACGAACCTACTACATCAACGTCGGCACCGGCGAAGTGCTGGAAGATCCGACCACCCTTGACTATCAATTTGAAATCCAAGCAACCGAGGAAGACCTTGCCAAGCTGCAAGAGCTTCTGGAAGAAGTCGACAACACCTCGCAAAACAGCTACGGCGCCACCTGGCTCCCTTGGAAAGTCTACTATTCGGTTCCGCAGGATCAGGAATACGACTATTATTTGACCGAAGTATACCGTGCCATTCACCGCCTCGGCAATGAACACACCAGACGGCATATTGAAAGCATGAATGTTCTGAATCAAGGTGTATAACGGCAAAAGGCCAAAGATTCCACAACCGGAACCCTTGGCCTTCACCTTCGTATATGAACAATTAACTGACATGTTCCTTGGAATCATTCGTCTCAAACCAGAAATCAAGGACTTTGCTTGACATCACACGTTTCTTGATATATTCCGCTTGACTTGCCGAGAATTGCTGCTCCCACTCGTAGCCTAGCTCAGTGCACAGCTTTACGATAGTTAACAATTCAGACCAAGCCACATAGCGCTTATACCAAAAAAATTGAGGATGTTCGATCATATACGGATACAGATCGTCAAACTCTGTATGTTTACAATCTAATGCTCGTTCAAAGTGCGTTTTCGCTTCCTCAAGCTTCGACATAAAATATTCGATCGAACCATTTTCGATACCCATAGATGTCAGCCTCCTCTCTTACCTTGTAACCATTATAAAGGATAAATCGTTTTCAGGGAAGTAGAAGTCTCCATGTAAAATCAGTCAAATGTTACGCGCCCGCCTTCAAGCGAGGCAATGCGTGCCAAAGATTCAACGCGGATGCCCTTCTCGCGAATCGAGTTGCCGCCGGCTTGGAACGATTTTTCCACTGCGATCCCTACGCCGACCAGCTCGGCGCCCGCCTTTTCTACAATGCGAATCAACCCGCGCGCCGCGTCGCCATTGGCGATGAAATCGTCGATGATCAACACGCGATCTCCTGGATGCAGCAAATGGGAGGACACCATAATGTCCGTCACAATCCCTTTCGTAAAAGAAGGAACACGCTCGCTGTACGTATCCTGGTCCATTGTCAGGGTCTTTTTTCTTCTCGCAAAGATCATCGGTATTTCAAGCGTAAGCGCCGTCGTATACGCAATCGGGATCCCAGAGGATTCCACCGTCAGCACTTTGTCCGGCTTGGTTTCTCTGAACAATCTTGCAAACTCTCTCCCCATTTCCAGGACTAGAGCAGGATCGATCTGATGATTCAATATCGTATCGAGCTTTAAAACTTTATCCGAAACCACGACGCCGACTTCTTGAATCCGCCGTTTTAACAATTCCATGGACATAACCCCCTCTGCCTGTCTATTATGAGTAAATTACCATACCGACAACACTCGTTTCAAGTCAAAAATAAAAATGTCGCGAAGATTGAAACTTTTTCCATCCTCTAACTGTCTATTCTTATATAGAAGAAAATCACGCTGCGATTTCGTTCTTGAATTGCTCACATTTGGGCATCTAGATGCATTGAAAATCGGCCGATAAACGGTATGATTAAAACAGTCGTCATTTTTAGTTGACATGATCCTAGTCTCGCGGAAAGGATAGATCGCCTTGAACAGCCTCATAAAACCTATTATACAAGGATGTGTGCCGGTAGCGGTCCTATCCGTTCTTGTAACGGGATGCCAGGATGCTGCTGCCCCATCTCCACTCGCATCAACCTCGCCTGTCTCGACCTCCACCTCTTACGAATGGCGAGACGAGCCTACGCCGACAATCGCTGTCGCGATGCCTTCCGCAACACCGAATCAGGAAGACAACAAGCAGCATGAAGCACAGGTTGCCGGAGCCTCGTCTACGACGACGCAGGAAGTCGATGTACCGCAGTCAATTGTGAACCCGAAATCGACACCGAAGCCGAATGTGAAAGCCGAGAATGCTTATCAACAGGAAAAGCCTACACTTATGGGCGTCAAAATAGGAAGTGCCAAAGGCGACGTCGTCGCGCTCTTCGGTAAAGCGAGCAAGCAGTTTGCCATGGAAGAAGATGGGATCGAGGTGTATGATTACGGCGACTTCTCCTTTGGTTTTACAAGCAAGGGAATCGTAGAATTCGTCGACGTCCACTCCGGCGACATTGATCCTGGGCTGCATGGCTTGCGAATTGGACAGCAGGTGCAGGATGCCCTCTCCATTCTTGGCAAGCCGGATGCGAAGACCGCCTATATGCTCTCGTATAAAGCGCAGGGCACCGTGCTGAGATTGGATCTGGATCCCAAAGACTCGACGATTCAGTCGGTCAAGTTGTTTGGCGGGCAGTAAAGGAATAGCTGAACACGAAAGAAGCCGCCTTGCCTGGTAATTAACCGAGCGAGGTGGCTTTTTACGTTACCATCAGAGACTGCGAGGAAATAAAGTACCGCTAATTTCCTCGCAGCTCATTAATACTCCGTAACATCCTCTTTCAACACCGTGCAATGCTCAATCCGATACGACTCCCGCGTATCCGCCTGAAAGGCGTGGAACTTGACCCCCTCCAGCGAAAGCCGCTCCACATGTCTGACATCCATAAACGTCGTTCGGCTCCAGGTCGGATAATAGTTCTCGGAGACGAGGTCGGGATGCTCGAATCGCATGTCCCAGACTTTCGGATAGTCTGCCGGAATGTCTTCTTTGTTAACGCCGCCAATAAACGTGTACGTCACATGTTTGAGCGTTAGATCGCGGATCGGATGGCTCTCGCAAGCGTCGATGCGAATCCCGTTAAAAGATGGACACCCCATCACATCATCCGTAAAACGGTAGTGGGTATTGTTCATCTCCTCGTCATCCGTCGCGATGATGTCCGAGAGTAGAATGCGTGCCATCGTCCCGATCTCCGGCATCGCTTCAAGTCCGACAGAAGAGCCGATCACGTCCAGACGGTTATTCAAAATGATAAAGATCGGCCGCGTCACATTGCGCATCACGAGCCCTTGCGCCACGATGTCGGTGATGCTGCCGCCTTCGGTGCATTCGATCTTGATGCCCTCACGCCATACGTTCTCAAACGTGCAGTTATGAATAGCCACATTGGAAATATCCCCGACCGATTTCAGCCCGATCCGAATGCCTGCGCAAATGGACGTAAAATGGCAGTTGACAATATGGACATTTTTCATTGGATAATCCTTGCTGCTGGCTTGTAAACAAAGATTGTCGTCGGTTCCGAGAATGCGGCAGTTGGAGATGAACACGTTTTTGCAGCCGTCGTAATCCAGCCCGTCCCCGTTATACCTGCGGTCATTGCGGATGTCCAGGCCGTCGCACCAAATGTTCTCGCTGTCGAGAAAAGCGGTCGTCCACGCCGTCGAGTTGTGCAGCCGAAGACCTTTCACATGAATGTGCGCGCATCTCAAAAAACGCATCATCATCGGACGGTCGATCGTCCCCTCATTCGGAAAGCATTCCGCATTACCGTTGATCTCGCCTTGGCCAATAACGCCAATATTCGTCGCATCCTCCGCGTAGATCAAGCACTTATCCATATCCTTTTCGTTCACATAGCGGTTGTAGTGTGTCCCGTCCGCATAATCGCGAATATCGGGGTTCGCCAGCAGAACTGCCGAAGCATTTACTTGCAAATAGACATTAGATTTCAAAAAAATCGTGCCGCTGACGAACGTTCCACCCGCCAGAACAACCGTGCCGCCCCCCGCTTCCGCGCAGCAATCGATCGTCTGTTGAATCGCCGTCGTATCTACGGTAGTTCCATCGCCAACAGCCCCAAAATCTTTTACGTTATACATATCAAGCAATTGGCTCGCCCTCCAACGTGTTCTGAATGTTGTCATGCCTCTCTACATGCTAGTTCATGCGGCTGTCGCTGGGTATGCGTTTTTTTCAGGAAAACGTGCGTTTTTTTAACGAGTTTCCCGGCATCCGTACTGCCTAAAGATCGAGATCCATACACACATCCCCATGTGTGATTTTGAGATGACCATCTGCATAATGGACGGCGTCCAAACGTCGCTCCCCTTGTGTTTTCGCATGCAAAATCGTCAGAAATCCGTCCTTGGCATCCGCCACGGCACGAATGTAATCCAGCGTCGTTCCATCTCCGGGCTTGCCCGGCGTAAATTGCGTCGCTCGCCCTTGCTCAATCCACGATCGTTTGACGCGGCTTGCGAGCACCGTTTCGAGCTCAACGCCGTAATAGCCTTCTGATACATAGGAAGCTCCGTCCTTTGCCGTGCTCACCGCCGCAACCGGCAGGCTGAACAGCACCTCGCCCTCGAAGTCGTAGATTCGATCGTAAATGACATAAAGATCATGTTGTTTGAGATAACGGATGTCTCTTCTGTGTCTGCCTGCGCCTTCGGGATTCAGGATCTCAATGGAGATAAAATCTATCTCCTCGCCTGGCGCATAAGCCAGGACATGGCTCGTTCTCGGCACATCGACCCAGCCGCGTTCTAGGCTGTACGTGCCCGCCGTCAAATTAATCGCGCCGCTGCCGGATTTTGGGAAAGCCTTCCGACGCGTCGCAAACTGTACGCACGCGTGCGAATACGAGGAAATATGCCAGCTCGTGCTGCTGTCAAAGTAGCCTTCAATGCCGGAGTCCATGACGAGCGGCACAGCATTTTTATACAGGATAAAAGACCCTTGATCCAGGTGCCCGTGGCCGATCGGCTGAGGGCTGGACATCACGGCGAAATAGCTTCCGTGACCATCCCCTCTGAATATGTGGAGGCCCGCATCCGAGTAGCTCACCTCAGAGGAGTGCGCCAGTTCGCCGTCGCACGCATAACGGTCGCTAAGCGCGAGCAGATTGTCCAACGCAATCCCTTCGCCCCACAGCTTCTTGAACGGCTTGCCGGCCTTCACCCATGTCAGGTACATGCGATCGGCGAGCGCCTTATTCACCTTCGCGACATCGGCCAGATATGTCGTGTAGCTGCCGAACTCCGCGCCGCCGCTCAGCGCGTGATCGCCAAAGGGCGGCGTTCCGATGCGGCCGCTAAAAAACGTATAGCCCGGCGTCTGCACTTGCACGCTGAAATCGAACATTTCAGGCAGACGCGTCGTGGCAAACCAGTTGTCTCCCATCATGTGGGCAACGACCTTCGCGTAACCAGCAAAGCGCTCCAGCGCCGCATGATGATACCGAATCGACTCCGGCCACGAGCCGTCGGGGTTCACATTCAGCGATAGCTGCGCTTGCAGCACGGCGTGCGCGTTATAGAGCCAAGCCTTGCGGTTCGGAAAATCGTCCAGCACGAGCATCATATAAGCGGTGCCCGCGCACATATCCGTCTGCCAGTTGCTGCAGCCCCGCTGCGCCGCTTCGGCGGTTAGCTCCGTCCGGTCGCGCAAATCCAGCATATAGCGCAGCAAATACTCGGTCATCGCATAGAACCGGCCCTTCTCCTCCTCCGTAAAGACGCCGGCCATCTTAATCAGCGAG
>NZ_RXHU01000002.1 GCF_003955665.1 Paenibacillus whitsoniae
GTCTACTTTCTTGACAGAACAGCAAAAAAGACACACACTCCTTAACTGGACAAGCCGTTGCTGACTGCATTTCGAAACTAAACTTTGCTGTCACGCTGAAAAGCCCCCGATCTCAACAGAGATCGAAGGCCTTGATCTATCGGGTCACACGATATCCAGGCTGCGACTCTACGACAAGCAAGCAGCTCTCCCACTTCCATCCTCTCACCCACGGGAGCAGCCCTCTTCACCCGCCCAACACCTGCCACGACGCGTCACCGATCCGCGTGAGCTCAGCTTCGGTCAGCTTGAACTGCATCGCCTTGACATTCTCCTCGGCATGGTGCACCTTGGACGCGCCTGGAATCGCGAACACGGTGTCCCCGTGCGCATGAATCATCCAGTTGAGCGCGATTTGCGTCGGAGAAGCGTCGTAGTACTCAGCCAGCTCCTCCAGTACGTCAATGAGCGGCTTGGACCGCCGAAGCCCTGACGCGCGGAAGGCGGACGACCATTTGCGGGGCCCTGTGATGGCTTTCACGAGCTCAGGACGCTTGTGGAACTTTCCGCTCAAAATCCCCTGCTCCAGCGGGGAATATGCGATGATCGCGATGCCGAGCTCCTTGGCTGCATCGAGAATGCCATTGCGCTCAATTCGGCGGTCCAGCAGGCTGTACTTCACCTGATTGGAGGCGAGCCGCAAGCCATGCTCACGCAGGACGCGGTCGGCTTCGCGCATGCTGGCGGCGGAAAAATTGCTGACGCCGACGTTGCGGATTTTCCCCTGTTTCACAAGCTTTGCCATTTCCGTCATTTCCGCACGCACCGTCGAAAACGAATACGGCTGATGCACCTGGTGCAGCTCGATCGGCCGGTTCTCGAGCAGCCGCAGCCGCTCGTCGATGGTGTGCGAGATGCTGCTGGCTGTACGCAGGATCGGCCACCATTTGGTGGCGACGTGCGCACGTTCGGCCAATGGCCCTGCGTCGCGGAGGGCTTCCGCCAGCATTTGCTCCGACTGGCCGTTGCCGTAAATCTCTGCCGTGTCGAACCAGTTGATGCCGCCGCGCAAGGAGGTTTGCACGATTTTGCCTACATCCGCCTTGCTCAACACCGGCCAAAACTTGCCGACCATCCCATGCCCATTGCTAAATTGCCAACAGCCGAGACCTAGCGGCGAGAGCTCCAGCGTAGAGCTGCCCAGTTGCCGCAAATGCGATTGCCATGTAACCGTCATCCCTTGTCACCGTTCCCTTTACCTGTGGTTGATGCTTATATCCTTAGTATACAACATACAAGCTCAGGTAGAACAATCCTGCTTAGCGTTCTACGTGCAGCTTGGCCGGAAGGGCGGAGATCCGGTTCAAAATTCTCCTCATTCGCCTTCGGAACAAAAAAGATACGCCTCGGCTGTATCGCACACCACCTACGTATTCGGCAAATGCACAATGTCCCTGCCCCTCCGACCCTCTGCACGAAAAAAACCAGCACCCGTCAGGGCACTGGTTCTTATCTTAAGCACTAACTGTCTCACTTGCCGCTGTGCCGTGCTCTTCCTTGTTCGAGCTGAGTACTTCTTTCTTCATAAAGAAGCACACGATAAATGCGACGACCGCAAAGCCGATCCCGATCGCAAAAATATGCTGAAACGCGTCCGTAAACACGGTTTTGATCGAGAGCACCAGATCGGCCGGAAGGCCGCTAGGCAGGCCGCCGTTCTTGATGCTATCCGCCGATCCCGCGGGGAAGCGGTCAGACATTCCCTCAAGCCCGGACGCGATGTTCCGCGACAGCAGGCTGCCGAAAATGCTGAACCCGAGCGTCGTGCCGATCGCCTGGAACAATTGGACGGTGGCGACGCCGACACCGGTGTGTTCTT
This sequence comes from Paenibacillus whitsoniae, assembly GCF_003955665.1. Classification (GTDB taxonomy): domain Bacteria; phylum Bacillota; class Bacilli; order Paenibacillales; family NBRC-103111; genus Paenibacillus_E; species Paenibacillus_E whitsoniae. The sequence continues at coordinate 1,859 of NZ_RXHU01000002.1, forward strand.
TGGCCACGGACTCCTGCACGATCAGGTTATCCGAGCCGAACAGGACGCCGATGCCGAGACCCAGAATGAAGCTGGCCACAATGACGTACAGTACCGTCGTATCGACTTGCAGATACGCAAACATGATGTAGCTGGCGATCGGGAAGATGAAGGACACGACAAACAGGTTTTTATAAGCAACCTTGGTAATCAAATTCCCGCACAGCATGCTTGCCGGGATAGCACCCGCCATGAAAGCCAGCGACAAGTAACCGGATGCCGTCGGCGAGATGCCCATGACGATTTGCGCGAAGAACGGGAGGCCGGAAATGCCGCCCATGACGCCCAACATGGTCAGGAATACGATGATCGAGAGTACGACGACCGAGCGATTCCGGAACAAGGCCAATGGAATAATCGGCTCTTTGGCCTTGCGTTCCACTAGAATAAATAATGCCGTTAATAATACGAACGCGGCCAGCAGCGCCACAATGATCGGCGACCCCCACGTATAGCCTTTAACATCGATCAGCACCGGCGCCAGCAGCAGAGAGAACATGGCGAGCACCAGGGTGAAAGCGCCTGCCCAGTCGATTGACCGTTTCTCGTCGCTGCGCGACTCCCGAAGCCCTTTGACCATAATGATGGCGGAGAACACACCGATCGGGATGTTAATCAAGAAAATCCAGTGCCAGTTTAAGTGGCTGACAAAATACCCGCCCAGCGTCGGTCCCAGCAGCTGCGGCAAAATCATCATCGGGCCGATTAAGGCCTGCAGCTTCGCCCGCTGCTCCAGCGCGAAGGTGTCGCCGACGATTAACATGGCTAACGGCATCAGCCCGCCGGCGCCGATCCCCTGCACGCCACGGCCGATCAGCAGCACGGTCATCGAATTCGCAAGGCCGCAGATCACGGACCCCGTCAAGAACAGGACGATGCAGCTTAAATAAATCTTTTTCCGTCCATAAATGTCTGCCAGCTTGCCGAAAATCGGCATAAACATCGTAATCGCCAGCATGTAAATCCCCGCGACCCAGCCGTAGAGCGACAATCCATGCAGCTCACGAATAATGGTCGGCAGCGCAGTGGATACGATCGTCTGGTCCAGCTCCGAGAAAATCAGCCCCAGCAACAGGCCGATCAGTACCAGCGTTTTGTTATTTTCCTGCTTTGTCATAATAGCCTCCTATACGCCATTTCCGTTGATCATATTGAACTCGACATTCCGAGTATAAACCAGACTTCTCCTGCACTCATCAGGCGGCGGTTCCAACCTGAACTCGGTCTCGAGAACGAGACGGCGCACCTGTGGTATACTGCAAACATACTTATTTATCGGAGGCAAGCTGCTATGCGTGAAGTGTTGTTCCATAAGCCCAGTTCCGGCCAAGACATCACCGTCTATGACACCAATGAATGGGACGGGGAAAAAGGGCGCTTTCGCCTCCTGGAATTCGGGGATCAGGCAATGCAGGGCGCGATGGATCTCGCAATCCCGGATCGCGTGCTGTTTGAGTATCCGAGGGCAATCCTTCATTTAATGTCCTTAAATATCCCGAACGATGAGCGGGTGTTCCTCATTGGCCACGGTATCGGCACGATTGCCCGGCAATTGCCTGAAAACCGTTGCACGGTCGCAGAGCTGGAACCGGAAATAGCCGCGATCAGCCGGACATTCTTCGGCTATCCCTACAACAACGTCCTCGTCGGTGACGGCCGCAGGCTGCTCCAGGCCCAAGCGGACGCCTCCCTCGGCGGCCTCGTGCTCGATGCCTTCACCGCGAAAGGCACACCATCGCACCTGACGTCGCTGGAGTTTTTTGAAGAAGCGCGTGCGAAGTTGTCCCCGGAAGGCGCGATGCTCATCAACTTGATGGGCCGAGGCAAGCAGGACCCTGGGCTGTGTGCGGTCGGAACGACGCTTGAGGCTGTTTTTCCATATGTGGTGGCGTTCATCCTGCCCTCAGAGGACAAGCGCGCAAGCATAAGTCGTCACAACGTCCTTCTCGCCGCTGCCGCTCATCCCTTACATTGCGAACCGCGCAGCATGGCAGGTTTCATCGAAACGAAGCTCGAGATGGGCTACGTGATCCGGGACGGGAAATAGGCTCTCTCTTTTGGCCCACGAGCTGTCATTGGGGATTGTAACAAAGTGTCGCCTGCGCCTCAACACCAGAAAATCGTTATACTTAAACTTTACTGGACACTGTTTAATTTAGGGAGTTGTTTGGTTAAGGCCGTTTATAATAAAATACATGTAGGAAAATGTATAAGGAAAAGGTGTCATTCATGAGCATATTAAATGTAGAACGACTTAGTCACGGCTTTGGAGATCGTGCGATCTTCAACGATGTATCCTTCCGCCTGCTGAAAGGCGAGCACATCGGGCTGATTGGCGCGAACGGCGAAGGCAAATCGACCTTCATGAACATTATTACCGGGAAGCTGCAACCGGACGACGGGAAAGTGGAATGGTCCAAGCGCATGCGCGTCGGTTACCTGGATCAACATGCGGTGTTGACGAAAGGCATGACCATCCGCGACGTGCTGAAAAGCGCATTCAAATATTTGTTCGACATGGAACAAGAAATGAACGACATGTACGGCCGCATGGGCGAAGTCTCGCCAGAAGAGCTGGATCGCCTGCTCGAGGACGTGGGCACGATTCAGGATACTCTGACGAATCAGGATTTTTACATGATCGATGCCAAAGTCGAAGAAACAGCGCGCGGTCTGGGCCTCACCGACATCGGGCTGGACAAGGACGTTCACGATCTGAGCGGCGGGCAGCGGACGAAGGTTTTGCTGGCGAAGCTGCTGCTTGAGAAACCGGACATCCTCCTCCTCGACGAGCCTACCAACTATCTTGACGAAGTGCATATCGAGTGGCTCAAGCGCTATCTGCAAGGGTATGAGAATGCGTTCATTCTGATTTCCCACGACATCCCGTTCCTGAACAGCGTCGTCAACCTGATTTACCACATGGAAAATCAAGAGCTGAACCGCTATGTCGGCGATTACAATCACTTCCTAGAAGTGCATGAAATGAAAAAAGCGCAGCTGGAATCCGCCTACAAGCGTCAGCAGCAGGAAATTGCGGACCTGAAGGACTTCGTTGCCCGCAACAAAGCGAGCGTCGCGACGCGCAACATGGCGATGTCCAGACAGAAGAAGCTCGACAAGATGGATGTCATCGAGCTGGCGAAGGAGAAACCGAAGCCGCAGTTCAACTTTAAGGAAGGACGTACGTCCGGCAAGTTGATTTTTGAAACGAAAGATCTCGTCATCGGCTACGACAGCCCGCTGTCCCGTCCGCTGGATCTGCGCATGGAACGCGGCCAGAAAATAGCCCTCGTCGGCGCCAACGGCATCGGGAAAACGACGCTCTTGCGCAGCATCCTCGGCGAGATCCCGGCGATCTCCGGCTCCGTGCAAAGAGGCGAAAACCAGCAGGTTGGCTACTTCCAGCAGGAAATCAAAGACTCGAATAACAACACTTGTATTGAAGAAGTGTGGAACGAGTTTCCTTCCCTGTCGCAGTTCGAAGTGCGCGCAGCGCTTGCCAAATGCGGTCTGACGACCAAGCATATCGAGAGCAAAATCGTCGTCCTGAGCGGCGGCGAAAAAGCGAAAGTCCGCCTGTGCAAGCTGATCAACCGCGAGACGAACCTGCTCGTGCTCGACGAGCCTACGAACCATCTGGACGTTGATGCGAAGGACGAACTGAAACGCGCTCTGAAAGCTTACAAAGGCAGCATTCTGCTGATCTCCCACGAACCGGAATTCTATCGCGATGTCGTGACGGATACTTGGAACTGCGAGACGTGGACAACGAAAGTATTCTAGCAACGGTAAGGCTTGTCCTTCGCACCGCTATGGTGCGGTGGGCAGGCTTTTTTTGACGTAAACGTTGACCCTGCCTGACCTGCGTGGTAGAATAAGTCTATTCAGGTCCGTAGCTCAATGGCAGAGCAACCGGCTCTTAACCGGTAGGTTGTGGGTTCGACCCCCACCGGGCCTATCTGAATGCAGAATGACGCTTCCCTTGTTAGGGGAGCGTTTTTTTCATATCAACGGGGAGAGGATCCCCCCTCAATTGCGGCCCGATAGGCGCGCGGCGGCGGTTTAGGTGAAAATAAGAGTGGCAAACCACTCTTATTTCGTTGTGACTGTGCGCTTGCCAGCAAATAGATGCGGTCGACCGCTTCGTGGTCACTGTGATCGCCAGACTCACCGGATCGTCCACCAAAAAGCGCAGCCATGCGGCTTAGCAACAAAAAGGCAGCCCGAGACAGTACAACCACCCGTCTTGAGCTGCCTTCAATCATCTACCGTTCGACCACACCGGTCGTAATTTTCATCGTTGCGGCATACGTCAGGGGAACGTCGCGTTGGAAGATTTTGGACGAGTAAGCCTCCGATTTATAGGCTGCGTGAGCCTCTTCGTGCGAGACACCCCGGCGAACTAAATTGGCGACGAACGCCTCTTCTTCTCCTGGATCGGCCCCGAATCCGTCTTCTTTTATCGCGTCATACAGGTCCTCCGCCTCCCCGGTTATCGCATCAGGATCCCGCACATTCACCTTGTCGCTGACTCTGCACTCAATGCGCTTCACACCTAACTGGCTCAGGTAAACAGGCAGCTTCATGCCGATGTTCCCGTCCTTCCCGCAGCGCTCCGCGTCTCGTTCGAACAGTTTCTGGAGCACGCCCATCTGAACAAAGTCCGAGTGCCTATGGCCATCGACGTAATAATTCGCCATTGTGGATATCCAGTGCGGTTCAAAACAGATGATCCGCCCTCCATTCGGCAAGCAGCCGATCATCTTGCGGAGGATGTCCTTCGGCTGCTCCATGTGTAAGAGAAAGGCATGGCAGACAGCGAGATCGTACGTTTCTTCCAGCTCCAGCTCCCGAATATCCCCTAAGATAAAATGGGTCGGATACGGCGCCTCCCGAAAAATCGTCTCCGCATGCGCAATTAATTGGCGGCCAGCATCTATACCCGTATAGACCGAGCCTTCCGGCATGAGCGGCATCAGCTTGGTCCCTAAGTAGCCGTAACCGCAGCCAAAATCGACGATACGAACCGGAGCATTGATCTTCCAGACGCTTCTCACAAGAAACTCCAAGTAATCATCATTGTAATACAGCTCTCTGGTCTTGCTTAAATACGCGATCTTGCTGTCCCACTCATATTCTCCCATGCAGTGCTCCTTTCAACTGTATCTCAATTCTTTTCAGCAGCACCCCATTGTACGCTTCCTCTTCCCAATTGTTTCTCTAGCAGGGTAAGGAATTTATGCTGAATTAGACATGTCGCCCAAATATTTGATACAATATGTATCAACATCAATAATGACACTCCTGCCTCCATCTGCCTGTATTCGGAACAATGGAAAGTGAGGATGCGTGCTATGACCATGCTGTTGAAAAATAAAATCCTGCTATGCCTCCTGCTCCTCTGCCTAAGTGACGCCCTGTTTACGGATATGGGACTGAAGCTCCGGTTTATCGAGGAAATGAACCCACTGATCCGCTCCATCTATGAGTGGCATGTAGCTGGGTATTACGCGATCAAGCTCGTGTTCCCGCTAGCCCTCATGATCATTCACCCCAGAATTCGGCAAAAAACATGGGTTCACCCCGCCCTGCTCCTAACGGTCATTCTCTACGGGGCGGTCAATGTTTACCATGTCGTCTGGATATCGATGGCATTCAATCATTTGGCGGCGCATGGGTAGGGGATTATGGCTGCCGCGTTAGGGCTGCCAGGGTAGGGTATGGCTGCCATGTCTACTGTGTCTAACGGTTGCCATTACGCCTATTTGACTCAAATCGCTTGATTGTTGAAGCTAACGGTTCCCATGGCGCTTATTTCCCCAAATCCCCGTCCAAACTTGGGCATTTCGCCTAAATAGCCTCCACAGCGACCGTTAGCCTGACGGGATACCGCTTATTCATTGGAATAAGCGCGCTGGTAACCGTTAACCCGCGAGTCCCCCGCCGTCCCAACATAAAAACCCCGCGCCACAGGCAATCTGCGACGCGGGTTCTATGCGGGGCTATAAGCAATATGCAATTGGTGTCCTAGCCTACTCCTACTCCTACTCCTACTCCTACTCCTACTCCTTCGCCGCCGCTACCCGCGCATGTCCGCCGACGATGACGTCGATCGCCTGCTGCACGCGCGCAGCTTGAGCGAGGCACGCCTCCATCTGGATGCCGCCCGCCAACTCCCGCTCCAGCATCAGCACTTCCGCGACAAGCTCCTTCGCGTAGAAGTTGCCGGCTACGCCTTTCAGCGTGTGCACCTTCCGACGAGCGGAGACCAGGTCCTGCTCGACGAGAAACGGCAGCAACTGCTCGGCAAAATCAGCGTAATCCTGTCTGAATTTCTCCAACAGGTATTCGATGATATGTACTTTGTGATCCAGGCTGCGCAGCATCTCCGCGCCGCCGATGCCCGGCGTCTCGGTCAGCCAGCTCAAATCCCGCCACTTATCCAGCATCGCGGCCACCTGCTCCGCTGTTACCGGCTTCGTCAGCACGTCGTTGATGCCCAGCTTAAGCAGTTGCAGCCGGTCCTGCATCAACACGTTGGCGGTGAGCGCGACGATCGGGACACGGTTCATCGCTTTGCGCTGCCTCAGCTTCTGTGTCGCTTCATAGCCATCCATCACCGGCATATGAATGTCCATCAGAATCATGCGCCAGGCTTGCGTCTCCGCAAGCGCTAGCACTTCCTCCCCGTTGCACGCCATGACAACGTCGTAGCCCAAACTCTCCAACAGCTTGGAAATGACCAGCTGATTGATCTCGTTGTCTTCCGCGACCAGCACGCTGCCCTTTGACACCGCTGCCGGCTTCTCGGTCTGTGCCGGCTCCCGTTCCACGAACGGCCTCGCCTCGGGCAGCGGCACAGCCGCCAGCGCCGCCAGCGTCCGCTGCAGCATCCATCGGCCGGCCGGCTTGAGCAGCACCGCATCCGCTTGCCGCTCAGCGGGCTCTTCGAGCAGCCACTCCCGGCCTTCCAGCGTCGTATACGCGACGATAAACGTCCGCGAGCGGTCAATTGCTTGCAGCATGGCCGTCCAGCGGTCCTCGTTCATCTCGTGCAGATCAAGCAGCACATAATCCGGGTAGGAGCCGCTGATTTCATCTTCCGCATGCAGAGCTAGCAGCGCTTGCACATCCGCTGCAAGCTCCGCCTGCACCTGCAAAGAGGCCGCCATCTCCGCCAAATGTCCTGCCGTCACTTCCACTGGCGACGCTATGCGCAGCCGCCTTCCGGCCAGTGGCACCCCGTCTAAAGCCGGCAGCTTCTCCTGCGGCGCTTTTGCCTTCTCCAGCAGCAGACTGAACGAGAAGCAGCTGCCCACCCCCGGCGCCGTCTCGACCCGGAGCATCCCGCCCATCGACTGCACGAGATGCTGGCAGATGACAAGCCCTAAGCCGGTTCCGCCGTACTTGCGGCTTGTCGAGGTGTCCGCTTGCGAGAACGGCATGAACAGCCGGGCAAGCTCCTCTTTAGCAATCCCGATGCCGGTATCTTCCATAGCAAACCGTACGATATACCCCTCCGGCAGCTCTTCCTCCAGCGACACGCGCAGCCGCAGATGCCCCTTCTCCGTGAACTTGACCGCATTGTTCGCCAGGTTCGTCAGCACCTGCTCCAGACGAAACGGGTCGCCGCTAACCGGCGCGGACAGATTGACCGGCGTATCGAACAAGAACGGAAGCCGGTTCTTATCCAGCATGACGCTGACGAGGTCCGCCACCTTTTGCAGCGAGGCTTCCAAGGAGAAGTCGACCTTCTCCACAGGCATTTTGCCCGCCTCCAGCTTCGAAAAGTCCAAAATATCATTAATCGTCGCAAGCAGCACCTGCGAGGACGTGTCGATTTTGCCCAAATAATCCTGCTGAAGCGCTGTCAACTCAGTCCGCTGCAGGAGAAGCGAAAGTCCCATGATGCCGTTCAGCGGCGTTCGAATCTCGTGGCTCATTCTCGCCAGGAATTCCATTTTGGCCCGATTGGATTGGTCGACCTCCTCGCGTCTTTTCAATTCCGTCACATCGTGAATCGTACAGGTCATCCCTTCAACTTCCCGCCCCCCTTCTCCAAATAAAGGAGACAACGTCACATTGTAGGCACGCCTAGTTTGATCGGGATCCAGTAAATGAACGCTGAACTGCTTCGTGCACCGCTCCAAAATGGCGCTTTCGAACATGCTCTCCCACAGCTCGGGAGGGTCCATTCGGACCAGCATCGTCAACGGTTGACCGATGGCCTGCTCTTCCGTAAACCCATATGTTCGATAAAACTTACTGTTGACCGCAGCCAATGTGCCGTCAAGTTCAAAACGGCATATAAAATCCTCGGAATTCTCCACTAACGTTCTGTACTGCTCGTCTCTAGCGTGCATGCTGATCTGGGCCGCCCGGTGCTCCGTCACATCACAGGCAGAACCAATCAGCTCGCTCACCGTCCCATCATGATTCACAGGCTGAAGGCTTACCAGAATGGTGTGCCCGTTGATGTCATACTCATACATCAGCCGCTGTTCGCCGTGCCACACTTTTTCATAATTGGCGGCCAGCTTTTCTGCAAGCGTTTTCGAAAAAACGGTGACTTCACGAACGCTTTTGCCAGTAAAATCCGCTGACTTCCAACCCAATTGCGCCAGCAGCTGCCCTTCCACCAAGGCATAGATAAACTCGTCCTTCGGTTTGATCACCTTGAACGAAAACCCCGACTGGAACCGGAGCATATCCTGCAGTTCCTGCTCCACCAGTTGAAGCTGCCGTTTATACTGTTGGTCCTGGTAAAAAAACTTTAGAAACAACGCCACGACAACGGCGCACATCATTTGATAGCAGGAATAGGGAATGAGCGTATCCAAGCTAGGTCGGTATACAACCAAGATGCTCAAACCGTAAATAATCAAATAACTAAGCGCACCATAAAGCCATCTCAGCCACGGCTCCCGCACCCGCATTTTGGCCAGCACGAGCGCGGCAACCGCTGCAGCACCGATGGCGATGCTCATCTGCATTAACGTTAACGAGCCGCCCAGCACGAATCTGCCGAGCAGCATGCTGGCCAGTGTCAGCGCGAATGAGAAGCAACCGCCCACGTACATCGACAGCAGCAGTCCAATGCCGCGCAGGTTCAGACTAAGCCCCGGGGCAAGCTGCGTGCTGAACTGACCGATCAATACACAAAGCGCGCCGTGCGCAAGCCCAACATAAAGCTTGAATGACCAGGTGGATTTCTGCTTGAGTTTTTTATATAGAAACAACCGCTCTACAAAAAGTACAAAAAAAGTCATGATGACCACATTGATTAAAAAGTCACGCAGCAGAAGAATCACTCCATTATCTTTACATCATCCAAAGCGCTAGCATACCGAGGCCCGATTAGCTCAAATGTACCAGCATATTTTCAATCTGTTGGAATTCGACCGGTCTGCTGAAATAATAGCCCTGTACGTAACGGCAGCCGTATTCCCTTAAAATGTTTAATTCTTCCTCCGTCTCCACGCCCTCGGCCACGACCGCCAGCCCCAAGTGCTGGGCCATCGTGATCATCGTTTGCACAATGACAGCATTGACGTGTCTATGCTTCAGCCCCTTGATGAAGGACTGGTCAATTTTCATTTTATCGATGGGAAAATCACGCAAATATCCGAACGAACTGTAGCCCGTACCGAAATCGTCCATCGCGATGCGAACGCCCAATCGCTTCAAGCTTGCCAGCGCACCCTCGGCCAGCTTCGCGTCCATACTGAGGCTCTCCGTAATCTCCAGCTCCAAATATCCTGGCTGAAGTCCCGTTTCACGAAGAATGTCCTCAATCATCCCGCTGAGGCGCGGGTCATTGAATTGGCAGCGCGACACGTTCACAGCCACGAAGATGGCTGGGAGCCCAGCGTCCTGCCATAGTTTATTTTGGAGGCATGCTTCACGCAGCACCCACTCGCCGATGTCGTGAATGACGCCGGTCTCCTCCGCAATCGGAATAAATTCCGATGGAGAGACTTCGCCCAGTTCGGCGTTATGCCAGCGGATCAAGCACTCGAGCCCGACCATCAACGAAGTGTTTAAATCAACCACAGGTTGATAGACAATACGAAGTTCCCCCTGCAGAATCGCTTTGCGCAGTTGAAATTCGATGGCCATTCGTCGTTGAAACCGCTGCTCCTCCTGAAACTTCGCTAGATTTCGCTCTGCCGATTCGCCGCTGGCTTGATGCACGCTCTTCATGCCTTGCTGAACGGCCACTTTGCAGCGCTCCAGGAAATAGTCGTTCATCCCGCGTCCGCCCCGCTCCTCCAGCATCTCCTTATGGAAATAATCCGCTGCGCCCAGCCGCATTGCTTGAATCGTAGGCATGGACGCCTCTGAGGCGAGTGTACAAAGCACCACGACCGGAGTAGGTCTATGATCCATAATCAATTGAAGCACGGGCAGCGCCCTCCCGCCTAACAGCTCCATATCCAAAATGATCAAATCCGGACGCATCCGCCAGATTTCCTCCAGTACCGAACTGCCGTGCGCCGAAATGCCTACGAGTTGAAACTGTCGATCCGTCCCCAGAATAGTCGTCATGACCCCTTGAACTTGTTCAGAGTCACTGATGACTAGCACTCCATACCTGTCTATCAGGCTCATGCATCCGCCACCTTTTCGCGCAAATTCTCTATGTACACCAGTATACCTTCCACTTATTAGGTAACTTGCCAACTCGGCATGAATTTCCCGGGGAAATTTCACTAATATTTTGCTAATATTTTTTCTATATAAAGTCGTTTAAAATGATTTACACTTAAATTTCGACATCGTATAATATAAATATTAGTAAATTATTAGCGCCAGAGCTCCCTCTTCAGGATTATTAAGTAGGACTAGACTATGCGTTTGTTAGGGGGACAATGACATTGGACAAGATATTATTAATTGAAGATGACGATATCATTGGCGAAATGATTTGCATGTACTTAACCGAAGAAGGGTTCTTGGTTCATCGCTGTCTGAACGGTCAGGAAGGAATGAGTGCGCTTTCAGAATTTAATCCGGATCTGATTTTGCTAGATTTGGTATTGCCGGATTATGAAGGAACGGAGCTCTGCAACACATTAAGAAGCTTGACGCCGGTTCCCATCATTATTATTTCCTCCAATTCCAAGGTCAGCGAGAAAATTGAAGCGTTTACTGTAGGTGCCGATGATTACCTCTGCAAGCCGTTCTCCATGCATGAAATGAAAGCTCGCATTGGGGTGCTGCTGCGCCGCTTTAAGCGCGAGCTGCCAGCCCGCCAGGAAGCTGCGCCGGCCCGCCAGGAAATTACCGTGCCTCCGGCTGAACTGGAAATTAACGTCGAGAAGCGGACGCTGCATGTGCGCGGCGAGTCGATCGAGATGACGTTCTCCGAGTTCGAGCTCATTCGTCTGTTGATAGAGCACCCGGAACGGGTATATCGGCGCGAGGATTTAATTAATGCGCTGCGTGGATTTGACTCGTATATCAACGAACGGTCCATTGACGTACATATTACGAATTTACGGAGAAAAATTGAAGTCAACCCGAAGGAACCACGGTATATCAAGACCGTCTGGGGTGTGGGCTACAAATTTGTGATTTAACATAGGTGTCCAAAAGCCCAGTCCATATGGATTGGGTTTTTTGAGGCAATTTTTAATTTAAAATTTAGAAAAAATTGGTTGACCTTCCACAATTCCTCCTATAAGATATTGAGTCTGAGCACTGTTTTGCAAGCAGCGCCGACCATAGACATAGGTGAGGGACGATGATGCAAACCGATAAGATCGTGATTGAATTAAGCGAGCTCCTTGCACAGGAACGCGCGAAATCTGGGCGTAGCGAAGACGTTTCCCATCATTTACGAAGCGCTTATCGCACGATGTACCAGAAAGAAGAAACCGAGCTCGTCAAGCAAGCCATCGCCGCCATGAAACTCCCCCGCGAACTCGATGTCATACATGCCGGAGACAACAGTATTCAGATTTTCACCGTGAACAACGACACGCCTTACTATATTTCAAGCGGGCTCTCCGACCTGAATCAGCAATTCGATCTGCTCCAAGCTCCGCATCATCGCCAAATCGCAACCTGCATTAAGTGGCTGTCCTGCCGTTTTCCAACCAGCCTCGGCTCCTTTGTTTTTATAGGCAAGACGTCCTTTCTACTCCGTCATTCCCAAATAGAGTTGGAAGAGGGGCTGTACTGCCTACGCCATGATTTTATTCCATTTGCGCAGAAGATCGCCCTCCAGCCCTTGGAGGAGCTGGAAGCCAACTCCCCTTTCAGTCCGGCCTGGATGCGCGGTTCGCTCGCGTCAAACTGCATCGTCCTGGCAGCGCTCATCAAGTCCGGCGCGCCAAGATTCATGCCCTACGGTCCGGCCCCGCAGCAGCTATAAAATCGGCGAGAGCAGTCTCGCCGCCGACTCGCACAAACGCAGCCACCAGCTGCGTCTGTAAATTTGATTGAACGGTACAGAAGCCTCTTCATCGCGGCCGAAGCTTCTCTCAAGCTCCCGGCTCTTCACTTCGCTGTACAAGATAGCCGTAACTTCAAAATTGAGCGAAAAGCTGCGGTTATCGAGATTCGCCGTCCCCACCGAGGCCATGCGGCCGTCGATGACCACCGTTTTGGCATGAAGAAAGCCGTTTCTGTAGAGGTAGCCCGTCGCTCCCGACTCCACCACTTCCGCCAGATAAGACTTGGTCGCCAACTGCACCAGCCTGTGATCGCTTTTGTACGGTACCATGATACGGACATCGACACCCGAGGCAGCCGCGATTTTGAGCGCTGTCAGCATGCTCTCGTCCGGTACGAAATACGGCGTTTGGATGTAGATGCTTTTGCGCGCGGCGTAGATCATCTTCGTAAGCGCATTGCGGATGTGAAGCACGTCCGAATCGGGCCCGCTGGCGACGATCTGTACCGCTGTACTTCCCAGTCCTGGCTCATCGGGAAACAACCCTGGCTCCTGTTGAATCGAACGCTTCGCGGCAATGCTCCAATCGAGCACAAACTGATGCTGAAGCTGCAGCACGCTTCCGCCTGCCAGCATGAGGTGCGTATCGCGCCAATAGCCGAAATCAGGGTTCTGCCCGAGATACTCCACACCAATGTTGAATCCTCCGATAAAACCAACGCGCCCGTCGATGATGGCGATTTTGCGGTGATTGCGGAAATTCATCCGGAAATTGATCCAAGGCACGACCGGCGGAAAAAAAGATGCCGTCTCTCCGCCCGCCTTGCGCAGCGGCCGAAAGAATCGTTTGGCGGTGCTGGAGGTGCCCAAGGAATCGTAAATGACCCGCACCTTGACGCCTTGGCGGGCCTTCTCCGTAAGGGCCTCCAGCAGTTGACGCCCCAGCGCATCGCGGCTGAACTTGTAGTACAGCAGATGAATATGCGACTTCGCCTCTGCGATGTGCTGGAACAGTTTGTCGAACTTGGCTGCGCCGTCTTCGAGCAGCGTCACGTCGTTATCGCGCGTCAGCAGCGCACCGTTGCCCTGCAGATTCAGCCGAATGAGCTGAAGCTGATCGTGGTGAAGCTTACTTGCCGCGAGCACCTCCTGCTGGCTGAGCAGCGATTGCTGCCGGCGGATTTGCAGACGGAGACGGGTGCTCTTTTTAAGCTTGTAAATTTTGCGCCTCGTGAGGCTTTGACCTAGGAAGATATAGAGGAGGATGCCAAGCACAGGGAAAAAGATCAGCACAAGCAGCCATGCCCAAGTAATGCTCGCTTGGCGTCGCTCGAGAAACACAACGATCAAGGCAAACACGATATTGATAGCGGATATCCAATCGAACATGGAAAGCCCTGGGAGAAAAAGATGAACAGGCATGAAGACCGATCCCTCGCTTGTCAGGATGCAAAGTGCGCTGAGCAACCCCCTTTAGGGGCAGGTGATGAGCTTAGGGTGCCCAGCGGGATGGAAATTATTAGTATTGTACATGAGCCTCTATACGCGACTCTCTATACACGCATGCATTCCTCGGCAGATGATTGATGCACCAGACAACTAGCTGGGCTCTCCGGTATTCCAGGAATCCTGAACACTCTGCAGCCGCCGCTGAACGGCTGAAATGAGTAAACCGAATGAGGTTGTATCACTTTGCAGAGAAGCATTGTTCGATTGAATACTGGCTATATCGCTATTCATAGTTGCAAAGTCGCTGTAAACTGTTGCTAATTGGCTGGAATCAATTGGTTGTACTGCAGCGTCTGCTTTCAACTGCTTATAGTAGGTATTGTACTGTATGAGGTATCGCCAACAAAACGCGTTAAACGTACGCTAAGCGAAAATATCTTAAACAAGCTGGAGGTTCCATACGCTAAGGAAATCCGGCTTGTTTATGCAAGCGCTATGGGGATATAGATATATTATCAGATCTGCTCCGGAGTATTCTACTCTTAACCAAAATCGGAAGAGCGGCAGCCATGACGAGAACAAGTCATGGACTACCGCTCTACTCTCTATCGAATTTGTTCAAAATCTTTGTTCCATTGGTCAATAGAATGTAAACACAAATTGAGTCGTTTGAACCATTGGTTACTTAACACTTCACCTGTCACTTACAATCATGAACGTTTTTTATAAAAATAAGCAACAATATTAATTATGGACAGTAATGCTATTATAATGAACATATAAACGGAAACAGGATCGCCACCCATTGATAGTTCGTCAGCAAAAATGCCAATTTGATAAGTCATATAAATAGAGGCGATTAAACTAATTAATGAAATAGCTGTTATTACAAATCCATTAAATAATTCTAATCTATTCTTTTTAAAAATAATATTTACTAGTAAAATTGTTAGAATAATAACAAGGGAAATATAAATTGGTCTGAAGTAATCAAATATCTCGTGCATTCATTTTTCTCCTACATCCTTTACAGATTATTTTAATCCCATATACCCGATCCAGGGTTACATGCATTAAGTTCAGTCTCAATAAAACTTACGTCAGGTCTTGATGGTTCAATATTCCAAGGATTTTTAGATGCAGCATGGTAAACATGACACATAAATTGATCTTCCAATCCGCCTGGATTACTCCAATTCGGACTCCCACTATGAACAGCTACAACTTTATCCCAAGCGTCTACGCCTCTTACACCAGTATCCCATGAGTTGGCCCTTCATAAAAATAATTGGTATGAGTTAAACTTAAAGATATTGGATAAGTACCACCTCGATTTATCCATGCAAAACTATCGAAATAAGTTGAATAATAAGTAGTTTCTGTTGTTAACTGGATTGCATATGGTTCAGTGCTACTAGTACCTTTTACATTTAGTTTCAAAGTATTAGCATCGATACTTGTAATTAAATCTTCTGTATTTTGTTTATCAACAAAATTAACAGAAAATATTCCAATAGATCTACCATTTTTATTATATATATTTCCTACATTACTCGTATTTCCCTCTTCATTTTTATATAATTTTAAGTATTCTCCGTTTTTAGATTCAAATGGAATTTCAATAATAGTGTCATCAGCAGAAGAAATAACTTTAAAAGTGTGCTTTTTTGTGCTTTTATCTTTTGTTTGCTGATAATCGAATAACTGTGCTGTTTCAGTTTTAACTTTAGGTGTTAAAACTTGAATGCTATTTTCTTGCTCAATATTTACATTTTGTACATTCTTTGATGGCTCAGGATGAGCTGTAACATCCGAAGCAGAAACCGAGAATGGAAGTGCAGTGACAACAGTCAGGGATAGTCCTAACAGAATTGCATAGATAGTTAACCTCCGATACTAATAGATTTAGACTGCGAATTAATTTTTAAAGTTCTTATTAAATGGATCTTCTCTCGGCCCTCCTCCCTTAGTAGCACCTGGTAAAAAATCCTATTTACAACATATATGACGTACGAAGAGTATCAACTGTTTCAGAAAATAGTACTATTTTCCCATAAATTCGAATCTTACTCTTGGAGTAGCTCCTAATGTTGGAAAAAATGATGAGCCGGATTTCCTTAGCGTCCGGAAGGTTCGGCTCATGAAATAAATATATCGCTTAACGTACGTTTTTCGCGTTTTGTTAGTGGTACCCTGTATTAAGTTTTCCGTCATTACTAGGTATGACAAGCAATCTGCAGCTGCCCTGAAAGCTATTTGTCCTTTTCCGTCCAGCGAATGAATGCAACTTGGCTTGGTGTCGCCAGTACATAGCCTTTATGCGAATCCGGACCCGGAGTAGGGTTGGAGTAGGGTTGAGGTCGTGGTGGGTGCTGTGTTTGATGGAGACGGAGTGGCTGATGATTGGGTAACTGTAACAGCCGGTGTGGATCCGCTGATTTCTTCATTTGGTCACATACGGATAATAACCCGGTCAGGATGACCTCTGCCAGCAACGCTATTATTTTTTTGACATAGTGGACGGATGCGCCCCTTTTCTTTGTTAGGGGATGAATATTCAACTTTATACCATTTATTTCCTGCCATCCCCATGACAAAAACACCCTCGCGGCGGTTCTTGAGAAAGGGAAATGGCTTAATTGTGACCCGGAATCTTCGGTATTTAGCAGAATTGTGAATGTGAATATTAATGTTATGCGTTTTGGGAACCGTGACCCTTGGTTATTTGCTTATGCAGCCTGTATCATACGATATAAGCCGATTTCTTCAACTTTGCTACCGGTTTCTTTTTTGATGCACTCGGAGCATTTATCATTATAACGCTTGTGATAATGTGGTTTTCGATGGTCACACAGTTTCATACCGTTCCTATCTCACATAAAAGCACATTTTTTACAGAGGGTTTTAGTATCCTTGCAGCTTAAATATCACTTGTGTTGCCGGATGCTTTCCAGAATAGCCTCTTTCCGTATTTGCTCGCTATAGGTGTTCCAAATATATTCGCGCACCATACGTTTAGAAAGCTGCTCCTGGTTTCTACTGTTGTTTGTCCTCCCATGTATTCTCCAATCAAGGGCTCATCTAACTCCAATGAACACTCATAGCACTGCTTTCGCTATCTCTAAGGAGGTTGCTCGAAATTCCTCCAAATTTGCCCGGATCGCCGTTTTTTGATGTAGAAAATGCAGGTGGTGCAAGAATAAGCCGCCTCGCACCTTTTCTTGGATGGGCACTCCTGTGCCGTACAGACGCTTCAACTGCCACAATTGCATAAAAAGACCCCTTTCGGGGTCGGTTATTTTAATTCTATGTGCAGACGTTCATCCGCCTTACGGCAACACGTTGCCGGCAGCGAGGTAAATTTCGTACCATTCCTGACGCGTCAGCTGAATGTCGCTGGCCTTGATGCACTCCTGCAAGCGAGTCGCATTCATCGTGCCGATGACAGGCTGCATCTTCGCGGGATGGCGCAAAATCCACGCGATCGCAATCGTCGTGTTGGTCACTTCGTATTTTGCGGCGATCTCGTCGATCTTCGCGTTCAGTTCCGGGTACTTGTCGCTGCCGAGGAACACGCCCTCGAAGAAGCCGTACTGGAACGGCGACCACGGCTGGATCGTGATGTCATGCAGACGGCAGTAGTCGAGAATGCCGCCATCGCGGTTCACCGCAGCTGCGTTCTCCATGTTCACGTTGAAGCCGCTCGTGATCATCGTCGCGTTCGTGATGCTAAGCTGCAATTGGTTGGCAACCAGCGGTTGCTTCACGTATTTGCGAAGCAGCTCGATTTGCAGCGGATGCTGGTTCGATACGCCGAAATGGCGCACTTTGCCTTCGCGCTCCAGCGTGTCGAACGCCTCCGCCACTTCCTCAGGCTCCACCAATGTATCTGGGCGGTGCAGCAGCAGGACGTCGAGATAGTCGGTTTGCAGACGCTTCAATATGTTGTCCACCGACGTCAGGATGTGCCCCTTGGAAAAGTCGAACATCCCTTTGCGGATGCCGCATTTGGATTGCAGAATGATGCTTTCGCGTTTGTTCGAGTTCATGCCGAAGGCGTCAGCGAAAATTTCTTCCGAGCGCCCCCCGCCGTAAATGTCCGCATGATCAAAAAAATTCGCGCCTTGCTCCAGCGCGGTTTGAATAAAGGCCTCCGCCTCCCGCTTCTCCAGCGCGTTCATCCGCATGCAGCCGACGGCCACGACCGGCACTTGCAGCCCGCTTGTTCCTAGCCCAATTGTTCTCACTGCTGTCTTCCTCCTTCAAGGTCTTTCTGCCGGGCCTGCCGCCCTCTTATCGGCGCCAAGCCGGCGTTTCTCCTATTGTCCCACACTTGAGAGGAGGATTTCAAACGCGAGTGAAGTTGGATGCGAACGCGGAACTATGAGACCGTTAGGAAAGGTACTTTCCTGCGAAAAGGCAGGCTTTTTCCACAAAAGTTGAAATTTTCACCAAATGCCTGCGAGTCGGCAGGTTTTCAGGTCAAACCTCGCTTAAAAAGGGAGTGCTCACCCACAATGTTGTCAGGTTAAGCGTAAAGCAGTCCCCATTACGGCTGTCTTACGCTTAACATGACATAGGAGGCGGACACGGTGCCAGTCGTTCATCGTTTAGCCCTCGCCGTCGCCCATCTGTACGCTACGCATCAAATGAACTGGAAATTCTCCCGTTCATTTTTGCGTTTTCGCCCTAATTTGGGTGCTCAACTGGAATTCTTCCAGTCTATTTGGCTTTACAGGGGAAATTTGCTTCAAATGGCTGAAATGAACTGGAGCTTTTCCAGTTCATTGAGCATGGAAGCCATTTTTAGAGGAAATAAACTGTAGGTTTTCCAGTTTGTGAACGCACCAAGCCAGTTTGCTGGCGGCTTGTCACCTTCTAGCTCTCTATGTTACCTCGCTCCTTAACCTGACAACATTGGTGCTCACCCAAAATACCTGCCATTGTGCAGGCTTCTCTTCGAATCAAGAGGGAAAAAGGAAATTTCCTTCTTTTTTGCAGGCATGAGGCTAGATATCCAAAGGCCTTCGCGGTTCCCCATGCGCGGCGAAAAGGGCCGCTCCCCCGGGAGCCGTCCGCGATCACACCTCCGCAACCACCGGGTTGCGGAGCACGGCGAACCCGCCGCCGATGCGGCACTCGGCGGTATCGCCAGGGGCCAGCCGCACAGAGCCCGGCGTCCCGGTCATGATGATGTCGCCGGGTTCCAGCGTCATCAACTGCGAGAAAAACGATACGATGTACGGTATCGTATAAATCATGCGCGACACGTCGGTACTGAAGGCCAGCGTGCCGTTCAGCCACGTTTCGACCGGCCAGTCGGCGGCCGACGGGCACTCGTCCGGCGTGACCAACTCCGGCCCAAAGCTGAAAAACGTGTCAAACGCCTTCGACCGGCCGAGAAACCGCGGATTGCGCGCATGAATGTCCTGCGCCGTCATATCGAGCGACGGCGTGAAGCCCGCGATGACGCCCAGCGCGTCCCTCTCGGCCACATGCTTGCACCGCTTGCCGATCACGATCGCGATCTCCGCTTCGGCGGTGACGCGCTCCACTCCGTTCGGCAGCACGATCGCCTCGCCGGGACCGATGAGCGTGGTCGTCGGCTTCATAAAGCAGATCGGCTCCCCGTCCGGCGGCGTCACGGCCATTTCGACCGCCTTTTCACGGTAGTTGGCGCCGATGCCCCAAATCTTGGGCGGCTTGCGCAGCAGAGGCGCGTACGTCATCCGGGCCGGTGGAATCGCTGCCAGCCCGGCAACCATCGCCGCCCCTCCGCCGGCATACCAAGCGGTCAGCTCCGCCAGTTCCTCTTTTTCCAGCAGCTCCGTTACAGTCAAGCTCCAACAGCTGCCCGTCGCACGATTGACCGTCTCGAGCAGCACGCCGCCGTTTGCCTCGACGATGGCAGCTTGCTCGTGACCTTCCTGCCGCAATGTCGTAAGTTTCATACAACAAACCTCACTTTCTCGCACGTCTAGGGGGGGTGCATACTAACACGCAAATCCTAGGCGCACATTGCTTCGACGGCGCATGGCGGCGGTCAAACCCCACCGCGCAGCTTGAAGGTACACAGCTCCGTCAATGCCTTAGCCAACGTATCCGTCACACAATCCATGATGATACGGCCCTTGTCCGCCGTCGCCACCGTCGCATCTCCGGCAATGCCGCTCGTGGAAATGTCCGACATGTGCCATGCGAAGCGGACTTTGCCCTCCATGGTCAGGAAATCGTACCCGCTCATCTGCGGGATTTCACGTACAGCGTGCTGCTGCTGCACCCAGTTCGGCTTGATCGACAGCACGAGCGAAGTCTCATAATCGCCGCCGTGAATGCCGTATTCCAGCTCTTCTGCATCGATCAAACCTTCGGCGCCGCCGAGGCTGCTTGGGCTCAAATAAAATACGGTCATCCCGTTCCGGATCCGAATCTCCCGGGACACCATGTTGAGCAAATCCACATTGCCGCCATGTGTATTGAACAGCAGCAGCCGCTCAAAACCGCTGCGATGCAAGCTGTCCGCAATGTCGAGAATGATCCCCTGCAGCGTCGCCGCAGAGAGCGAAATCGTGCCGGGCAAGCCGAGGTGCTCGTTGCTTTTGCCGTACGAAACCGGCGGCAGCAGCCAAACCTGCGCAGCAGCCTCCAGTTTTTCCAGCGCCGCTGTCAATGTCGCTTCCCCGATCAAAGTGTCCGTCATGACCGGCAGGTGCGGACCGTGCTGCTCCACAGCGCCGACTGGCAAAATGACCAACGCGTCATCCTTCGGCAGCTCTTTGACCTGTTTGCTCGTCAGCCGGGGCAAAAATCGCTCCTCCCAGGCCTTACCTTCATAGCGTGTAAACATCGTCTCCACTCCTTTTGTCTGTATATCCACAGCTGTGCGGCGGACAGCCCTTCTCAATTCGGACTCCCCTCTATGCCGCAACCGCCAAGTCCTTACCCTGTTCACACTGTCGGCTGCAGCGTACCCGTCAGCCTGTGCACCCAGCGCAAGAGCGGTACATCCAACCCTTTGCCTGCGATAAAAGATATCCCGATCGGCACACCGTCCACCTCACCGGCCGGCACCGTTACCTGTGGACAACCGCTCAGCCCCGCAATACACGAAAGTTGCATCGTCCGCATGCGGATGTCCTCCAGCACATCGCCGTTCATTCCCTTCATCGGTGCGCCGCACGGGATCGTCGGCACCACTAGCAGACCGTCCTCGCCGAGCAGCGCCTCCATCGTATCCTGTACAAGCGCGCGGTTCACAAGCTGAGCCTCAAAATCGCTGCGTGACAGCGTCGAAGACCAAGCGAAACGCTCGGCAATGCCCGGGCCAAAATGCGGCTGCGCCGCCGTAATCCATTCGCCATGCTGCTGCCAAATCTCGAAGCCTTGAATCGTGCGGAAAGTTTGGAACCAAGCTTGCAGTCCCGCCGGCGCAATGATGCGGGATTCGGCATTCTCCCATGGGGTGCCAAACCCGGAGAGCCAGCTTTCCATCGCTTGCCGGCAGCGGGCATCCGTCAATTCCCAGGCATCCTTGCCGAACATAACCCGGCGAAAGCCGAAGTCCTCGTCTTCCCGGTTATCGGCCGGCGCGGGCAGCAGCGCTTCTCCTACGTCCAGCAGCATTCGGGAGCTACGCGTCATCCAGCCAACCGTGTCAAAGCTGGCCGACAGCGGGATAACCCCGTCCATCGACACGGCCCCATGCGTCGGGCGCATCCCATAGAGCCCGCAGTAGGCGGAAGGAATACGCACCGACCCACCCGTATCGGTTCCGATGGCAAAATCCACCCCGCCCGCTGCCGCAGCAACAGCCGAACCACTGGACGAACCGCCGGGAACGCGATCGTGCGCCCGGGGGTTGACGGGGGTGCCGTAGTGGTGATTTTCCCCATTTAAACTGAACATCAGTTCATCCGTATGTGTAATGCCGTGTAACGTTGCGCCTTGCCTCAGCAGAAGATCAATGGAGGCGGCATTGCCGGCAGAAGGGCCGTGCGTCCGGTACCAATCGGGGTTCCCCGCCGTATTCGTCCAGCCTGTGAGCCCGAACACATCTTTGACTGCAAAAGAAAATCCCTGCAGTCTCCCTGTGCCGAGCGGTTCCATGATGAAATCCTCTTTGACGTATGCGTTCCAGCGGTCCGCCATCTCCATCACCTCTATCTCGTCGTGGTGCTTTTATTTATTTTGCCAACTGTAACCCGTTTAAAATGGCCAAATCCGCTTCGTCGAGCTCTGCCACAGGTCCCGATTTGATTAGATCAGAGAACGCCTCATCCGGTATCATCGTCGTGAGTACGTAAAGCCGGCTTGCGCCCGTATTGCGCACCTGATGATTGTTGCCCGGCGGCACGATGAAGAAAGAGCCTGTCTTAATCCCCATCTCCTGATCGCCTACGACCGCAATGCCTTCCCCATGCAGCACGTAAAAATATTCCACCGCGCCGGAGTGCTCGTTTGGCGGGGTCTGGCCGCCTTCGTCGAAAATTTCGACGACAGAAACAAACGACGTCTGCGTGCCATCGCAAAGCAGAACAAATTTATTGGAATCCGCTGCGGAAATTTTGTGAACGGGACAAGCGGTGAAATGACCTGCAATCAATCCTGGTATACTCATGGTTTGGCCACCTTTCTCGTGTCTAATGGAGCTTTCCGAAATTACCGCCTTATTTTCAGGCAAAGTCTCCTTGTTCCACGGCGATTTGTCTGAAATTTAGCGGTACTTTATTTCGGAAAGTCTCCAAATGTGATTGCTTCCAGCAGCGCCGCCGAGTCGGCGACAAAACCGTAGCATTGTTTAACGTTGTACAACGCGCCATCTGCACAATATTGCGGTGAGCTGGTCGCGCAGCAATCCTCCAGCAAAATGACATCGTACCCCAGACATCCCGCATCCTGCAGGGTGTGCATGACGCATTGGTCGAGGTTCACGCCGGCAAAAAGGATCGTATCCACCCCCAGGTTCCGCAGGATACTATCCAGGGGGGTATCCCAAAAACCGCTCATACGGAACTTATCGACATAAATGTCCTCCGGCCCTGGCGTGAGATCGTCGACAACGGCGGCGCCCCAGCTGCCTTTTTCAAGGACGCGCGAGCCGTTCGTTGGCATCGGATCGCCGATGCCCGTGCTTTCTCCGTCTCCGTTGTAGACGTGGAGCACAGAAGGACTTAGGTTGAGGCGGTCCGGGCGGTTGCCCCAATTGAGCCAAATGACCGGCACACCGCTTGTGCGCAGCACGGGAAGCAGGCGGTTCAGAGGCGCCACCGGCCGTGTCAGCGGGGCGGTATCCACCCCGATGCCGGCCAGCCAACCGCCCGGCGTACAAAAATCATTCTGCATATCCACGACGATGATCGCCGTCCGCTCCAGGTCGAGCGTCAGCTGCTGCGGCTGGGCGGCGAAAGAGACCGCTGCTCGGGCATCGTTATAGGCGGATCTGCGCAGATCCACATGCTCCTTTGTCACAAGCCAGCCTCGCTTGCGGTTTCCTAAGCGGTTCATGGACAACCCTCTTTTCGTTAATATGGTTAACCACTAGTGGCGTTAACGGCCGGAAGTTGGAGATAAGATACCAGGCCGGGTTGGCTGGCCACCGCGACGACCGCGATGTCCAAGCGGCTGTCATCGACCGTGTGCGCGAGGTTCATCCCCACGCTGTTCGGGTGCCGAATGAGCGTCGGGAACGCGCTGCCGGTCAGCTCCAGCCGCAGCGCCGTGCCCGGCGGGAAGGTCAGCCCGATCGGCCTTAGCTGGATCTCGGCGTGCTGCCAGCCGTCCGCATCGGGATCGGTGCCGATCTCCGCGCGACCGACCGAAAGGAAGAGCGCTTGGCCGCCGGGCTTCACCAGCGAAAGCATCGCCACGACGTCGGTCGGGCCGTCCATGGATTGCACCGCCACGCAGAGCTTGGGCGAGCCAAAGATAAGTAAGCTATCGGCTAGCGGCTCGCTCGTGTAGACAAGGATCTCGGTGCGATCCTGAATCGCGCTCCGGTCGAGCGGGGCATACCCCGGCAGGGCCATCGGCAGCCGGGCGTCGTAGACATAGACATCCGGCGTGCGCTGCGGATGGAGCTTGGTGTGGTGCGGCGTTAGAAGGCCGCCGCCGAGCGTGCCATTGGCGGGGTTATCGCCGCCAGTGAGGTAGTACTTCCGGCCGGTTGTCTCGGCTGGAAAGGTATCCGCCTCCAGCCAGGCACGGCTGCTGAGGTCGAAGTAGCGGATGGGCGGCTCCTCATAGAGGCCGTTCGTCCGCTCGCCCTTAAGCCAGTAATCGAACCACCGCACCTGCTTGCGGTGCATGTCGCCGTCGGCGTCTGGGCCGTGGTCGAGGCCGCCGGCCTTTTGCCCCCACGGGATGTGGACCCAGGGGCCGATTTCCAAGCGGTGGAACAGGTCGGGCGTGCGGCTTTGATCCTGCAGTGCGAGATAGGACTGCACCGTCCCATCCAGCAGAAAGTCGTACCATCCGCCGATATGAAACGTCGGGATGGGACTTGCCTGGAACGCGGGAAGCCAGTTGAGGCCCGCCCAATAGTCGTCGTACTCGGGATGATTCACCCAGTCAAAGTAGGCCGGGCAGTATTTTTCAAGGATCGGATGTCGGTCGTTCAACGGCAGATGACGCACGATCCCGTCAGGGTTGTTCATGATCTGCGTGCACGCCTGCTCCGCTGACACATCGCCGGCTCGTCTCGCCGAATCGCGTGCGAGCTGGAACGCCCACGTCAGCATCCCGCTCGAAAAGCTGCCGTACGGATACGCCCAGCGGTGAATGTCCGCAGCCGTCATACTCGGAATGATCGTCACCAGGGACGGTGGCGCCAAGGTTGCTGCAGCCCACTGAGCGATACCCTGGTAGGAGAAGCCGTACATGCCGACCTTGCCATTCGCATTCGGCAGCTTCGCCGCCCACTCGATCGTGTCGTAGCCGTCCTCTGCCTCGTGCACGAACGGGATGAACTCTCCTTCGGAGTCGCCCCGCCCCCGCACATCCTGCACCACGACCATGTACCCTTGCTTGGCGTACCAAACGGGGTGGGCGTGGGAGACGGTAGAGGCGATTTTGCGCCCGTAAGGCTGCCGCATGAGCAGCACCGGATACTCCCCTGTCTCCTCAGGGAGATAAATATCTGCATATAAGGTCACACCGTCCCGCATCACACACGGAACACGGCGCTGAAGCATAACATCGCCGAAACGCATGATGGAAAGCCTCCTTGCGTAGATTGCTTAGTTGCTTGATTGCTAAGTTGCTTGTGGCCTCGGGTGCTATGTTGCTTGTTTGCTAAGTCGCTCAGGGCCTCGGGTGCTATGTTGCTTGTTTGCTAAGTCGCTCGGGGCCTCGGGTGCTTAGTTGCTTGATTGCTGGGTCGCCTTCCCCACATCTTCCTCCGCACGCTTCACCAGACTGTCTGTTCTGTCGCCGACCGCCTCACCACACCACTAGCTACCTGTAAAAATTACATCAAATTTGGAGGAAATTCAGAAAAACGGGCGATTACCTGCAAAAACTACATTAAAATTGCCCTCATTCCACCCAAATCGCCTGATTTATCGACTTTCGCCCGGATTTAGATGTAGGAAATACAGGTCTTTGCCGCTAACTCCCCGCAATCGCCGAAATTAGATGTACAAATTGCAGGTAGTCGCTTCAGCCAGGTGTGAGGTTTTGACCCCCGCCACGCGTCGGCGACACCGCGCGCCACGGATTCGCGCCGGCACAGATGAAAAGCCACGACACGACCGGCCTCTCCCATCTTCCCTCATCACCAGCATCACCAGCCGATCGCTTGGCCGTCGCAGCGCGGGTCGGTGCCGCCGCTGCGGAAGCCGCGCTCGTCGATGACGATCGCGTGCGCGTGGCCGACGACGCCGTCGTAGGCGCCGACGGTGCGGACGTCGTGCCCGGCGTCCGCTAGCGCGACCCGCACCGCCTCCGGCACGCGGCTCTCGATCTTAAGCTCCTGTGTCGCAGCGCCCCAGGTGCGGCCCCACACCCAGCGCGGCTCGCTGACGGCCTGCTGCGGGTCCATGCGATAGTCGACGATGCGCGTTAGGAGCGCCGACTGGGTCTGCGGTTGTCCCTCGCCGCCTTGCGTCCCGTACAGAAGGTACGGCTCGCCGGCCTTCATCGCCATGGCGGGCATCAGCGTGTGGAACGTGCGCTTGCGCGGTTCCAATGTATTCACGTGACCGGGATCGAGAGAGAAAAAGGAACCGCGGTTTTGCAGTAAAACCCCCGTGTCCCCCGCCGTTACGCCCGAGCCGAATTCGAAGTAGAGGCTCTGGATGAAGGACACGCTGTTCCCGGCCGCGTCCACGACCGCCGCATACGCGGTGTCGCTGCCGACCGGCGCGCTGCTGAGCGCGCTGGCTCGCTTCGGATCGATGCGCGCAGCGAGCGAGTCGCAGTATGCTTTGGAGATGAGCTCCTGGACCGGGATGCTCGCAAACGCCGGATCGGTCAATACCCGGTTCCGATCCTGAAAAGCCAGCTTCAACGCCTCCACTTGAAGGTGATAATAGTCGAAGGAGCCGTGGGCGATTCCGCCCCCCTGCGCTCCGAAGTTGAAGTTCTCGAGGATTTGCGGGGTCATAATCCCCGTAAATCCCTGGGAATTCGGCGGCACTTGATAGAGATCAAGGCCGCGATACGTGCCATGCAGCGGAACCTCCCAGTTCCCGGCATGGTCGGCCCAATCGTCAGGCGTCAACAGTCCGCCTTCCCCAGCCAAGAACGAGGCGATCCGCCCGCCGATCTCGCCTTTGTAAAAGCTGTCGCGCCCGCCGCCGGCCAGCGTGCGCAGCGTCCGCGCCAGGTCGCGCTGCACGAAGCGCGCGCCTTGCGCGGGCACCGCGCCGCCGGGCAAGTACACGGCGGCCGTCTCCGGCAGCGCCGCCAGCACGGCGAGGCGCTCTGCGGTATTGCGGTGCTGGTCCCGCGACAGCGGGAAGCCGTGCTCGGCGTAGCCGATCGCGGGCGCCAGCACCTCGGCCAGCGGCAGCGTGCCGTACTCGCGCAGCACCGCGTCCCAGCCGTCGACCATGCCCGGCACGGTGACGACGCTGCGCACGCCGCGCTGCGGGATCGCGGCCTCCCCGGCGTAAAAGCTGCGGGTGGCCCGATAGCCGGACCGGCCGCTGGCATTGTAGGCGCGGACGGCGCGGTCGTGCTGACTGTACATCAGCCAGAAGGAATCGCCGCCGAGCCCGGTCATGTGCGGGTAGACGACGGCGAGGCAGGCGCTGACCGCGACAGCGGCGTCAAACGCGTTGCCGCCCCGCTCAAGCATGCGGGCCCCCGCAGCCGATGCCAGATAATGCGGCGAGACCACCATGGTTTTTGTTCCAATCATCGGCTGCTGCATAGGGCGGCCCCTCCTGTTGTTTTAATAAATAACGCTCTAGGCTTCCGCCACACGCTCGATTATTTTCATTTCATACACCTGCGGTGTGCGGAGCTGCGGCAGCGATTCCTTCTCACCGTGTTCGGCGAGCAGCTTAAGCAGCATTTCCCGCATGAGAATCCCCGGTTTATCCGCGTGCATATGCGTCTCCATCCGCAGGGTTAGATCCAGCGGGACGTTGGATTCGGTTGATTCGAGGATCACCATATCCTCATCAACGACAGCCCGGTCGAACGCGATGATCGTGGAAGCCGGAACTTCCGCTTCCGTATCGTTGCGGAAAACGAACTGAATCAACGTACACGAATGGTCATCCCGCGGCGTTGCGCAAGTGATAATGGAGTGCACGAGCCCTGTCGGGTACGTCATGTCCAGTTGGCGGATGAACGGCATGTGCCACGTGCCATGCACTTTGCGAACGGTCGTATCGCCGTCGACATTGATCGCTTTGATGTTCTTATTCAGCTTGTTGGTAACAGGCACATCGTAGTACATATCGAAGCCGGTCTCATTCGGCACCAGCTCAAATTCCGGCGGAATCGGGTCCTGATTGTCCCCGAATGTATTGTGATGAACGAACGCGATGTGCGCCGTATCGAAGGAATTTTCCATCAGCCGAAGCGCGGAACAATGGATCACCTCGTGAAACTGGTGAATTTGCCGAATGCCCGGGTCGCCATAACGACTGAACTCTGGGATTCCGCGAAGCGGCTCGTCAAGTGCGATCCAGACATAGCCGTATTTTTCCTCACAGTAGAAAGATTTAATTTTGTAGACCTTCGGAGGATTATCCAGCTGCGATTGCGGAAAATACGTGCATTTGCCGTCACGGTTAAACGTCCAGCCGTGATACGGGCAGACGATGCAGCCCTGACGGACTTCACCGAGCGACAATTTTGCGGTGCGATGACAGCAGCGGTCGATGGCGGCCGCCGGCTTGCCTTGTTCATCCAGCCAGACGACCACAGGCTCCCCAAAGAGTTGAATCGACTTCGGCCCTTCCTTCAAATCTCCGATCGGCATGACCGGATAATAGAACTTGCGCAGTACGTTTTGCTCCGTTTGCAGCATGGCAATGCTCCTCCTCTGGCTTTACGTTCTCTTTATATTCCGTATTCTAAAAGCACGCCAAGTCCCCTGTCTACGCATCGGAGACGGGTTTATGCCGGCACACAAAGAGCCATGCACATAGTTGTTTGCGATCACGATCTTTTGTCAAAAGCCGCATGAGGTATGGTACGATGATGGCAGCGCAAAAACAGCTGCCCTCTCTATGAGATAGCAGCTGTTTTTATGTTTATTCAATGATCGCCCTGAGCGGCGCTTTTTTATTGGCGGGCATTCCCCAGGATCTTCTGATAGCTTGCAATGTCCAGCCAACGATCGAACTTGAAGCCGATTTCTTTAAAAAGCGCACAGCGCACATACCCGCTCCGCTCAAACATCCGAATGCTGCGCTCATTCTCCGTGCAAATGGTGGCGACCAAAGCATGAAAGCCCAGCTCCAGCGCCTTGCCCTCTAAAAAAGCCAGCACCTCGGGGCCGATCTTTTGGCCGACATGATTCGGATCCATATAGATCGTCACTTCGGCAGTCGTGTCATAGGCTTGCTTATCTTTATGCTTCGTAAACAGCGCATAGCCGATGACCGCCTCCTCACGCTCGATGACATACGTCCGGTACCGCGGGTTGCTATTGATGACGTTTTTGCGCATCTCCTCCAGGGTCTGCGCTTGCGTATGAAACGAGATCGTGGTATTCGCCACGTAATAATTATAAATCGCCTGCACGCTCGGCAGGTGCCGTTCCTCCATGTCAACAAATTCCAAGCTGTTTGTCATGATGTACGCCCCATTTTCTGATGTTCGATGACCCGCTTCAGTGCCCGCTGTCTATACCGGATGAAAGCCCGCATGTACCTCTCCAGGACCAGTTTGTCAAATACAAGTCCCACCCAGCCATACGGCGAGCTAAAATCCAGGATATCCCGCATCAATGTACCTTCCGCCGCTTCTGCAAACTCGTGGGTATGCGTCAGATGGCGGAAAGCTCCTTTCGTCATCGCATCGACAAACGATGTGGGCCTGTTCATGGACGTCACCTTGGCCGTCAGCCGCTGCCTGATACCGAAATGTCTCGCCTCGAATGTGACGGTCTCCCCATCCTCAATCAGTCCCCGTATTCTGCCCTCAACCGCCCGTTCCTGGGTCCACGGCCATACGGTCTGCCCATGATAGGTAATGTCCCGCGCGGCATCGAAACAGACGTCGATCGGGGCTTTCACGATGATTTCTTCCACTATGCGTGCCACGATTTTTCCTCCCAGCTGCGGTACAGCAACGAATTGGCCAAGCCTTCTTGCTTCATCTTACGCCCGCTGCCCGCAATCGGCAAGCTTGCAAGGGCTTAATCACGGTGTCATGCGGGATATTATATCATAACGAACATTGTTCTTTACGAACACCATTCGTTATGATATAACTAGATCAAGCCATCCCAACCTATAACGAAGAGGTGCATCTGCTATGACACATACATCCGATTCCACGAAATCCAAACGCATCGCCATTATTGGTGCCGGCCCCGGCGGGCTTACCTTGGCGCTGATTCTGAAACGGCACGGCATCGCATCCGTGATTTACGAACGCGAAACGTACAATCCGAACCGCGAACGCGGCGGCTCGCTGGACATTCACCACGATTCCGGCCAACTCGCGCTGCAGGAAGCCGGGCTCTATGAGGCTTTTCATGCGCTGGCTCGCTATGAGGGCGAAGATTTTCGTCTTTTTGATAAAGCCGGCACTCTGTACATGGATGAAGTCGCAAACGAAGCAGAAGCCGGAGATCGGCCCGAGATTGACCGAGGGACGCTGTGCGACCTGCTGCTTAACGAGCTGGATCCAAACAACATCAAATACGGCTTCAAGCTGAATGAAGCGATTCCTTTGGAAGACGGGACGCATAAGCTGGTTTTTGAAAATGGGCACGAAGACATCGCCGATTTGGTCGTCGGGGCCGACGGCGCGTTCTCGAAGATTCGGCCGCTTTTGACAGATGCCGCAGCAGCTTATACCGGGCTCACCATGATTGAGCTCAATGTCCAGGCGGCGCAGCATCCGGAGCTGGCTGCTTTTAACGGCCGCGGCAAGCTCTTTGCCCTCGCGGATCACAACGGGATTCTTGCGCAATTGAACGGCGACGGGCGCATCAAGGTGTATCTAACCTTCCAGGCCGACCGGGACTGGCTTGACACCTGCGGGATTCCGTTCGATCAACCGGAGGCGGCGAAGGCGCAGCTGGAGGCTCTGTTCAGTGACTGGCATGACACGTTGAAGTCCTACATCCGATGTGCGGAAGACACGCTGCTGCCACGGCGCATTTATATGCTCCCGGTCGGTCTTCAGTGGAAGCACAAACCGGGCGTGACGCTGATCGGGGATGCGGCGCATCTGATGTCCCCTTTTGCCGGGGAAGGCGTCAATCTCGCCATGCTCGACGCGAAAGAATTAGCCATGGCGATCTTACAGCATGAAGATATAAATGAAGCCTTGCAGGCCTACGAGCAAGCGATGTACGCGTATTCTTCCCAATCGGCGGAAAGTTCCGACGCGAATTTGAAGTTAATTTTTGGTGAGAATGCCGCGGAGAACTTGAAAAAACTGATGGCATCTTTTCACGAGTTGGAAGCTTAAGTGAACAGCGGATTTACTATCCGTGGCGAGTGTGCTATAAGAAAAGTATGACTACTCAACCGACTCGTACCATTGTTAGCCGCCGTGCGCGGCCGGCCAAAGACCCTTTGAGCAGAGAGCTCATCGTGGCGACGGCCCTGGAACTATTGCAAAAGGAAGGCTCCGCGGGACTCAGCATGCGCAAAATCGCCAAAGCGCTGGACACCGGCCCTTCCTCCCTTTACGTCTATGTGGCGAATATGCAGGAGCTGAGCAGCTATGTGCTCGATCTCGGGCTCGCCGGTATCGCACTGCCTGCCTCCGATGCGGGCAGCTGGCAAACGAGACTGTTCGATGCGCTGAGCTCCTATCTTCTCGCGCTGTACGATGCGCCAGGGGTTGCGGAGCTCGCCTTGACGACCGTATCCGTCGGCCCGCATGCCCTGGCGTTCACGGAATATCTCCTTCAATGCTTGCATGAAGGCGGTGTTTCATCGTTGTCCGCGGCTTGGGGCGTGGACTTGCTCATGCTTTACGCAACCTCGGTTGCGTTCGAGCAGTCCTCCCGCGATGCCCGGGGGACGACCATACAGACGCACCTAGCCGCCATGGCAGCGTTGGACCCGCAGCAGTATCCACGCATCGCGAGCTCGCATGCCGATCTGATCTCGGGCTCGGTCGACGGCATGGAGCGCTTCCGCTGGGGACTCGATGTGATTTTGCAAGGGATTATGAAGAAAGAGGGCTGAGGAAGCCTGATCTTTCGCAAAATAAGAAATCCCCGATGTCTTATTTCGTCGGCAGCCTGCTATTTTGAGCTAGGGAAAATGTGTAACGGTTGCCACCGCGCTTATTTTGCTTAAAAGACGTATTTCAAATCGTAACGGTTGTGACAGGCTTATTTGCCCAAAACGAGCGGAATCTGGCCGATTTGACCCAAATAGCCTCTGCTGCAACCGTTAGCCTTGGAAAAGCGGCGTTTATTGCCAAATAGGAGCTGTGGCAACCGTTAACGATGAGTTGCTTGATAAAAAAATCCACCGCAGACGGTGGATTTTTTTTGCGTTGCCTACGTGGCTGCTGTTGTTTCTTGGGACAGCACGATACAACAAGAGTCAGCTACTCTTCCAAGTTCTCCCCTATTTTTATCCGATACGCACGCAGCGCGTCTTCAAGCACCCCTGCCTCCGAGCGATCGAGATGCAGCGTCACATAGGTCGGCGAGATGCCCCCATCGTTCACTTCCAGCATCAAGCTTTGATCATGTTCGTCCAGTCGAAGCGTAAGCCGATCGCGGTCGAGCAAGGTAATCCATGCCATGGTTCTATCCCCCTTTTAATCTCTTATTCAGCAAAACCCCCGAAATCCCCTTTTATTCCCAGTAACTATTTAAGTAAGGTTTAGGCACGTTTAAGATCCATTTAAGTTTGAAGGTTCATGATAGAGACATCAGCAAGACAACACACTCACTTATCGGCACGCATTCAACCAACCCAGGAGGGATTCACATGGATAACAACTATAACGATAATCAATTTCAAGATACAGAGAAGCAGCAAGCA
Organism: Paenibacillus whitsoniae; assembly: GCF_003955665.1. Taxonomy (GTDB): domain Bacteria; phylum Bacillota; class Bacilli; order Paenibacillales; family NBRC-103111; genus Paenibacillus_E; species Paenibacillus_E whitsoniae. Next base: position 34,394 of record NZ_RXHU01000002.1, read on the forward strand.
GAAGCTCGCAAAAACATCGTCATCTCCGAACCTCGCTTCTTTGAAGCGAAGCCGCAAAGCTCCAGCCGCGGAACGAATGTCAAAAGCGTCTTCGCCGCCTTCATGGCCGGCGCGCTCGTCGTCTCCGGTCTGATGTTCACGTCGGACAAAATGAACCTGTTCACCGGCGGCGAGCACCAAACCGCCGCAAGCACAGCGGCATCCGCCTCGATCACGAATAACGGCGGTGCCACAACCGCCTCGCTGGATACCTCGCGGCCGAACAACATCTCCACCATTGCGGCTCAGGCCGGCAAAGCCGTCGTGAAAATCGAGACGAAGGTCAAAGCGACCCAGCAGCAATCCCGCCGCGGCAGCTCGTTCTTTGACCAATTCTTCGGCCAGAACGACGGCAGCGCGAAGCAGGATTCCGGCAGCGGCAGCTTGCAGCCCGCGGGAATCGGTTCCGGGTTTATTTTCGATAAATCCGGGTATATTTTAACCAATGAGCATGTGATCGATGGCGCTGACGAAATCGACGTCACTGTGCAAGGGTACGACACGCCGTTCAAAGCGAAGCTGCTCGGCAGCAGTTACGACCTCGATCTGGCCGTGCTGAAAATCGAAAACAGCGAGGCGCTTCCGGCGCTGACAATCGGCAGCTCCGATCAATCCAGCATCGGCGATTGGGTGGTCGCGATCGGGAATCCGTACGATTTTGACTATACCGTCACTGCGGGTCTGCTTAGTGCCAAAGGCCGTGAAATCTCGATCGACGACGAGCAAGGCACTCGCAACTACAAAAACCTGATCCAAACCGACGCGGCGATCAATCCGGGCAATTCCGGCGGACCGCTGCTGAATATGAAAGGCGAAGTTATCGGGATTAATACCGCTGTGAACTCCGAGGCGCAAGGGATCGGTTTTGCGATTCCAACGAGCACGATTTCGGCAGTCCTCGATAACCTGAAGAACGGCGTCGAGATTCCAAAAGCAGCCTCCCCTTACATGGGCGTGAGCCTGCAAGCGGTGACGGACGATGTCCTCAACGATCTCCAGCTTAAAAATACGGACGGCGCACTCGTCGCAGACGTACAGCTCGGCTCCCCGGCCTATGCGGCAGGCATCCGGACCTATGACGTCATTACGGCGATCAACGGCCAAGCAACGGCTACGCCGGATGCGGTAACGAAGCTCGTCCAAGCCGCGAAAGTCGGCGACAGCTTGAAGGTGACGATCGTTCGGGGCGGCAAAGCCCAAGATGTGACGGTCAATGTGGGTGATCGCAACAAAGCTCAGCAGCAGCAATAATTGAGTTAGCCTTGGCAAGCTGCCAAGCGTACTAAAAGGCAACCTTGAGAGGCGGGCGCCGATCAAGGTTGCTTTTGTGCGATAGAACCACGCCTCAATTCTTCAGCTCAAAAGCAAGAACCGCCTTCGCTAATTTCACATGCAACAGCTCTAATCGTGCCGCATCTTCCAAACGGTGCATATAGAGCGAAGCATTAAATATTACCGTTAACCAGTTTGTTGTCTCGGAAGGGGACGATTCCTTAATATTTTACTACTCAGCTACTTATCGGGGCGTAGAGCGGCGGGAGACGAATTCCTGCGAAAAGGCAGGAACTTTCTACAAAAGAGGTGCTTTTTCTAAAATGCCTGCAATAAAGCAGTTTTTTAGCCAAACTCGCCACAAAAGGCGATTCTCGCCATAAATGCCTGCAGATTCGCAGGAATATGATCACATCACGAAGAGAAGGAGGAAAATTCCTGCTTTTTTGCAGGCTTGATGCTCAATTTGAAGGCTTTCTGGGTTCCTCTCTCCCCATGTTCCATGCCTAAAATCAGCCTTCTGGCGAATTCTCATTCAACTTACCTGCTATTAAGGCTCTCACAAGCCTCTTTGTGCTAATGGAATATAAGTAGTTACACATATTTTAAATAGGGTTCATCCTACATGCACTTAATCTCCATCGCGGTTAATCATTCAGGGTATTGATTTTTCGTAGTAATTGTCTATAATATTTAGAATATATCGACAATTCGATGACTGGGAGAGTAGCAAAGTGATGGTTGTTCAAGCGAGCCGGGTTGGTGGGAGCCGGTACAACGTGACTTCGTGAAGCGCACCCATGAGAATGGCCTCCGAACGAACGATGGAGTAGGACGCCACGGCTCAGCCCGTTACGCTGACGAGTGGTTAAGCCCTATCGGCTTAGCAACAAGAGTGGTACCGCGAATGCACCGAGCCTTCGTCTCTTATTAGAGACGAGGGCTTTTTTTATTTTCATAAAAAAGGGGATGGTCACGCATGATTAGCGCAGCGATTTCGACGAGTATTGACCAATGCACAAAAAGTTTGTTCAGCGACCTGGGACTGCCATGTCCAGCGGATTTGACGATTGCAATTGAGCAGCCTGCTCAGCTCGAACACGGCGATTACGCCACGAATATCGCGATGCAGCTCGCGAAGCTGCTGCGTAAGGCGCCGCTGCACATTGCCGAAGCGCTGAAGAGCAAGATGGAGGCGGACGCGGAATTGATGAAGGTGATTCAACGCGTGGAGGTGGCGGCACCGGGGTTTTTGAATTTGTGGGTGGACTGGGGACGGTGGGCTGCGGCTGAAATTGGCGGTGAGGCAGGTGTTGGTGCTGGTGCGACCTCGGCCACGCAGCCCTTTCAGAACGGCAAGGTCGTGATCGAGCACACGTCGATCAATCCGAACAAGTCCGCGCACATCGGCCATTTACGGAATTCGTGCATCGGGGATACGTTGGCGCGGCTGCTGCGCCGTACAGGCAATCAGGTTGAGGTGCATAACTACATCGACGATCTGGGCAATCAGTTGGCGGATACTGTCGTCGGCTTGCAGCAAGTGCAGCTGGATGGCGAACATGCGCGGTTCGGGGATTTTTGCTGGGATACGTATGCTGCGGTGAACAAAGCCTATGGAGAAAATCCGGCGCTGCTGGAGGAGCGGACGCGCGTGCTGCATGCGCTGGAGGAAGGCGGAGGAAATGTCGCCTGGCTCGGACTGCTCGTCGCGGAGCGCATCGTGCGCGAGCACCTGGCCGAGATGCGCGCCTTCGGCATCAAGTACGATTTGCTCGTCTGGGAGAGCCGGATCGTGCGCGAAGGCTTCTGGCAAGCGGCGTTCGATCTGCTGCGGCAGACGCCGCAGTTTGCGCTGGAGACGGACGGCAAGCTGGCCGGCTGCTGGGTGCTGCGAGAGACGGAGGCCGAGGCGGCAGACGCGGGTGCGGCTGATAAAGCTGAGGGCACCGACAGTGCGGGCGATGCCTATCACAAGGACAAAGTGCTGGTGCGGTCCAATGGGATTTTGACCTACACCGCCAAAGACATCGCGTACCACCTGTGGAAATTCGGTGTGCTCGGTATAGACTTCCGCTATCAACCCTTTGAAGCGGAAGTGTGGAGCACGCAGCCGACCGGCGAAGCGGCGCCGTTCGGCCGTGCGGACATGGTGATCAATGTCATCGATCACCGGCAGTCGTACCCGCAAGCGATGGTGAAGCAGGCGCTTGCGGTGCTCGGCTATGCGGCGCAGGCGGAGCGGCTGCGCCATGTGGGCTACGGTGTCGTCTCGCTCAGCCCTGCGGCTGCGCAGGAGCTCGGCCTCGACACCTCCGCCGGTAAAGCGTCCTACGCGATGTCGGGGCGGCAGGGCATCGGGATCAAGGTGGCGGAGCTGCTTGATCGGATGGAGGGCGTGATCGACGCGAAGCGCTCCGATCACGAAGGGCTTGCAAGCCGCGAGATTGCGGCCGCGGCGATCCGCTATTATCTCCTCCGGTTCAGCTTGCTGACGGAGGTGGTATTTGACATTGCCCAGGCGACCGAGGTCACGGGCAATTCCGGGGTGTACCTGATGTACGCCCATGCGCGGGCGGCGAGCATTTTGGGCAAAGCCGGCGTGGTGGAGCCGCTCGCGGCGCCGGCTTTTGCCGAGCCGGAGAAGGCCGAGCACGCGCTGCTCAAGCAGCTCGCGGACTGGCCGGACCGGCTCGCCGCGGCGGCGCGTGAGCTGACGCCGCACACGCTGTGTAGCTACGCGCACGAGCTCGCCGTGCTGTTCAACAACTTCTACGGCGCCTGCCCGATCCTCAAGGCTGACGCCGAGAGCAAGGCGCAGCGCCTGTGGCTGACGGCCAAATTCCAGGCCACCATGGCCGATGCGTTGGGCGTTCTGGGGCTTCCGGCGCCGAGCCGGATGTAGGGGCAGACTTTGCTACTCCATGGAAATGTCAAACGGCCCACACCTGATCACAGGATGTGGGCTGTTGATGCTTACCAAATAAAAGCAAGCGCATCTATTCTGGGCAAAAAATCGCCACAAGGCAACTTTGTATTATCAAAATTACAAGTTAATCAAATCTTGCTTCAATTTTTGGAACCAGCGATCTTGTTCGATTAATGCTCTGCCTGCAGGAGGAATCTTAACGTAGCGTTTGTTTACGTAGTCATACAATTTTTCTTCTGCAGGTTCAAACAGCACATCGTAGATGAGAAAATCTTTTATGTTATGAGTCACTAAAATACCGTCATACTTATAAGCAGTTACCAGAATACGTGCATCCGAAGCCTGAAGATAATTCAAACCGTAATGAGGATGACGTATTATAGTTTGGTTAAAATGATTAGGATCCCTGAGGTAATTGGTGAACTCACGCAATTCGCGTTCTAAGTCTACTGGTAATGGGAAATCAACGATAACATTTTGATTCAAAATTTTTGTAAGTATGTTCTTATGCTGTGTCGAGGTGAACGTATGCATTTGAACCCTCAGTTCAGTTTCCACCTCTTTTGGTATTTTAATTTCAGCTTGATTAAGAGCGGCTAACGCAGCTGTACTACGCCAGAAATCGTGAGCCGCCCGTTTTAGGTCTGCTTGATTGGCATTGCCATTAACAAAATCGCGAAACATATTCGTGTCTGGCATAAAAACAATTGGCTCTGACATCTAAATCGTATCTCTCCCTACTTAGCAGCGTCATTTGCATCAGCTGGCGGTTCAAGTTCCAAGAGTTCTAGTGCAAGATTGGCAACTTGCTTCGAATGTTCGAATCCTTTCTCTCTTTCTTTCAGAAACTTTTGCCAGTTAGGGTGAGTCAAGAATTGAGTTGGGTAAACGTGCCATGTCGTATTTTCACCGGCATTTTGAAAACCTTCATACTTTCCATTTTGGAGATGTCGACGAACAACCTGTGGTGCAAGTCCCGTTATCAGACTCACATCACGAACCGTTAAGAACTCAGGGATTAGCTGTTCCTTCTCTTCACTTTCAATAAACGGTGCTACGTCGAGTGCTTGAATGGCATTCTCTATGTCCATGATATCCGTATCTGAAAGTCCACGTGAAGCGATTTTTGCCTCTACATCAAGTGCGCGTTGAAGCAACCTGATTTTAGCAAATTTTTGCGCGTCCTTATTGGTAAATGTACGTTCAGTAGCATCGGGTAGTGTAACGTAACTCAGTACACCAGGCATTTGAATCATCCTCCTCACCTCCATCTTACTATAATTCATCAAAGAACAAAAGGAACAAATAGAACATTTCGAACTTTATTAGTATATTCACATTTCGCTAAACAATACCTTATCGCTACAAAGTGGGCACTACACAAGTTCGCCTAATTAACTATACACTGGCCTTTCTAAAACTGCGAAAAAGCAGGAATTTTCCTCGCTCCCCTCCGGATTCGAGGAAATACCTGCGATTAGGCAGGCATTTTGGAGAAAAGCCCGCTCCTGGAACAAATTCGATATGAAAACCTGCTTTTTCGCAGGCATCTGGATAAAAACGGCTTTTCTTCGTAAAATTCCTGCATAATCACAGGAATCCCCCTCTCATCAGGCCGTCAGATCTCATCCTATCAGACCAGTTCACGCCAACTCCACTCGATCTCGCCTAATCTCATTCAATCACGCTGAATCTCACTCTATCTCACTAAATCCGGCTCAACCTCACTCCATCTCACACATTCTCACTCTATCCTACTCAACCTCACACACTCTCACCCTATATCACTCTACCCCACTCAATTTCACTCGGTCTCACACATTCTCACTCTCACTCTCACTCTCACTCGACTCCGACTCCACTCACTCTCACCCCCTCCCTCCCCCACGCACAAAAGAGGCCCGCAGGCCTCTTTCACACTTCACGCCTGATCCTTACGGCACAGGCTCAAATTTAACCGCATCGACGGTGACGTACCCGTTCGCTCCGTCATTACGCACCTTCACATACCCGCCAGATCCGGCGGCAAAATCGTACGTCCCCAGCAAGTTCCACTGTCCGCCCATTTCCTGCTCGTTAATGGTGACCGTGCTGGTGATGCCCTCGTGCACGATGTCCACTTGGGCATTCGTGGCCCGATTCGCGTGGGACGGCCACCACATGTACACGTTGTACGTCCCGGCTGCGGTTAGCGTCGGGGTCAAGGTGACGCTCTTCAAGCCATGGCTGACGTTGCCGTCGTGAATGTAATCCACGCCGTATTTGTTCGTCAGGTTCGTGCCGATGGCCCAGCCGCCGACAAGCGTGACGCCGCTGGTATCGGCGTTATCCACGATGACGGTCGTCGCTGCCGGCGTCAACGCGAGTTTAGCTTTAAACGCCTTCCCTTTGGCGGCATTAACGTTGACGCTAAGCTTGATCGTCGGGCTGAGCTGCGTCACGGTAACGCCGGCATCCGCCGAGATGGTGCCGGTGGCTGCTCGATTCAATTCCAGCTGAATGGTACCCGTATTGGCCTGGGTCGGATCAGAAACGGAAATTTCCAATGCAGAAGACGTTTCCTTGGTCATCACAGACGCTTTCTTGTTCGAGGTGATGAAATCCACGGTCGCAATCGCATCGTTCCAGAAGTTCGAGCCGATGACATTCAACGTCATCTCCTTCACGGCCTGCACATCAGCGGTATTGGCCAACACCGTAATGTCCGGGTTGCCGGCGTAGCTGGTTAACTCGGCGCTGGTTTTACCAGGGAGAATGACATACTGATACGATTGGTTATTCGCATTGCCACCGTGATTCAGCGCAAGCGACAAATAATTTTTCGTAATATTGGTACCCGAAGTGACCCCGGTCGTTTTGATTTGCTTCCAGTTGCCCGTTCTAGCCTCGCGCTTTGCCTGAACGGTTGGCGCTGTCGGGAAGTAGTATCCGATGTCCGCACCGGACGTATTCCCGGCCAGATGAATGGTGTTCACAGATGACAGCGCTTGTGACCAGCCCAGGCTAGCGGACTGCACCGTGCCGTTAACGGTCAGCGCATTATTGCCTGTGCTGTTCAACTTGCGGTTCTCCACAATCGTTTCGGCTGCTTTGGCATCTGTACTTGTGATTCCGGCGCCAAGCGCAACGATTTCGTCATCGAACAGGAACCAGGATTTTTTCGCAGCCAGCGTACTGGTCGTAACCGGCGCGTTCTTCGAGGTAGCGGTCACATTCATTTCCATGCCTGTCGTGCCATACAACCCCAGCAGATCCGTTCCGCCCACCCAGTTCTTCGTGTTAAATTGGCTGGCGACATACGTATCAGTCGTAACTGTCGTACCGGCCAATCGGTATAAATCGACGGTCGGCCAGAAATCCTCGCTGTACTGGTTCAGGTCGTTGTTATAGAGATACGTCATGCCCAGCCCCGTATACCAGCCTTTGGCGTTCTCGCTGTTCGCCGCTTCATAGTTTAGAATCTTGGGGGAGAACATGGAGATCCCGAAGCCGAAACCCGGGCGAAGCTGGACCGCGCGTGCCATAGTTGGGAATTGCGCGTACTTCACGAGTTCGCTGGCAGCCGTGATCCCCCCATCATTCATAATCGCTTTCGCAAGCACAATCATGTTCATCGGCGCATCCGTGTAAAAGGTGTTGCTCGTTCCCCCCGCCGTCTCCGCGCCAATCCAAGCTTTGATCATCTGCTTGAACGCAAGGGCATCCGCCGCCGGTGCGATCTGGGACAACCGGATCACGCCCTGAATGATGAAATGGCCTGCATCCCGGTCTTGCGAGGTATACCTGACGATCTCTCTGCCTCGCACCATGTCCATCATCGCGCCTTTATATAGGAAATGCTGATACGATTTGTAGATCCATTGATACACATTGGCCTGATTGGCATTCGTAATCTCCCAGGTTGAGCCCTTCAGCAGATACATCAGATTTGCCGTATCTACAAGCAAATTCGCCCCGTAACCACCGGTATAGGCATAATAGGTATGCTGGATAAACGATCCGTCCGCATAAAAACCGTCGCCGGAAACGACATCGGGAAACAGTGTCGTTAAGGCATCCCGCGCAGCTGTAAGCTTCGTGCTGTCCTTGATAATGACCGCGCGCAGCGCAACAACGACCGCTTGCCAGGACAGATTGGCTCCCGCTTTGTTAACGGCTGGCAAGTATTTATTCACGGCGTCCATGTAGTTCGTAATCTGTGTTGGCGTCAGGTAGTCGTACATGAGAATAACGGTATCGTTCAGCGCGGTCGGCGCGCCGATCTGCCAATCCCACCAATTATCATAGGAAGCTTTGGTTGAGTTGTAGCGATTGGCATTCATCCAATCCAGCGCCATAATGACATCCGCGATCATAGCGGTGTTGCCATAGTATTCAGAACCATAAGTCTGGGTCGCCAGCGCGATTTCCTTAATCCGCCGGAATCCGGCGGTCACTTGGCTGGATGTGCGGGTTCCGGCGGTCAGATCATTCCATAAGAAGTTATTCGGCTCCGCCGGCGTCTTGTTCATGCTATCCCAATTCGCCTTGGCTTTCGCTGATATGGCAGCAATTGCCGAAGCAATAGCGCTATCGGCCGTATCATAGGCAGTTCCGCCCGTCAGCATCTCCCGCCATTTGGCACGTAATCCATCGAATTCATCCGCAGCGTGCGCGCTTTGCGGCGTTAACCCTCCGATCAGTGCAACGACCATCAGCATGATCAGGCACACGCAGCCTGCCCGTCGTCCTCTTCCTTTACCCATGGAGCATCTCCTCTCTTCTTATCAACTTACCTGTGACATTCCTACAAAATGATGGATCCCCCCTCTCGCAGCACAGCGCGAAGCTCCTGCGGGTCCACGTCGCTAACGCTCCGCTCCGCACGAAGCGCCAAATATGCCGCTACCCCCGCTGCTTCGCCGGTCTGATTCATATTCACCATGACGCGTACAGCGCCATAAGCAACAGGATCTACGTCGATCATGCGGCCGCAGACCAGCAGATTTGTATATGTGCCCGGAATCAGGCAGCGATACGGAATTTGATAAAATGTCGGATTCTCCGCCGATTCTTCCCGCCATCTGCCGACCTCCACCGGATACCCTGGACGTACGTAAGCCTGCTCTCCGTTCAAATATTGGAACGTAATCCCCGGCTTATCCGAATGATGAATATCAACCCGATAGCTGCCGTTGGCAATCGCGTCATCAAAACGGACGCCATGGAGCACGTCTGTCCCCGTCAGCCGATACGCGCAGTGGATATGCCGGGTCTCCCGGATGCCGATATAAGACGGCAAGGAAAGCAGCGTCAATTGATTATCCGGCCCGTACTTGCGCACCATATCCATGATGGCTCTAACCTGACGTCTGCCCTCGATCTCGCTTTGCGTCAGCGAAAGCCCATCCTGGCAGTCGGCATGATAAACCCTGGTGCCGGCATACATATACACGTCCTTCGAGCCCGGCACGAAACGGCCCCAGCCGAAACCTTCCGGCAAGTCGAATTCCGCCTTATGCTGCAGCAGCGCCTGGTTTAAATCGAGCCCCTGCAGCGAGTTGAACCCCGTCACATCATCGAAGCCTCTGCCTGAACCCCAGCCGCCGATCTTGGCGCAGGTCGTCGGCGGCTGACGCCTATCACCGTTCGTGAGTGGCAGCTGCAACCGTGCGCACAAGTCGCCGTCGCCTGTCGCATCAATGAACATGCTGGCTTTGATCGCCCCGCGACCGGACTTGTTCTCCACCATGATTGCCGTCAGCTGCCCGTCTTCCAGAACAGGCGCGACGAACATCGTGTGCAGAAACGGCTGCACACCCGCTTCCGTGATCAACTCATCCAGCTCGATCTTCAGTTCCTCGGTATTGAGCACGTACCCGACGGAGTGGCTCTTCTTCTCTTCCGCTACCGCTCCGCGCTTGCCCAACCGCGCTACCGTCTCGGCGGTAAGGCCGCCGATAATCGGCTGCTCGAACGTCGTATCGTACAAGCTGTGCCAAATATTCACCAGCCCCGACGTCGCAACGCCGCCGAAACTGTTCTGTTTCTCGACGATGACAACGCTCGCGCCGAGCCTGGCTGCCCGCACCGCTGCAAAAACCCCTGTACAGCTGCCGCCCAGCACACAAATATCCGCCTCATAGATGACGGGAACCGATTTCGCCTCTTCCTGAATAAATCCACGTGTGTTCATCTCTCATCTTCTCCCTCTCTCTACAGTAAAAAGAGTTGAAGCGAAAGCTCTCGCAGCCTTGCTCCAACCCTCACCTCCTTGCCTGGCATCCCTATTTGATGTAACCAAGCGGTTTCAGCACCAGCGTGCCTTGCTCTACATATTTGGGCAGCTGATAGTTCGTCTCCAACGCTTTCGTAAAAGCATCGAAATTGTCCAACGAATTTTTGCCAAAAATAAACTTCGTAATCTCTTCGCTCTCAAAACGGTTCTTGTCGCTGACCGACACCCCTTCCGGATTCGGAATCATCTCCGTATACGTTTCGATGCGCGGCTGTTTTTCAGCAAAATCAATGAAAGGAAGCTGCTTCGTAAATTTGGCCTTCAAATAATTTTTCTCGTCGCGGCCCGTTAGCTGATGATTAAAGGCAAAACCCGTTTTGGAGCTGTCGGTGACAACCGGAATGCCGTTCTCCATTTTGTAATGCGTGCCTTCAATCCCATACATCGTCGTCAAATAACCAGGACCATCGGCAATGTAGTTAAAATAGTCCAAAATCTTATTCAGCTTGGCCGGATCCTTCGCCACTTCCTTGGAAACGGCAAACCGTCCGCCCGTCGCGCTGATATCAAAATAGCCTTGATACTTGCCTCCAGGACCGCTTAATGCGTCCATCTGCACCCAATTCGCAGCGGGATTTACGCTCTTGTACTGCGCAATATAGTCTTCCTTCGTCATCTCGCCCCAGTTAATATACAAGATGCCCGCTTGGCCTTTAAATGCTTTCTCCTGGTGCTTGAGCCCCTTGTTCGTCATGAACTCCGGATCGACCAAGCCCTCGCTGATCAAATCCTTAATGTACGTCAGCGCTTGCTTCGTCTCTGGCTGCACCGTGGAATACACGACTTTGTTGTCCTTGATCATGAACTGGCCCGGGGAGGCTACACCGAATGCGGAGAAAACCGGATCAAACGTGCTCGGCGTGTTCACCGCATCCGGCGTACCGATGCCGATGCCGGTAATCCCGTACGTATCTTTCTTGCCGTTGCCGTCCGGGTCTTTCTCCGTAAACGCCTTCGCCACCGCTTTTAACTCGTCCAGGTTTTTCGGCGCCTGGAGGCCAAGCTTATCCAGCCAATCCTGCCGAATCCAGTAGCTGGACATCGGCAGATAAGCGCGTTTGGCGATGGCATACTGCTTGCCGTCTACTTTGCCTTTATTTAAATCCACATCCTTGAGCTTCGCTTTAATGTTCGGCATTTTATCCATATAAGGCGTCAAGTCGAGCAGAATGCCCTGTTTGACATAATTCGCAAGCTGTACCTTGGAGACCGAGAAAATATCCGGCGCCGAGCCGCCTGCAATTTTGACATTCAATTGCTGATCATAGTCCGTTGCCCCGACATTGAATTGCAAATCCATGTTGAGATCCTTGTTCAATTTGCTCAGGATAAAATCATCCGCCATGCCGGGATAGTTCGAGCCGCTGATGAACAGATTGATTTTCACCGGGCTGCCGGATGCGGCCGTGCCAGGTGCGCTGGCTGACGCCTCCGGCGTTTTGTCTGTCTTGGCGGCGCACCCCGCCAGCAGGATACTGCCGAGCAATGCGGTCGATACGGTTGCAGCAAGCATTTTTTTCATTTTAGGTGATCCCCTCTCGATATTGATTCTGAATCCGGCTAACCCTTAATGCCGCCGAGCAGTACGCCTTGGGTAAAATATTTCTGAATAAACGGATACACCACGATGATTGGAAGTGCCGAGAGGACGACGGCGGCCATTTGCAGCGATTGCGTCGGCAGCACGCTCGTAATGTCCATCGGCGGGAGCATGGAATTAATCAGGATGGTCTTGAGCACGACTTGCAGCGGGAACTTGCTTGTGTCGTTGACGTACATAATCGCTTGGAAAAATTCGTTCCAATGCCCCACGGCGTAAAACAGACCGATGGTCGCCATAATCGGCAGGGAGAGCGGGAGCACAATTTGGCTGAGAATGCGCAATTCACCAGCGCCGTCAATGCGAGCCGCTTCATCCAGGCTGTCCGGCAGATTTTCAAAGAAGGTTTTCATAATCAGCAGATTGAACGACCAAACCAGACTTGGCACGATCAACGACCAGAGGGAATTGATAAGTCCCGTTGCTTTGACAACCAGATAGGTCGGCACAACGCCGCCATTGAACAGCAAGGTGAACGCGACCAGGAACAACAGGAGATTTCTGCCCGGCAGCCGGCTTTTGCTCAAGGGGTACGCCATCATCGTCGTAACCATCAGATTCAGCAGTGTCCCGACCACCGTGATAAAAATGGTGACTCCGTATGCTCTGGGAATCGTCGGATCATGGATGAAAGCAGCATAGGCATCCAGTGTCAGCTTTTTGGGGAATACGACAAACCCGCCATTTCGCAGCACTTCGGCCAGAGGCGTCAGCGAGACCGATACGACATACAGCAGCGGAAAGATCACTGACAACGCCAGCAGCGTGAGAAGCGCATAGACGCCAATATCGAACCACACTTCTCCTTTACTTTTTACCATACGCCTTCCCCCCATTTTCTAGCGATCCGATTGGCGGTGATGACAAGGGCGAAGCCTACGACCGATTTAAACAATCCGACCGCCGCAGCGAGACTGAAGTTCAGCTCTTCCAGACCGGTGCGGAACACCCAGGTATCAATGATGTCGGCCACTTCGTAAACCTGGACATTGTACATGATATAAATTTGATCGAAGCCGGCATCGAGGATTTGGCCAAGCTTGAGAATCAGCAGCAGAATGATGACATGACGAATGCCTGGAAACGTCACGTGCCAAATCATGCGCATCCTGCCTGCCCCATCCATGCGGGCCGCTTCATACAGCGTCGGGTCGATGCTGGTAATGGCCGCCAGATAGATAATCGCTGTCCAGCCGATGTCTTTCCACACGTCCGAGGCGACCAGGATACTCCGGAACCAGGCCGTCGAGGTCAGGAAGGAAATCGCATCCCCGCCTAGGCCCTTGACCCATAAATTGATTAATCCGTCCGCTTCCGAAAGGAAGGCGGCTGCAATGCCGTAAATGATGATCCAGGAGAGAAAATGAGGCAAATACGTAACCGTCTGCACAAATCGTTTGAAGAAGCGCAGCCTGACTTCGCTAAGCAGTGTCGCGAGGAGAATGCCCGGAATCATGCCGAAGAGCAGCTTATAGATGCTGATGAGAAAAGTATTTCTTAATAAGGGGAAAAAGTAAGATGAGTCATAGAATGTTTTGAAATGCGCGTACCATGGGTCCGCCCATGGGCTGTCGAACACCCCCAGCATAATATTATAGTTTTTAAACGCAATGATCGCGCCGAACATTGGACTGTAGCGATACACGGCGTAATACACCAAGCCCGGAAGCAGCATCGCGTAGAGCACGCGGAACGACCATATTAATTTAAACTTCCTTGTGAGTGCATAGGTGCGCTGCATCCCTGTGTTCCTCCCTTCTGTCTGATGTGTTCCTCGGAATACTTTAATCATAAGGGGTTTGGGCACAGGGGGTAACAGGTCAGAATTAAAGAAAACCAGGTCATTTTTAAGGCAGTCTTCAGCTTGTCTTCATGCCAAAAAAGCAAGGCAGCTTCCCTTGCTTTCGGCTGAATCTCTCATTGGCCTTCGCCGGCGATTTGGATCGGATACCGCAGTTGAGCCTTGAAACCATACGGCTCTACATTCTCCACCTCTACGCCGTACGCATGGCCGTAATGCAGCTGCAGCCTCCGGTGCACGTTGTAGAGGCCAATGCCTCCTTCCGCCCCTGGGGCGGAAGACACGGATTTATACGGCATGAGCCGCTCAGGCTCGCAGCCGCTGCCGTTATCCTCCACAAGAATGATCATGTCCTGATCTTCCTGGTAGATGGTCAGTATGATCTTCCCTTTGCGTTCCGTCAGCTTGTTCATGCCGTGCCTAACCGCATTTTCCATCAGGGGCTGAATGAGCAGCTTTAAGATCTTCATCTGCAGCAGCGAGGGCTGCACATGGAACAGCACTTGAAAAGCATGATTATTGCGCAGCAGCTCAATCGTAACATAGTTGCGCACATGCTCCAGCTCGCGCTCCATGGTTGTCCATTCTTCCCCGTCATTGATGCTGAACCGCAGCATATCCGCCAGGGTCGTCACCATTTCCGCAATGCTCGCTTCCTGCGCAGATTCCGCTTTCCACTTAATGGCATCGAGCGTGTTGTACAGAAAATGAGGATTAATCTGGTTAATTAACATCCGCTGCTGGAGTTTCTGCTTCTCCGATTCGCTTTCACGCGTCGTTTCGAGCAAAGTCTCCATCCCGTGGATCATGGCGTTAAATCCCCGTACCATCTGCCCGATTTCATCCTTCCGCGCACCGAATTTCATGAAATAGACGAGCCGGCCAAGCTGCACCTGACGCATGTGGCGAACCACCTGTTGAATCGGCGAGGTAAATTGGCGGACGATCACAAACAGCAGGATGAACATCACCAGCAGGGAAATAACAAACAACCAGAACGTGAACGCTTTAATCGCATTCAGCCGGTCGGTTAGATCGGAGACCGGTATCGTCGCCACGAGATTCCACAACTCTTTCCCGCTGTCGGCAATGGCTTGCGAAGCGACATAATAGGGCTTGCCCTGAATCGTTTCCGTTTCAAAATTGCGCTTCCCTTGTCCCAAGGAGGCAGGCGCAGGCAGGCTGTTTCCGGGCTTCTCCGCCGGATTGTACGTCAAAATATTGGCGTTGCGATCGGTCAGCAGCAAGCGGAACCGAGGATATTGCGACGGCGTAATCAACTGTTTGCCGATCCAGGCGTTGGAAATTTTAAATACCATGACACCGGCATTTTGAAAATCCGTCAGCGTCCGGATACCTCGAACGTAGTACAAATTCGTCGCAATATGGTTGTCGTCGCCCTTCACCAGCCAATACGGCTTTCCTCCCAATTCGTATGCTTTGGAGATCAACTCGGCGTTCAGTTCGAGGCCAAATGCGGCGAAGCTGTTCATGTAATTGGGGTATTTCTCCTCATGATTAGGCAAAATCATTAACTCAAACGGCCCCTTGAGCTCCTCCGTAATTCCTTTCATGACGTTAATAAATTCCGTCTCCTGAAAAAAATCCTGCGGCGGCGGTCCCTGCAGCATCGTCTGCAGTTTGGAAGAAGCGATGACGCGGAAAGCGTCCGTGTCCAGCTCGGCCAGAAACTCATTAATTTTTGCGGTGTTATGCTGCAAATTATCTTGCAGAAAGGCGGAAGTGACATCTTCGATTTGCATTTTGGAGCGCTCATACGATAAATAGCCGAGCAGCGCGACAGGGATCAGTATCGCCGCCATTAAGGGCAGCAGCAGCTTTTGGAATAGATTCATTTTCCGTATCGGAACTCCTTCGGGGTCTGTCCTGTCCGCTTTTTAAACACTTTTCCGAAGTACTGCAAATCCTGATAGCCGACGGATTCCGCAATCTCATAAATTTTCATCTGGCTGTCGCGAAGCAGCTTCTTGGATTGCTCCACACGCAGGTCCGTTACGTAGTCCAGAAAGTTAATCCCGGCCTCCTTCTTAAAGAGCTGGCTGAGCCATACGGGATGAATCTGCAATTGATCCGCAATGCTTTGCAGCGTAATATTCTGTGCAAACTGCTGCTCCAGCAGCTGCTTGGCTTTCGCAATGATGGCATTCGAGTGGCTGACTGCCGCCTTCTTGGCAATTCCTACCAAGTAGTGCAGCATCCGTTCTTTTACCTGCTCCAGCCGTTCGCATTGCTCCAATTCCTCCCATAAGGCCATAGGAATCTGATTCAGTCCAATGCCATATTTCTCCCTAAGCGTGCTATGCAAACTCAAGATCCACTCCAGACACTTCTTAGAAATGTCCTGGTAGTCCTTCACCTCCTGCGCGGTAGCATAATGCCTTACAAGCAGGTCGATCGTTGTATCGATTTGCTCCAAATCTCCCTCCATCACCAAGGCGGCTGCAAGCTCCGCGGACAAGCGGTTCGGTTCATCGTCCGCATACAACGCTTCCGTGTATCTGTGCACATAGCTGTCCGGTGTCATGAGCGCCATTTTCAACGCTTTGACAGCTTGCCCGTACGCCGTAGAAATCGCCTGGAACGCTTGCTGCTCCCGGCTGATGCCGAAGCCAACCGTTAAATACTGATACTTGTTGACGCCCGCCCGAATCGCCTCGACAACCGCCCCGGTCAGCTCACTGGGCACAATCAGAATCCAATTGTGGTGGATATTCTTAAACAACGCTGACGGCTGATAAGCTTCCAGCAATTCCTCCGTAATGTTTCCTACCGAGAATGTCTCCAAATCGGACTGGCTGTCCAGCGGGTTGGGCCGATCCTGCCGTACAATATCCAGGGCGATGACGGTAAAATTCGTATCGGCCAGCCAGGTCAGCTCCCACATCTGAAGCCGGTGAAATATGTGCTCCTGCAGGACTGTCGGCGTCATGCACAGACTGAGCAGGAATTTGTCCTTGAGCAGCTTCTTGCCAAGTTCAGCCTGTTTCAACTGCCCAGAGAGCTCTTGATGATGTTTGCGTTCATCCTCCAGCATATCCAGCAGGTGCAGAATTTTGGTAGAGAACGCTTCCTTCGAGAAAGGCTTCAGCAAATAATCCATCGCCCCTAACTGCATGCTGCGCTGTGCGTATTGAAAATCGCTGTAACCGCTTACGATAATGATTTTAGGCGCGTAATCGGGCATTTGCATCGCTTGCAGCATATCAATGCCGGACTGCTGAGGCAGCACAATATCGGAGACGATAATATCCGGCCGCTGTGCACGAATCAACACCTCCGCATCTTCCGCATTGGCAGCAGTCAGAATCTCCAGCTTCCCCGCCGCAGCCTCTATGACCGTTTCTTTCATACCTTGCAGAATTTCCAGTTCATCCTCAATAATGATGATTTTCATGGGATCACAATCCTTTATACAAGTGCATCTGAACCCACTTTAACACCATCCCCCGATTGAAAACAATGAGAATTACAGATGTAGCTCAATCCAATATAAACTCAGCACGATTATGTATTATCCTTGTCCTAGCCATTCATGTAAAATACTTATATCAAGACCATTTTGTAAGGGAGTGTGCCTATGTCCTATTTATCCGTCAGCACCTGGAGTCTGCATCGTCTGCTCGGTCCCCTTCGCTGGACCGTATGGAATCCTGAAACACGCATGCATGAGGTAAAAGAGCAGGATCAACCGCAGATTCTCTCGCTGCTGGAGCTTCCGCAGGAAGCTGCGCGAAGAGGCTATCAGGCCTTAGAACTTTGTCATTTTCATTTTCCGTCAACAGACGACGGGTATTTGCACGACCTTCGGGAGCGCTTCGCAGCGGCCCGGATTTCACTGGATACGATTCTGCTCGATTACGGCGATCTGACGCATCCTGATGAAGTGCGTCGTGCTGCCGACTATGCCTTCATGCAGGAGTGGATCCGGCTCGCCGCCAAATGCGGATCGAAAAGAATTCGCATCATCGCAGGGGAAGCAAGCCCTTCTGACGAAGCGTCGCTGCAGCTTTCCGCCCATTCGCTGCGATCGCTCGGCGAATACGGAGAGCGCATTGGCGTCCAGGTCGTTACCGAGAACTTTAAGTCGCTTCTCTCCACCGGCGCGAATTGCTTGACGGTCATGGAGCAGGCAGCCGGTCAGGTGGCGATGATTACCGATTTCGGCAATTATCATGGGCCGCTCAAGTATGAGGAGATTGCCGCCACGACGCCTTACAGCAGGTCGATCCACGTCAAGCCTCACTATGACGAAGCAGGTCGGCCAGACGAAGCTGAGCTGCGCCAATGTCTGGACAGCGTACATGCCAGCGGATATGATGGCGCCTACGTCTTGATCTACGACGGGCCGGGCGATATGTGGGAAGGGCTGGAGCGCGTTCGACGGATTGTGGGGCCTTATTTAGGGGCTGGCGGCGCTTGAGTCGTTATGTTTTATCTAACTGCCGTCTGTGTCTGCGAAGCAACACGCAAACAGGATTAGCGTGCTGGCAGCACTCGACGATGAGACAAGGGCGCCGCTTCATGAGATGAGCAGCCCTTCACAAGCGGCAGCGCGTGTAGCTGTCGTGGAGGGGAGTTACGGGAACCTGCATTTCCTACAGCTTATTTTCAAAAAATAGGCTGATTCCGCCAAGATCCTGTATTTTGTACAGGTAAATCGCTGCACTCCCCCCCATTTCCAATGAAAAAGCGCCTGTTGCTGGATTTTTACTGTAGTTTTTACATGATCATCGGCGAATTAACCGTTTTGATGGAAATTAGCTGTACTTTTTGCATGTAGGGAGGGACGAGGCAGGCTTCGTTCGCCAAAAAAACCGGCCTCCCCCAGGGGAGACCGGTCATCCGCAAAGCCTTAAATCCTATATCCCGAACGTGTTGCCCCCGTTCACGGACAGGCACTGCCCCGTGATGAACTTCGCACCCGAGGAGGCCAAGAACACAACGGCGGCGGCGATGTCCGCCGGCTCGCCGACGCGGCCGAGCGGGACGCCCGCCGCGTAGCCCCTGGTGTCGGCGCCGGCGTGGCGCTCGACGGGAATCCAGCCCGGGGCGACGAGGTTGACCCGGATGCCGCTCGGACCCAGCTCGCTCGCCCACGAGCGGGTCATGCCGATCATCGCCGACTTGGCGGTGACGTAGCTCGAGAAGTTGGCGTTGCCAAGCTGGACAACCTCGCTGCCGATGTTGACGATGCACCCTTCTCCCTGGCGCTTCATGCCGGGAAGCACAGCCTTTAGCAGAAGCAGCGGCGCTTTGACGAAGAAGTCGAGCTGGTCCTGATACGTCTCCCACGTGCTGTCCTCGACGGTAAACATCGGCTGCGGGCCTGTCGCGTTATTGACAACGATGTCGATGGCGCGCCCGAAGTGTGACTCCACTCGGGCGGCCAGCGCCTCAACCTCGCTCGGCTCCGTTACGCTCGCGCAAAAGGCCGCGGCTTCACCGCCGTTAGCGGCGATGAGCCGGACCGTTTCCTCCGCATCCCCCGCAGCGTTGGCATAATTGACCGCTACGCGGGCCCCCGCTGCCGCCAGCGCCGTGGCAATGTGGCGCCCCAATCCCCGCGACGCCCCCGTGACCAAAGCTACTTTTCCTTTCAGTTGCTGCAAGTATTCCACCATTTTCGCCTCTTCCCGCACCCGCACTTTTATTCGTACACACTTTTTCCGCCCTCCGGCTGAGCCAGTTCCTTCAAAGGCACCATCTCCGCGTTTGGCACGTAATATTTAAACGGATTGCTGTCGATGCTGCCAAGCAGCTGCTTCCGGTACGGCGATGCACTTGCTAACAGGCGCTCCGATGCTTGGTGGTAGTCGATAGGCCGCATCCAGATCGGGCTGTAGCCCAGGAACAGTTGGCGGCGGGTAAACTCGGAATGGTTCGGTGCGCCGGCGTGCCACAGATTTTGCGGGAAAATGAAGACATCGCCCGGCTTGCCGCAGACTTGCACTTCCCCTTCCACCTCGCCGCGAACATCCTGGTTACCCGGGTGAAACGGCTTGTTGTGAGAACCCGGAATGATTTTGGTATTGCCGCGGTTCGGCTCCGACATGTCGCTTAGGATATAGCACGTCTTGATGTAGTAGGTCGAGGTCACACCGTTCTGCTTCGGAAATTGCGGATGCGGGCCATCTTGGTGCCAGTTGATAAAGCTTTGAGACTCCGTCTTCACATCGTTTGGATTCGGCTTGCGAATGGTAAGATGCGAGATGTGCAGCTGGATGTTATAGCCGAGCAGACCCACCATCAGCGGCAGCAGCGTCGGCTCGTCAATAAGTGATGCAATTTCATCATCGCGCTCCACGCTGTTGTAGATATTGTACGCCAGCGCCTCAGGCTCGCCTGCCACAATACGATCAATCGCCGCATTCAAGCGATTCACTTTCTCCGGCGAGAGTACCCCGCGCAGAATCAAATACCCATCACGATGAAATTGTTCGATCAAAGCCGGTACGTTCAAAGTTTGCGTTGTCATAACAGCCACTCTCCTTAGATGTTTTACTTCTTGGTTATAAATTTACACGTGTAAATTCTATTTGTAAAGAGGAGGAAAGCCCTTTTTTCAAGAACTTTCCACTCACTTTCCACGCTCCAACACAGCTATACGTTATTTTACGTAACCTAGCTCTTTAATTCTCTTTTCCGCAGCGTCCAGATACGTTTTGTAGTTCATCGAGCTTTCCAGTGTCTTAAGGAAACTGTCATATTCGCTGAGCGGACGTTTGCCATAGATGAACTTGGACATTTCTTCCTCGATGTAGCGATTCGCATCGGCAGCGTTATAGCCATTCGGGAAGTCTACGAACCCGTTCAGCACGTCGATATGCGGCTGCTTGCTGGCATATTCCATAAATTTCGCCTGCGGCGCAAATTTCACCGTCAGATACTCCATTTCCGGACGTCCAGTAAATTGGTATAGCCAGAAGTAGCCACCCTCCTTGCCCATCAGATCGGTAGGTACGACTTTCGTGCCTTCCAGATTGTAGTGCTTGCCTTTCACGCCATACTGCACAAGCGGGGAACCGTCTTTACCGGATACGTAGTTCAGCAGATCGAACACCTTTTGCAGTTTCTCCGGATTTTTCTCCAGCGACTTCGGAATCGCGTACATGCCGGCGCTGGCCCCAATATCATAGCCGCTGACAAACTGACCGCCAGGGCCCTTAAGCGCCTCAACTTGCACCCAGTTCGCATTCGGATTCACCGCTTTAATCTGCTCGACGAACTGATCTTTCGTCACGTTCGGCCAGTCCAGGTATACGATGCCGGCTTGCCCTTTAATCGCCTTCTGCTGATGCTGAAGACCTGTATTCGCCATTAACTCGGGATCGACCGCTCCCGATGCGACCAGCTTTTGAGTGGAGGCAAGCGCTTCTTTCATATTAGGGTCATACAGCGCATTGACCATCTTGTTGTCTTTTACATACAAGCTGGGGACACCGCCCGCATAAGCGACACCATAGGCGCCCCAAATCGGTTCAAATGCGGCAAATTTGCTTCCGGTGAGGCCAAAAGTGTCCTTTTTGCCGTTGCCATCCGGGTCCTGCTCCGTAAATGCTTTCGCCACGTTATAGAGTTCTTCCGGCGTTGTCGGCATTTTCAGATTCAGCTTATCCAGCCAATCCTTGCGAATCCAGTAAGTGTTATAAGGCACTTGCGGCGATTTGGAAATCGCATACGTTTTGCCGTTCAACTGCCCCTTCTTGAGCGAGGCGTCTCCGATGAAATCCTTCGTCTGTTTCAGCTTATCCATATAGGGCGTGAGGTCGAGCAGCAGCCCCTGATCGGAGAATTGCTTGAGCTGCTGGCGGTCCACCGCAAAAAGATCCGGGAAATTGGCCGAAGCCATGCGCACGTTGACCTGATTCTTGTAGTCGTCGCCGGAAGCGTAGACGGTCAGGTTAATTTCCGTATTCAGCGCTTTATCAAGCTCCTGCTTGATAATGTCTTGATCGGGCGAAGGCAGACCGTTTCCGGTTTCAATAATGTCGAGCTTAACCGCTTTGCCGCTGCTTGCAGCGGTCGTAGCGGCCGCTTTGGAGCTATCGGCCGGCGTATTCGTCGATGATGTGCTGGAAGTTGAAGATCCGCAGCCGGCAATCAGTGTGCCTCCTGCAAATGTCATGGCAAGTAGTGCGGGAACAAGCAGTTTCTTTTTCATCGATACCCCTTCTTTCTTTCAGAAATGAAAATTCAGTTTGCTTGCATGTATGTTGCCGTAACCGAATGCGCAGGCTGCAGTCCCGGGCATCTGGCGAACGGGATCAACCTTTGACAGCACCCATGAGCATGCCTTTGGCAAAATGCTTTTGGATGAACGGGTACACCAGGATAATCGGCACGCTGGCCGCAACCACCGCCGCCATTTGCATGGTTTCGGTCGGGAGCATATTCTCCGCATTTTCAAGCGGCTGCTGCGTCATCATCAGAATCTCGCGAATGACGACCTGGAGCGGAAACAGGCTGCGGTCGGTCACATACATAATCGCTTGGAAAAATTCATTCCAGTGACCCACCATATAGAACAGGCCAATCGTGAGCATCGAAGGCACGGACAGCGGAAGCACAATTTGCCACAGAATACGGAACTCTTTGGCACCGTCCATGCGGGCGGATTCGAACAATTCTTCGGGCAGATTTTCGAAAAAGCTTTTCATAATGAGCACATTGAAGCTCCAAACGGCATTCGGCAAAATCATCGACCACACGGAATCGAGCAGCCCTAACGATTTGACGATCAGGTACGTCGGAATGATGCCTCCGCTGAACAACATCGTGAACACGACCATCAGCAGGAGCAGGCTTCTTCCCGGCATATTGCGGCGGCTGAGCGGATACGCCATCAGCAGCGTCAGCAGCAAATTGACCACCGTGCCGACGACCGTAATGATAATCGTTACCCAGAACGCCCGGGGAATTGCCGTTTCGGTCAGCAGCTTATGATAAGCGGTGAACGTAATCGATTTGGGAATCAGGATAAAGCCGCCATTTTTCAAAACCTCGGAGAACGGGGTGATGGAGACGGATACGACGTACATCAGCGGGAATATGGCTGCCAAAGCGGCAAGACTCAGCACAACGATGACGACAGCGTTTACAATTCGGTCCTCCCAGCCTCTTACCATATGCCCTCACCCCATTTCTTCGATAGTTGATTGGAACCAAGCACCAGCACGAGACCAATCAGCGATTTGAACAAGCCGACAGCTGCACCTAACGAGAAATTCAACTGCTGCAGCCCTGTCCGGAACACCCAGGTATCCAAAATATCGGCAACGGCGTATACTTGAATGTTATACAAAATGTAAATCTGATCGAATCCGGCATCCATAATATGACCCAGCTTCAGAATCAGGAGCAGCACAATGACATTGCGAATACCGGGTAAAGTAATGTGCCATATCATGCGTAGGCGGCTTGCCCCGTCCACGCGAGCGGCTTCGTACAAAGTCGGATCGATGGCCGCCATCGAAGCGAGATAAATAATAGCGCCCCAGCCAAGATCTTTCCAGATTTCCGAACCGACCAGGATCGCCCGGAAATAATCGACCGACGTCATAAACCCGATGGCCTTCCCGCCGGCGTCTTCGATCCAGTTGTTCACGAGACCCGAGCTTTGCGACAGCAGTGCGATCAGAATCCCGTAGATAATGACCCAGGACAGGAAGTGCGGCATGTAGGTCAGTGTCTGCACGGCCGTCTTGAACCAACGGAGGCGGCATTCGTTCAGCAGCAGCGCCATGACAATCGGCGGAATCGTGCCAAACACTAATTTATACACCGAGATCAGCAGCGTGTTTACCATCAACTGCCCGAAATACGGAGAGTTGAAAAATGTTTCAAAATGCTTGTACCATGGATGTGCCCAGTCGCTCTTCAGAATCCCGTCGAGCATTTGATAATCCTTAAATGCAATAATAATGCCGTACATCGGAACATAGCGGAAGATTATAAAATACAGCACGCCCGGCAGCAGCATCAGATAAAAAGCGCGAAACGCCCATACCTGCTTGGCGGACAGCCTTCCCTTCTTTTCTCTGGCCTTGCTTCCGGCCTTCGCATCACGATGTACGACCATCTGTTGTTCCATAAGGCCACCTCTTTTCCGTCAGCTTGCTTGCTCTCTCTTGGATTGATTTCAGTATAGCAAGCGCTTTCTTCGGAAAATATACAGTGATCCTGCTAAAATGTTCGAATTCTTGCAAACGCTTTATTTGGTGATTTCTGCATGTTCCACAGCCGGCAGCTCAATTCGAACGAGTGTTCCAACCCCAGGTCGACTGAAAATGGAAAGCCCATAGGCCGAGCCAAAGTTGAGCCCGATCCGCTCATGCACATTCATGACACCGATGCCGGTAAATCGGTGTTTGCTGGGTGCCTTGCCGCGTTCGGCAAACAAACTGTTCAACTGATCGGCGTTCATCCCCATGCCATCATCACGAATTGTCACGATTAGCTTGTTCTTGACGCACTTGGCCCGAACGCGAATCGTGCCCGGCCGTTTCAGCGGTACCAAGCCGTGAAAAATGGCATTCTCGACGAGCGGCTGCAGGGTCAGCTTCAGGATGCGCAGCTTGGCCGTTTCCGGCGCAGCTTCAATCGTCATCGTGAATTTGTCGCCGTAACGGATTTGTTGAATGTACGCATACATCCGCAGCCCCTCCAGTTCTTCATCCAAGGTGACGAACTCCGAGCTTTTATCGAAGGAAAACGACAGCAACCCCACCAAGGCTTTGATCGTTTCCCGAACCTCCTGAATTTTGTGCTGTTTGGCAAGGCTCGATATACAGGCTAGCGTATTGTAGAGAAAATGCGGCGCAATCTGGCTTTGCAGCATTTTTAGCTCGAACTGTTTCTTCCGATGCTCGGCCTCCCTCGTTTCCTGAAGCAAGTTGTGAATCCGCTCCATCATCGCATTATAGCTTCGCGCCAGCCGTCCGATCTCGTCGCTGCCGGTCACATGAATGGTATGCTGCACATCTACATCGCGTACGCGATCCATTTTAGCCACCAGCGTACGAACTGGCAGTGTAATATACCGGGAAATCATATAGGTGCTCGCCAAAATGATAATAATCCAGAAGACTGCCGCTGTGCTGAAGTTTTTATATAAACTTTGTATACTTTGGTAAAAATAACTATTTTCATAAAATGCGACGAAGTACCACCCCAGCTTGTTCATGCCTGCCTTGACCGCAACGAGTCCGCCTTGCGGACCTTCCAGTTCTGAGGCGCCTACCGGCAGATCGGAGATCTGTTCCACGAAGTCCGGCCTTAACTCCGGCGGAAAGACAGACGTATTATACGGCAACAGCCGATAGGAACTCAGCGGCAGCGAGGCATCAAAGGCGTGGACGATATTCTTTTTATTCGTGATGATCGCAAACGTCTGATTCTTCGTGTTCATGAACTGCGCCAACATGTTCGTCAGTTGCACCAGATCGATCTCCACCACCGCAATTCCTTTGTACGACTTGGTCTGCGACGATTCTATGGGCAGCACGAACGCCACCGTTTTGCCGGACATGGGAGACTGGTAAGGCTCTGTGATGAACATGCCGTACGTTTGCTTGGCTTTCGCAAGCAAGGATTGGATATATGGATTGCCAACGATATCGAACGTCGTCTGCGAGTTCGTAATGACGTGACCGTCTTCCCGCACCAGGTACAGATTTTTGTACAGGGTGCTGTTCTTGCTTGCATAGTTGCGCAGTACGTCGGATGCTTCCTTTTCCTTGCCATCGTCCAGCAGATCGTCGCGGGTGGAAATCAGCATAAGAATATTTTGCACGTTATCCAGATACGCATTCATATACAGATTCGTGCGGTCAATAATAATTTGCGCATCCATGACTACCTGCTTGCGGAATACATGCTCCGCTTCACGCAAGTTCAGCCAAGCAAGACCGCCAAGCAGCACCACCGTCGCTAACGATAAAAAAAGAAAATGTTTGGCCAGCATACTCCAGCTGCCAAACCAGGATACGATTGCTTTCATGCGGAATCATCCTTTTTTGTATTCTGTCGGTGCCACGCCGGTCCAGTTGCGGAACAACTGCGAGAAATAGCGATAGCTCGGAATGCCGACGTGCTCGGCGACCTCGTACACCTTGAGCTGTGTCGTCTGCAGCAGATGCACCGCCTTCTCCATCCGCAGCCGCGTGATGTAGTCGTTGAAGGCTTCACCCGTCTCCTCCTTGAACAGTCGGCTCAAATAATACGAGCTGAGCCCCACCTCTTCCGACACGGAGGTCAGCGTCAGCGGCTCGCCGAGCTTCTGCTCGATGATGCGCCGCGCCTGCTGCACTTCCTTGCGCACTCGGCGCGCCGGCTCGGCCGTGCCGTGTTCCAGCTCCCGCAGGCAGGCGCTGATCAGCTCCGTCAGCGTCGGCGCCGCGCGCAGCTCGGCGGTGACCGCGTCAAACTGAGCATGCCGGAGCTGCGCGTGCGCAGCGCTCGCAGCCTCGCGCAGCCCCCCGACAAAAGCTTTCAGCTTGTCGGGATCGAATCGATGGGCTGCGGCCCACGGGGCCAGCCCTTCTTGGTACAATCGCCGCAGCGCGTCCTTGTCGGCTGCGGCTTCCTGCCAGCGCAGGCGCAGCGCCTGCGCTTCGGGGTGCTCGTCCGGCGCGGGCAGCATGTGCGCCGCTTCACTCGCCAGGGCGGTCGTCCACGGCCGCCCGTAGAACAGCTGCGCCGGCGTCATCGCGGATGCGCGCAGCGCCGGCACCACGTCATGCGGGGCGGCGACCCGCCCGCCGACGACCGCCATGAGCCGGTACGCGCCGCTCATGTAGGGCAGCGCTTGCTCCAGCTCCGCATGGAGCCGCGCCATCACGCGCTGCATGCCGGCCATACTGGCGGCTTCGTCCGGCGCGTCCGCAAACACCAGCACGATCTCGCGATCGCCGATCGGGCACCAGTGAAAGGCAGGCTGCGCTTCAGCCTCGGCGAGGATGCGCTCGATTTCGTACAGCACATGAAATCGGTCGCTCTCCTTGGCGTCGAGGTGCAGCCGCACCGGATAGAACGGCGCGCTGCCGCCCCACGCTGCCCATACCTGGGACTGCGCAGTCAACGGCGCGGCTTCTCCATGGGACAAGGTGACGATCCCCTTGGACAATTCCCGCCGCAGCTGCTCTTGTCCGTAGCGCCGCAGATCTTGTTCACGCCGCAGGGACGCTCTCGTTTTATCGATAGAGGCTTGCAGATCTCCCTCTTCCAAAGCAAGCTTGGTGAAATAGTCCAAAGCTCCCAGCTTCAGCGCTTCCTGCGCATAGTGGAAATCGCTGTGACAGGTGAGCAGCACGACTTGCATGAAAGGCCATTTCTGCTTAATCGCCCGGAACAGCTCCATACCGTTCATGATCGGCATGGTGATATCCGTAACGACTAAATCCGGCTGCAGCTTCTCACACAGCTCCAAGGCTTCCTCACCGTTCTCGGCCTCGCCCGCAAATTCCGCGCCGAACGAAGACCATGGCAGGGAACGCAATTCTTGGCGCAGGGGCAGCTCATCGTCCACGATCAACACACGTATCGGCGTATCTGACATCTCTCTCCCACCCTCCGGTTGAAAGTAATTGAAATTTGAAATCGCTTACGTATCTATTACTCTCCATCATACCAAGTTTTAAAAAGTTTGTTTATACAGCGATGTTGCTATTTTATGTAAAGATATTGCGAACACGGGGCGGCGAGATGCGAGTAGACTGCTTTTGCCTTCTGATGGGAACATGCCTGCTGCTACCAATGTGCACGAATCCTGGGCGCGTTGCTTCGCCGGCGTAGGGCAGTCGATCGTCAGAACCCCGATGCAGCAGAAAACTCCCGCGCATGTCGGGAGTTTTCCAATGGATTCTGTTGCTGATTGGCTGTCGGTATGGCACATCCCGTCGCGAAATGAAGAGGAGGAACGAAACGGCGCTATTTTTAATCAATTGGCGGATTTTATACCATCTGGGGAACGAGAGGACCCTATTTACACTGTTTTAAGCAAGTTTGATGGTTTTAGACCCGAATAATTCGAGATTGAATACGATGAAATTGTTCCAAATAGCGGCATGTCGTTCCGCTATTCCTGCTCAACGGCGTGAGGAACGTGCAGGGCCACCCAGCAGTCGCATACGTATACCGGGACACGTTAGAGTTCAATAAAACGGTGGAAGTCTATGACTTGAATTTTCAGTCGAAGTAATAATAAGAAGGGTGTTCCAAGCAGTCATTTAAGGACCTTTTGGTACACCCTCGATTTTTATGAAAAATAATGCCCTTCTTCA
The DNA here is from genome assembly GCF_003955665.1 of Paenibacillus whitsoniae. Classification (GTDB taxonomy): domain Bacteria; phylum Bacillota; class Bacilli; order Paenibacillales; family NBRC-103111; genus Paenibacillus_E; species Paenibacillus_E whitsoniae. The sequence goes on from NZ_RXHU01000002.1 coordinate 62,612, forward strand.
AGATCGGCGATCAGTCCCGGCTGTCTCGGTTTCCAGCCTAGAAGCTCCCGTGTTGCCAGACTCGCTTGCGCAGTGTTGTACAAGCTGGTGATGTCAAATGCCGCAATGGGGCCAAGAAAGCCGAAATGGGCGGCAGCTTCTTCAGATGTTATGCTGACCGCCGGCACATTCAATTGCCGTCCGATGACCGCGGCGATCTCGCGGAGCGAAATGCCTTCCTCGCCGGCTCCAAGCAACCGTGAGCCCGCCGGGGCGGATTCCAGCGCCAGACGATACAGAACCGCCGCATCCAGGCGGTGAACCGCCGGCCAGCGGTTCGTTCCTTCGCCTATGTAGGCGGCGAAGCCCTTCGCCCGGGCGATGTTGATCATCATTGGCACAAAGCCCTTATCGCCCTTGCCATGTACGGACGGTGCAAGCGAGACGATCGATGTCCGAATATCCCGCTCTGCCATTGCGAGCACTGCATCATCCACGGTATATCCATTTGCGTGAGCCGTCGTAATAAACGGCTTCCCGGAGCCTTCGAGCGCAGCTCCCATGACTTTAACGGCCCGCAAATCCAGAGCCAGCGCACCTTCAAAATCGGAAAAATCGTTGGTGAACGCCAGATGAATCACGCCGTCCGCATCCGCGGCGGCGCTGCCCAGCGTATCGAGATCGTCAAGCGTGCCGTACAGCGCTTCGGCTCCTGCCGCCTTTAATTCCGAGGCTTTCTCTTCAGAACGGCAAAGACCCGACACTGTATGTCCCGCGCCGATCAGTTCCCGGACGACCGCGGAACCGACATACCCTGTTGCTCCTGTAACAAATACGTGCATATTGATATCCTCCTTCATGAGTTGACCGCTTGAACATGTTAAGCATAAACTATGAAGTGAACTCTAGGGCAAGTGGTCCAAAGGAGAAATTATTGTGAAAATCCAGGAAATCGCGGTAAAGAACCTCCATTAATTGATTGTTTACATAGGTCATATCATCATCTCTTCGCCTATCGGATATTCCCATAGTCCCAGTTTTCCCTTCACTGGAATATAGGGCTTCAGCAGACGGAAACCCGCTATTTCCCACGCAAAATAGCCTGGGCTGTAATCACCTAACAAGAGGTCATCCCCCGTCACGACCTTCCCGCAATCCAGAATGGCTGACGTATGATTAGCGTCGATGACTTGATAACAATTTGTAAGCTCGCAAGTTGCAAGGATAACCCCCGTAGGGAGGTTTTGTTCTGTATAGCCATTCTTGGCGAGTAAAGAACGGATGGGTTCATATTTGCAGGCCTGCTTATCGACTTTCTTGCTTGCGTGAATGGCCAACGGTCCGCGATACCGGGTCTTCCATGATCTAGTTTCATAGAGAGTCTCGCCTTGGACAAGCAGAGTCGCCCACGGTTGAATCATGGATAATACTTTCATTCCTCACGCTCCATTACTGTTCATAATGAAGTACTATTCCCCAAACATTCTCAGACTTTCCATACCCGCATTGAAATGACGCAATCCCACCCATCAAAAAGACTGACAAAAAGGAGCGGCTAACTAAAATGTAGGGAGATTTGAGATTTGTGTCATTATGTGACTTGAACTATTTCTTTACCACTATTTGAATAAATTTATTGCCTAAAATCATTTGATTTTAGGTTATCTTAGTGCCAAGAAGTTCAATTATGAAGCACATCTTTGCCGTAAGTTCTGAATTTGCACCATTTCCTTGCCGCGCCAGTACTAAGGTCGGGGAAGCCCTTGCCATAGGGCTGAAAAATTTGAAACGTTACGTTTTACGAATTGTAGGGCCGATAAATACTGCTCCTCGAAGATATCTCATTAGAATTTCAATCAGCAACACTCAAAAATATCGAGGCATTAACGTTAAAGGTGTTATTTCGCTAAACCGAGGGACGAATTCGAAAGCTTAAAATACGGCAGTCAGGACTTTATTTTCTCGTCCAAAGCTGCCGTTGATATTTTTATTGGGGTATTTGGTAAGATAAATAAGCATTATCTTGAACACAATAAATACCTTGCAAATGGGGGGATTACGCCCAGTTGATTACGTTAACGGTTACCACAGCGCTTATTGTCCCGAAAAGTGGGCCATTCGGAGTCTAACGGTCGCCACCGTGCTTATTTTGATGAAATCTGGTGAAATGGCGCTGATTTGATGCAAATAGGCTCCGTGGCAACCGTTGCAGTTTGAAACGAACGATTTAGGGCCAACTAGCCGCAGTGGCAACCGTAAGCTCCAGCAACGCGCCGTCGGCATTCGTGACGCCCCCTGCCGAACTAATACAACGCCGCCGTCGCCAAGTACGTGCGCAGCGACAGCAGAATCGCCTGTTCCCGCGTCGTATTGCCTAGCGGATCGAGATAATTCCCGGTCATCCCATTCATAATGCCGTAGTTCAAAGCAAAATTCATGCCGTCCTTCGCCCAGTCCGCGATGTCGGCCGAATCGAGGAACGTTTTCCGGGCGGCAACATCCAACGTGACCCCTGGCTTCGCCGCATGCACCGTGCGCAGCAGCATGACGCTCATCTCCTGCCGGGAGATGAGCTGGGTCGGACCGAACGTGTCGGCCGTCAGCCCGTTCACAATACCCAACCGATAGGCCTGATTCACATGGCTGTTGTTCGTGTCCTTGAACACGGGCATCGTGTCCGGCGCGAGCGTCTTGCCCGTCAGTTTCTCGTACAGTCTGACCGCCAGGCTGGCGTAATCCTCACGTGTAATCGCCTCGGTGTACTTGCCGAGCGTTTCGCTTGTCGTGAGGCCGAGACCGAACGCCTGCTTCAACTCCGGCAATGCCCACGCGCTTGCCCCGGCGAACAGGTCGGGGACTTTGACAATCACGCCATCCAGCTTTGGAATGAGGTTCGGGTCGACTATGATTTTGGCAATATCCTGAATACCGTCCAGCTGCGTCTTGCCGCTCTTCAGAATCGGCTGAATCCCGGATACTTTCCGTATAGGGGCGTCAATCTTGCTAATATCCTTGATACCGGCAAGCGGCGGCGTGGATTCTACAATCGTGACGCCATCGCTGGGAATCAGGTAATCCGGCAGTTGAAAATCCAGAAAAACCGCCCTGATCTGGTACACATACCACGTTTCCTGGGTTTTGCTCGTCTGCGAATCGACATACGTGAGCGCCCCAGTCGTCTCGTTGTGCCCCCGCACCTCGAAAACTTTAGTTCCGTCCGGCCCTGTCCGCTTCACTTCATAATAGGACTCGATATTGGAGTTATCGAGCCACGACAGCGTCACCGATCCGTCCGTATTTGCCGCTGCGCTCACATCGCTCGGCCCGCCCGGCTGCTTAACAGGATACGGCGCCGACACCAAATCGCTCTCACTGTTGCTGCCGACCAGCGGATCGAACCAGGCGTGCACGCGAAACCGCACGGACGTGAGGCTCGGGTCCATCGGAAGCGTCAGTTTGCCGCCCTCGCCGCGCGTGAGCGTAATCCAGCTAACGCCGTTGTCGCGCGAGTAAAACAAAGCATCGTCAATCGACGTAGAGACGGCAGCGGTCGTACTGTACAGGAGGACGAACGGCTTCTCCGCCACAACAAAAGGCAAACTTTCATTCCACGCTCCTCCAGGCTCACGGATACTGAGACTATACACCTCGGCTGTCGCACCCGCTGTGGGCCCGCCTAGCGTCAAACCGCCTGCCAGCAGCGCAACCCCAGTGAGAAACGCGGATAGTGGTTTCCATAATCGATGCATCATTGGCCTCCCTTTCTTTCATGACTCTATGCGCTGCAAGCATATCAGACTGCCGTTTGGCTGTCATGATGTAATTGGTCTAATTTTCCAGTCGGTTGATGCCTTCACCGGCCCGAATTGTCGCTTATTTTAGCGAAAAATAGCCCTGTGCCCCTATCGGGCATAAGAAAAAGGCCGCCCCGATTGGACAACCCTATAGGTAGATGGGGCAGCAGTTCTACCGCTCCTCCAGCAGGCCATATTTTCGTTTCACCCGCTCGAGCTTCTCCAGCATGGGCCTAGCCAAAACCAGCAAGAAAAATACCGTCGCCGTCGCATGCACAAGGTCGAACCAGAAGCCTGAGGCGTAGACGGAGGCCAGCATTCCCCAGGAGAAACTCGACATCCCTGTCAGCACCGTACTTAAATTGAGCAGACCACCGTAGATGATCAGCGTAGCCAGTCCGCCGAATACGCACAGGGAAAGCCGGGATGACTTGAGCCATCCTGCACGGAACAGGAGTCCCCCCAAGAAGCCGATAATCCCGAAACCGAACATTTGCCATGGCGTCCATGGCCCTTGCCCGAAGAAGAAATTGGATACGAATCCTGCCGCTGCCCCGACCAGAAAGCCCGCCTCGGCGCCAAAGGAAACGCCGGCAATAATGACGATGGCAACGACTGGCTTGAACTGCGGCAGCATGAAGAACGCCCCGCGCCCCGCTACGGCAATCGCCGTCAGCACCGCGATGACGACCAGTTCCCTTGCCTGCGGCTTGCGGCTTTCGAAGACCATCACGAACGGTGCCATCGTGTAAAGGATGATGAGCAGCGAGATGAAGTAGTACTTGCGATCGTCCAGCACCCAAATCCCCAAGACCATCGTAGCCGGAATGACCAGCAAAATAAGCAGCGCTGCGAGCTTGGTGCGGCGGCTTAAACCGGATGGAGTCGCAGGCTTTGCTGACATAAGTCACGCACCTCCTCACTCAGAACAGCACTTGGCCATAAATGGCGCGCCATGCGATTCGCTGCCGTCGTATAGAAGCGGTTGCCCGCAAAAAACGCAGCCGCCGGTCCCGCCGTCACAACGCTGCCATCAAAAAACATCGCGCATCTCTCCCCATACCTCGCGCAAAATTCAATATCGTGCGACACCAGCAGGATCGTCACGCCATTCTCATGCAGCTTGCTGAGTATGCCCCCAAGCTTCGCTTTGTAAAAAGCATCCAAGCCCTTCGTCGGCTCATCCAGCAGCAGAATACGCGGGTTCAGCAGAAGCACCTTGGCTAGCGCCGCCCGCTGCTGCTCCCCGCCGCTCAGGTCGTAGGGATGCCGGCACAGCAAGTCGTCCAGTTCGGCCAACTGCACCACTTCGGCTAAGCTGCGCCGCTTTTCCTCCATCGTCAGCCCCGACTCCGAGAGCATCTCGTACAGATCCTGCTCCACGGTTTTCTGTACGAAGAGGGAGGTCGGGTTTTGCGGCAGGATAGCCAAGCCCCGCTCAAACAAAGACCTCGCGCTTCGCTTGGCGGGATTGTGCCCAAGTACCTGCACCTTCCCGCGATAAGGCTGAAGCTCGCCGCTCAGAAGAGACAACATCGTCGTCTTGCCCGTTCCGTTGCCGCCGACGATGCAGGCAAACTCCCCCTCTCGGACTTCCAGCGCAAGGTCTTTGATCACGTCCGCCCCATCCCGCTCATAGCGGAACCAGGCGTCCCGCACCTGAATGACAGTCGGCCGCTGCAGAGCGACAGAAGGGGGCTCAGCAGGTGCAGGAGCTGCCGCCGGCGCTTTGCCTCGCAGCAGTTCATCCAGCCACTGCCGCCCCTCTTTGACCGTAAGCGGCGGCTTCAGGGCATTCGGGACGCCCGCATAAATATGCAGCGGCGTCGGCATAGCAGCATGCATCGGATGCCGCAACTCGCGCATCCGATCCGCTACCTCCGCCGGAGGACCGTCGGCCACGATCTTGCCACGGTCCAGCACAACCAGCCGATCCGTCAACGGCAGCACTTCTTCCAAGCGATGCTCGGTCATGATAATGGTCGTGCCGAGCTCGCGATTGATTTTGCTCACCGTTTCAAGAAATTCCACAGCAGCAATCGGATCCAGCTGGGACGTCGGCTCATCCAAAATGAGCACCGAAGGCTGCATCGCCATGATCGAGGCGAGATTCAGCAGTTGCTTTTGCCCGCCCGATAGTTCTCCCACGCTCTTGTGGAACCAGGCCTGCATGCCGAAAAAGCTCGCCATCTCCGCCACCCGCAGCCGAATCGCCGCTGTATTCAGCCCCAGACTTTCCAGACCAAACGCCAGTTCGTGCCACACTTTATCGGTGACGATCTGATTGTCCGGACTTTGCAGCACGAATCCGATATCCGCGGCTTGCGCACGCACGTCGAGCTTGTCGAGCGGCTGCCCTTGGTAGGCAATCGAGCCGGTGCGTCGGCCGTGCGGGGTGAGCGCCGGTTTAAGGTGACGGAGCAGTGTGCTTTTGCCCGAGCCGGATTGCCCACAAATTGTGACGAACTGCCCGCCGGTAATCGTGAGGGTGACGTCAGCTAGCGCTGGCCGCTCCTGTTCCGGGAACGTAAAGCTTATATCCTGGAGATGATAAATTTCCATCGTAGATCCTCCACAAGTTGAATTGCGACCGGCAGCAGGCACAGGATGCCCCAAGCCGCATCCCCCGCCAGCCCTAGCGGCGTCAGGGTCTGAAATTTCAGCGACGGGAAAAAGCGGATCGCATTCTGCCCCGTCCACACGCTTGCCGCCACGATGCCCAGCAAAACGCCGAGCGCCACAGCCAGCGCGGAATCGCGGCGAGCCCAGCGGTACAGCGCAAAGCTCGTTCGCCCGGGCAGCCCATAACCGCGGGCTTTCATGGCGTCGGCGGTATCGATGGCGTTTTCCAGCGCCCATGTGGTCAGGATGGACACCAGCCGCAGCCCGTGCCGCGCTCTTCCCAGCACGGAACCTTGAGCCGCCTCGCGGCCGATGGTGCGCTGCGCGCTGGCAATTTTGCGGAGCTGCGCCGCATACCGCGGTACAAACCGCAGCGTCATGGAGAACATAAGCGCGAGTGCGGGCATCATTTTGCCGAATACATACATCCATTTGTCCGATGTGATGACCACGTTGAAACTTGTGAACCACAGCACCACCGTTACGAACATGCAGGCCGAAGCGGCGCCATACAGCACCGACTCCAGCGTAATCGGATTGCCGTTATGCAGATAGAACAGAATGGTCACCCCCGCATGATGCCAGAGCGGATTGAGCACGGCCGTCACTACGAGCAGCGGCAGCATATAGATTAGGCTGAAGCGGAGCGCCGTTCGACCTCGCAGACGAAGCGCGTACAGTAAGGCGCCGAGCAAGGAAAACACCTGGAGCACCGGGTGCAGAAACAGCATGCTGCACAGAAGCACAGCGGCGTAATAGGCGAAATTCAATACCGGATGATACGCGGCAAAGCTGTCTCTCCTCATCGGTTGCCTCCCGCGTCCCCGCCGCCGATATCCCGGCCCAAATCGCAAGTGTATACCCATTCGATGGCGTCTCCGTCCTTCAGCCGATACCGACTCGCCCCGTAATTCGGATACCAGCCGTTCACTTTGTACATCCACCCGCTCAGCTCGCCGCAGTCGAATTCGTAAATATTATGAATCCCCTCGATATAGTTACTATTGTAGAGGGGTGTCATGGTGAATTCCATGTGGATTTTGTTCCTTTTCATCTCGCGCAGCAGGACATCGAAGACCGATTCCCCGTCATAAAAAGTGACCGTCTGCCGCTTGTAAATAACGCCGTCCGGCGGCAGCACTTCCAATTTGTCCTTGTCAAACCGATTCAAATTGTTCAAAATCGTCGCGCTGGTCACGAAAAGCGTGGCCGTCAGCGGCTTGTTCTTATCAACCGTGGCCTCCTGCCACTCGGTCGGTTTAGGCTTGCCTGCCGGCACAGGATCGGTCGCGTAGCGTTCCTGCGCCGGCGGCGGCGATGGCGCGGCGGCCGGTGCTGCGGCCGCGGCGGGCGGTGCTGCGGCCGCGGCGGGCGGTGATGCGGCCGCGGCGGGCGGCGGGCTCGCAGGCGGTGCCGCCGATGGCGACGGCTGCGCCGGGGCCGCGCTTGGCGCAGCCGTCTGCGGCTCGCCGGCCGGCGACGCGGGCTGCGCAGCGGCGCCGGGCGCTGGCGGCGCGCTGGACGCCGCCGCGGCGGTTGCGGCCGGCGTTGCACCGGCCGCCAGGGCGCCAGCGCCGCCCGACGCGGCTGGGGCGGGGGCGGCCTCGCCAGCCGCCGCCGTGCCGCCGGCTGCGGCACGGCCTTGCTCGCCGCTGGCTGCGCCTTGCGGCGCTGCCGGGCTGGCGGTGCCGGCGGCCACACCGCTCGGCAGCGTCGCCGGGCCCGCTGGCCGGTCGCCGCCCCAGAAAAAGGCGACGGCCAGCACCGCGACAATCGCGAGCGCGGTAAGCCATTTTTTCCTAGACATCGTGTTCTCTCACATCCTTCGTCGTACGGGCACAGATCATGTAAAACCTACAGGTAATTCCCGGAAATCGGACGGATTCCAGCAAAGACATGTAAAAATTACATCAAAACTCGCTGGAAAGCGGTCTTTTTCCCCATTTCAGGCGATGATCAGCAGAATTTGCTGCACAAAATACATTTTCTTCCTCATGTTTCCTGCGATTCCCTCATTTTTGCTGTACAAAATACAGGAAATGCGGCTATCCAAGCACCAACACTCGGTTTCCGCACCACTCTGTCGGCCTTGCTCCACCACACATTCAGTCCCATTCTTTGGCGGACGCACAGCGCCCAAAATACGGAAGCAAGCAAGGGCACCGTTAGGGCCCCTGCTTGCTATAAGTTCCTCTATTTTACGTCATGCATGTCGTACAAACGGTTCTTCCCGCCCAGTAGTCGAGCATAGGCATCCAGCGCCAACAGCCCTTGATCCGTTGCCATCGGGTCAACGTCCCCAGGTTTCGCTCCGCCGTTTGCTTCGCCACCGGCAAGCACGTGGTAGAACCCGCCGTCCTGGGAAGCGTAGCCGAGCAGCGCGTCAAGCGCGGAGCGGCCGTTTTTTACAAAACGGGCATCCGTGTGCGCGTCAACGCCTAACCCGGACAGGGCGATGACGACCTGCGAGATGCTCTCGCTGTTCGACGCACCGCCGCTGGCAAAGCTGCCGTCAGCTCCTTGCGACTTGGACAACCAAGCCACTCCGCGATCGACCGCTGCTTGTACGTTCGGCTTGCTGCCGATATAAGGCGTCAGCCCTTGAATCGCCATAGCGGTGATATCGGCATCAGCCTCAGTCGAGCCCTCAGCCAACGCCCAGCCGCCGCCAGTCAGCTCTCTTTTCAAAATAAAATCAAGGAGCAAATCACGTGTCGTCTGCGTTTTCACCGATGCAACTGCCGGAATGTCATATCCCTTGCTGTCCAGCGCCAATAGTGCAAAAATCGGTCCATTAATCCCTTGTTTGATTAACGTTTCATAATCGGCCAACCAAGTCAGCAAATCATAACCTGCCGTTTGGCGAGGATCGCGCCCCAGCGCAGCCAGCGCCAGAATCACACGGTCGTACTCCGTATATTTAACGGCGTGAAGCTTTCCTGCTTTGTCCTTCAAAATCTGTGCCAGATTTGCATAATACTTCGCGTAATATGCATCCGGCACCGGCACGCCCGAGCGCAGCAGCCCGAGCACCGTCCATTCGCCGCCCAGTGTCCCCACGGTCGGGTCCGTCACCGTCTGCTGCAAGTAGGCCGAAGTTTGGTTGATTTGCTTGTCTACGGCAGCTTTTTGCGAAACATCCGGCTGGCTTGGCTTCGGTTGATAATAGGCGCGCATTGCCACAACGACAGCCATTTCTCTCGTCACTTCATCTTGCGGATGGAAGCGTTGATCCCAGCCTGACATCAAGCCTTGGCTCAAAACCGCGCCTACGCTCGCTTGCGACCAATCGGATACGAGATCAGCATCTTGCACGTCCAGTTTCTGCTGCACAACCTTCAAACCGAGTGCTTTGGCCAAAATAACCGCCATCTGCTCACGCGTCAGCTTCTCCTGCGGGCTGAACGTATCGTCGCTCGTGCCGGAGACGAAGCCTGCTTGGTAAGCAGCTTTGACATACGGGTAGAACCAGTCGCGCGAGGTTACATCGCTAAACGGCAGGGCAGCGTCGCTTTTCGCTTTGAGCCCCAGAACGCCGGACAGCATTTTCGTAAACTCGGCTCTTGTTACCGTAACTCCCGGATGGAACTTGCCCTCGCTGCCGTCTACAAAAGCTTTCTGTGATGCTTCGCGAATCGCCTCTACCGCCCAGTCGGAGATCAGATTGGCATCTCCGTACAGTGCACCCAGACCGGTCGGCTGCGGCGCAGCCTCCTTGCTGACGGCATAGGTCACGAAGCTTGTAAAGTGGTTCGTTTTAATAATCAGATCATTGCCGCTCACATAAGCAAAAGTGATTTTTTCCTGCCCGCTGGTCGCAGACACGCCTTGTGCTTCGCTATCGTAGATTCGTATTGGTGTAAATGTGCCACCTTCCAAGTATCCTGCGAGCTGGTTTTTGCCGCCTTTGACGGTCAACGTCAGAGGCTTGTCGAACAACACCGAGCCGCCTTCATTCCCCATTGCAAAAGCTACGAAAACTTTATCCAGCTTACTGCCGGTCGCCAAACCGCTTGACACCAAGCGTTGAAGTTCAGCATCTCCTGAACTTAGCGTCGTAAGCAGCTCAATCTTGCGATCGCCGGATTTCAGTGCCGTGCCTTTGTCGACCGAGACGGTCACATCGCCTTTGGTCGCTGTGATCGCAGGCAAATTGGCTTGAGTCCCCTCAGTATTGAGGATGACTTTGGACTGCACATCACTTGGGATGTTGATTTTAAGCTCGCTTTGGCCTTGGATTTCTTTCGCCAAGTCTACTGTGTACGGTTCCTTCTGGGAAGAAGGGATGTCGACGACTTTCGAAGAGGAGCCGACTCCACCACCAGTGACGCCGCTTCCACTAGGCTTGCCTTCCTTGGTATAGTCATCCGTATACCGCAGGATAATGCTGGCGTTGGCATTCAGAACATAATCGGCAATCCCCACATTCGGATCACTACCATTCACCGAATACAGCCAGCCGCTGTTCGGGCCTCCATTAAATTCAGCTAATCCGCCAACGGAGGAAATGTAGTTACCGCTCTCATTAACAAATGAAATACTGTTCTCATTCAGTACCTTTTCAATCACATAGGCCGCTGTAGAGCCGACCGGAACACTAACGGTTTTGGTAGCCAGAGATACGTTCTTGCCTGCCGCCACGCTGTTCCCATTTAAGGTAAAAGAGACGGTGATCAGCTGCGGAGGAGCAGGCTTTAAGACCAGGCCTTGTTGCGCAGCCGTCAAATCTGCCAGCGCCACATCGACCTGATACTGGACAGCATAAGCATACGCTGCGACCGCCTTGGCCCCTGTCAAACTTGCTTGCAGCGCTTGCCAGCTACTATCCGTGTAGCTGCCCGCCTGCAGCGCTTCGACTACTGAGATCTTGGCATTCAGTTGGGTTTTATTGGCTTGTTCCATGTAATCGTCGACATAGATCAGCGTGATCGCATCGTTGTTTTGCAGGACATAATCCGCCATGCCGACATCCGGCATCTGATTATTAACCAAATACATCCAGCCGCTGTTTGGGCCACCGTCGAATGCAGCCAAATTGCCAACGGAAGAGATGTAGGCTCCCCCGTTATCATCAAAAGGAATGCTTTCGTCTGTCAGCACCTTTTGCACAACATCAGTGGCCGTTTTGCCCTTTGCAGTACTTACGCTCTTCTTAGCCAGCGTCACATCTTTCCCTGCCGCTGTACTATGACCGTCGACGGTCAGCGTTGCTGTTATCGTTTGCTGCTCGACCAGCCCTTGCTGCGCAGTCGTTAATTTGGCCAGCGCTGTATCCGCATGGTATTGAATGGCGCCGGCATTCGATGCTACGGCTTTCGCCAAGGTAAGGCTGGCTTGCAGTGTTTGCCAGCTGACATCTGTGTAACTGCTTGCTTGCAGTGCTTCGACTTCGGCAATTTTGGCAATCAGCTGCGTTTTGTTCGCAGCCAGCGTGATGTCTTGCTCGTAATCGTCCGTATATACCAACGAAATGGTGTCATTGCTTTGAAGTACATACTCCGCAATCCCCACCATCGCGAACTGCCCGTTGACGAGGTACATCCACCCGGCTTTGGAGCCGCCGTCTGCCGCACTCAAGCCTCCAATGCCGGTGATGTAGTTACCGCTAGGATTGACGAACGGAATGTTGTTATAGATAAGTACATTCTCAATCGCTTGCTTCGCTGTCTGCCCAACTTCTATTTTCGTCCCCTTGCTCGCAAGTACGACAGACTTGCCGGCGTTGGCGCTATATCCACTTACTGCAACAGAAACAGGCAGTGTCGGTGCTTTTAGAATGCTCAAATAATAAATCTTCGGTGCATTCAGCCCGTCCTGCGCAATCACACGAACAAGCTTCGGTGTCGTTTCGCTCAGTGTAATTTCTTTGTTAACCGGCGTACCTACCGTGCCGCTTGTATTGTTCACGAACACGGTCGTTGCGGTGCCGTTCGCAGTCAGTTTGATTTTGTCCGCGTTGATCTTGATATTCTCATACGTGTAGACGCCCGATGTTACCGTGACCGTCTTGCTGACGGTGCTATCCGTCCCAGTACCGGTGAGTACGATGCTGGAAAGGTCAGCAGTTGTCCCTACGCTGGCATCCGGCGTAACGCGCACAATCGAGGTCACTTCCGGCCCTATTTCACCAAAAGCGCCACCATCAATCTGAACCGCATTGTAAACTCGGACAAAGCTAACATTGGTCAATTGAACCGGCTTGCCGGCACTGTCCACCGCCCAGCTGATGTCGATCGGATCGCCCTTCGTCGGTGACGTTAAGTAAGGATTAGCCGGCACATCATAAGGCGCGCTGCCGTTGGCATGCGTGTCCGGATAGCCGAAGGCGTTCTTCCTTACAGCGATTTTTACGCCCGAATACGTGTACGACAGATTGTTAAAATCCGCTGGCACATTCGGATAATTCGCAGGGATCGGGTAGTACGCATGCTTGTGGGAGCCGTTCGTTTTAACTAAACCGCTGCCGCCCTGATTGTCCGTCCATGGAATATTGACCCCGTTCGGACTTGTAAAATCCGGTTCCGGATTCGTATACGTAACCCGGTAATCCCAAATCGTGCTGTCCTCATAATGCTCGGACCCCGCGATGTAATACCAAGGCCCCGGATTGCCGGTGCCGTCGTCTTGGGCAACGGCTACGCCGCCCGGCTCTTCATTGCCGGAAAAGGCATTGCCGAATACCGTAAAATCGACACCGTACGGATTCAGCGGATTATTTTCAATCGGCTCGTCAAACTTGAATGTAAGACCGCCCCCGAAGGCGCCGACGGATACCCCGGCAGACCCGGGCGTGTTCGTCCACTTCGTATTGATGTCGCCGGTTCCGCCCCAGCCGCTTTCATTGATAAACTGCCCCGGTGCAGGAAGCCACTCTCTGATTGAGCTTGGCCCAGTACCCGTCGCAGCTGACGCATGCTGCGGAGACAAACCCGCCGTCAATCCCACTGAAGAAACTAATACAACAAATGACATGATAAATGCAATATACGACCTAAACCAACCGTGCTGTTTCATCCTACACTTCCTTTTTCCTAAGCTTAATTGCCCAAAACAAACACAAAAAAAGCCACCCTTCCCCAGGGTGACTTACCGTTTTTCATTGAGCAGACGTACGCAGACATTACCAAATAAACCTGTTCGCGCATTCCAACGCGTTCCCTCTTCTCACCCCCAAAGAATTAGAAACATCCATAAATAAAGGCAGGTCTCCTGGCTCATGCGTCATCGTTTCTCCTCGCCTTCCCAATCCCGCTACGCAGGACAGTGGCATCTCTGAGGAGTCACTCGGCAATTACAGTGGTTGGGACCGCGTCGGCTTCGTACCGATCTTCCCTTTTAAGCAAGCGCCCGTTAGCAACGTGACGACTTGCACCTCTACTTAGCTAAAGTATGAAATTACAGCTAATCTTATCGTCTTAAAGGGGATTTGTCCACACCATATTTTAACAGGTGTTCATTGCATGCTCCCCTTCCTCCCGGGTAAAGACATGATCCTTGACCCACTCGGACACAATCGCATACACATCATCCTTCATATAAGGGCTATACGCCGGATCATCCCTAATCTCGGAAGGCATCGGTAGGGCAGCCAGCAGCCTCACGTCATTCGTTTCAAATCCGCCCGGTAACCCTTCAAGGACGCTGACGGTCGAGATATAGATGGTTTTTACGAAAACAAGCTGCTCCCTTTCAAAAATCAAATATTGCCCTATACCCTCAATCCCATCGAGTCTACCACCCGCTTCTTCATACATCTCTCTGTGTACGGTTTGAATAAGGGTCTCCCCTTCCTCTCTCATCCCACCAGGTAATTCCCAACCGCGGCTATGATGGTTAACTAGAACCCATTTACCCTGATAGAAGGGGAAAATCAGGACACAATTTGCCTCTTCAATGAGGGATTCTCTGGATAAAATGATTTTTTGATGGGGCAGAGCACCTGGAAATTCGTAGATCACTAGCGCGTCCTCCTTCTTTGTGGATCGAATGGAATTGCTTCGAGGATAGGCATCCCAGTAGTGGAAAAAACGGTTGGAAACGCCGGCCCCATTACGCCATGCCGTTTACAACCAAACTTCTAGGCGGAGATGCCAGCTGGGTTACCAATGGCTGCACTAGCTATTTCGGCTAAATCCGCTGCCTACCCAAAATTAGCCAGTGATTTCTGGCTAATCTCATCACCTGCTGGCCCTTTCCAGTTAAATAAAGGGGAGCTTCGCTTAACTCAGAATGTAAAAAAAGTATCTGATCCGAAGATCAAATACTTCGCCCGACGTAGGCAGTAAGATTTTAGGTTATAACTTAGGTATTTATTGAAGGGGAGAGGTAAATTCCTGCAAAAAGGCAGGCTTTTTTCTCAAAAAGGGCGTTTTTCACAAAATGCCTGCGATTATGCAGTTTTTTAGATGCGTTTGTTCGAAAAAGAGGCGATCTCTCCCAAAAAGCCTGCAAAATCGCAGGAATTCCTTGGAATGGCGCACATTCAGATGAAAATTCCTGCAGTTTTGCAGGTTTTGACACCCCACACCAGAGGGAACTGGATCGTGTGACGGAAAGGACCTAAGTAGTAACGATTTTAGTAGTTTAATCCCGGGGAAAGCGGGAACTGATCGATTAGTTCGTCGACCATACCGCGCACTTGGTTAAGAATAGCTTCATCCGAAGGATTTTTCAAGGTCAACGCCACGATTTTCGCAATTGCTTCATCGCTGCCTGATCCATCCCCCCGGGCAGTTACCGCCGGAGTACCGATGCGCACGCCGCTTGTAATCATCGGCTTGGCCGGGTCGAATGGGATCGCGTTTTTGTTCACGGTGACCCCAACTTCATCCAGCAGGTGTTCGGCATCCTTGCCGCTGATGTTGAGACTGCGACGTTTTGGCCAGGATATACGGCTTTATCAATCGCTGCCGCCCAAGGCTTGCGGCATAGGATCATGCCACCTCGGGGACCACGAAGTGTTATATGCGTCGTGGTTGTCACGAACTAAATTTCCAAATTTACGACATTGAAAATTAGATCAGCGCAGCGTGCTTGTCACGAGCAAGCTTCGTCGCTTCCACCATGTTGCGCAGCGAAGCAACCGTCTCCGCATGTCCGCGCGTCTTCAGACCGCAGTCCGGGTTAATCCAGAACAGCTTAGGATCCAGTACACGCAGGGCGCGTTCGATCATCGCTGTCATTTCTTCTACACCCGGTACCCGAGGGCTGTGAATATCGTAAACGCCTAAACCGATGCCCAGCTTGTAGGTGTTAAGCTCGAAGCTGTGAATCAATTCACCATGGCTGCGGGAAGTTTCAATCGAAATAACGTCCGCATCCATCGCCTCGATGGAATCGATCATGTCATGGAATTCGCAATAGCACATATGCGTATGAATTTGCGTTGTATCCTGCACCGTGCAAGTGGTGATGCGGAAAGCTTTGACCGCCCAGGCGAGATAGCCAGCTTGCTCTTCTTCCTTCAGCGGCAGGCCTTCGCGAACGGCAGGCTCGTCGACTTGAATCATGCCAATGCCCGCTTCTTCTAACGCTTCAACTTCTTGTCTCAGGGCATAGGCCAATTGGTAAGCAATCTGTTCGCGAGAGATATCGTCACGAACAAACGACCAGTTCATAATCGTAATCGGGCCTGTTAACATGCCTTTAACAGGACGGCCTGTGCGAGATTGCGCATATTTCGTTTCCTCGACGGTCATGTCGCCAATGAAAGCAACATCGCCGTAAATCACCGGCGGCTTCACGCAGCGGGAACCGTACGATTGCACCCAGCCATATTGTGTGAAAGCAAAACCGGCCAGCTTTTCGCCAAAAAATTCGACCATGTCCGTCCGTTCAAACTCCCCGTGAACCAGCACGTCGATGCCGATCTCTTCTTGAAGGAGGATCCAGAGGTCGATCTGCTCACGAATAAACGCTTCGTACTGCTCGTTGTTCCACTCGCCTTTACGCCACAATTGACGCGCTTTGCGCACTTCCGCCGACTGCGGGAAGCTTCCGATCGTTGTTGTCGGGAACAGCGGCAATTGATATTTGGCTTGTTGTGCAGCATAACGCTCGGCGAACGGACGGCTGCGTTGCGGTTGTTGAACGCGCAGCTCAGCGACTTTTTCCTGAACATCGCTGCGATTGCGCGCTTCCGAATCCTGAAGTGCTTGCAGGACGCGATCGCAGGCTTCCAGTTCCGCTGCAATCTCCGCGCTGCCGGCGGAAACCGCTTTTGCCAAGAGAACAAGCTCTACCAGTTTCTCATCGGCGTAGGCGAGCGCACCTTTCAGTTCCGGTGCCAGCTTCGTTTCCCGCTCTGTCGATACAGGCACGTGGAGCAAGCTGCTCGAAGATTGAACGATTAACTGCTCAGCCGGTACGAGTACGGCAAGCTCTTCAAGCAAAGCCAGCTTCACGCGAAGCGACGCTTTCCAAATGCCGCGGCCGTCGATGACGCCTGCGCCTAATACTTTGTCAGCAGGGAAGCCCAGTGTCCGCAACGATTCCAGGTTGCCTTGCAGACCGTGAACGAAATCCAGACCAATGCCTTTAACCGGAAGCGCAACAATGTCAGCGTAGCGGTCAACCGCTTCAAAATACGTTTGCAGCACGATATGGAGGCCCGGTACTTCTTTGGCAAACGTGCCATAGATCGTTTGAAGTCTCGCAACATCAGCATCACTGACTTTCGTGACGAGAATCGGCTCATCGATCTGTACCCATTGAACGCCTTCAGCAGCGAGTTCTTTAAGAACCTGTACATATAGCGGCAGCAGCTTGTTCAGCCAAGCGTCGAATTCCGATGCGCTGTAGCCTTTGGACAGCTTCAAGAATGTTAACGGGCCTACGATTACCGGTTTCCCTTCGATGCCCAGCTTTTCTTTCGCTTCGCGGTAAGCGGTCAGCGGCTTGTTCTCCGTGACAACAGGTGAAGCTCCGTTCAATTCAGGCACGATATAGTGATAATTGGTGTTGAACCACTTTGTCATTTCACTTGCAGCGGCATCCTTCGTTCCCCGTGCAACACCGTAATAGACGGATAGAGGAACTGCGCCTCCCTCCCAAGAAAAACGCTTAGGAATAATACCGAACATAGCCGCCGTATCAAGGATATGATCGTAATAACTGAAATCATTGACAGGGATCAGGTCGATGCCTTTCTCCTGCTGCTTGCGCAAATGATTCAAACGAATCTCTTGCAGCTGCTGTTCAAACTCCGATTCTTCCAGCTTGCCTGCCCAGAAAGCTTCCAGCGCTTTCTTCCACTCTCGATCCGCACCAATGCGCGGGTACCCCAATACACTGCTCTTTACCATCCGATTAATCTCCTCTACACATTTGTTAAGATAAAAATAGCATAGAGGAGCAGCTATAAAGTAACTCGAATTAGCTATATCTAGCTATAGTTAAATGGTATAGCTACATACATTATCGCGAAAATTGACGCTGAAGCGCCTCCACATAAGCGGCCCCGAGCTTGGAAAGCGGAACATTTTTGTGCGAAATCCATCCGACATTGATGGTCTCCTCGCAGTCGAGCGGCACGGGAATGATTTCATTCCCATTCAAATCCGAACTTAAGACACCGGTTGAGATCGTATACCCGTTCAAACCGATCAATAAATTGAATAGTGTCGCACGGTCATTGACCCGAATGCTCTTCTGATGCGACATGGTGCTGAGAATTTCCTCGGCAAAATGAAACGAATTATACTCCCCCTGATCAAACGACAAATAGGGGTAGTTCTGAAGCTGGTCAATGGTCACGACGGACTGCTTCGCCAGCGGATTTTTAATCGAGATAAAAATATGCGGCTTCGCAATGAATAAGGAGGTAAACTGCAGATTTGCGCTGTTCAGCAGCTTATTGATCACTTTTCCGTTAAACTCATTCAAATAGAGGACCCCGATTTCGCTGCGCATGCTTTTGACATCTTCGATAATTTCATACGTTTTCGTCTCGCGCAGAGCCAATTCGTACTCCTCTTGACCGTGCTCACTAACCAGATTGACAAACGCATTCACGGCAAAAGCATAATGCTGGGTCGATACCGAAAAGTGCTGCGGAGACAGCTTCGCATTCAGGTAGCGGCTCTCCAGCAGCTCCGCTTGTTCCACAACTTGCCTGGCGTAGCCCAGGAATTCAACCCCTTCTTTGGACAGAGAGATCCCCTTATTGGAGCGATCAAAAATAGAGATCTTAAGCTCCTCCTCAAGATCCCTGATCGCATTCGAAAGACTCGGCTGCGAAATAAACAGCCTTTTGGCTGCTTCATTAATCGACCCTCGGTTCGCTACTTCGATGACATATTTTAATTGTTGCAGCGTCATGCCTATCCTCCCCCCTGAACGATCATCCATCGCAAAAAAGCCACCCTGCTGAAAGGTGACCTGAACGTATCCAATTGCGCTCCAAACAAACACCACCCACATCCTGACATGTCAATGGCATACCCACGCGTTCCCTCTTCTCACCCCCAAAGAATCAGAAACATCCATAAATAAAGGCAGGTCTCCTGGCTCATGCGTCATCGTTCTTCCTCGCCTTCCCAATCCCGTTAGCAGGACAGTGGCGTCTATCAGGAGTCACTCGGCAATTACAGTGGTTGGGACCGCGTCGGCTTCGTACCGATCTTCCCTTTTAAGCAAGCGCCCGTTACCCACGTGACGACTTGTACCTCTATTTAGTTCATATGAAATTACGCTAATCTTAGCTTCTTAAGAGGCATTTGTCTACCGCCATTTATAGGCTGCTCGACGCTTGTGCAACCCACGCGGAAAGCTGTCCACGGTCTACCGTATCCCCTTTGCGCAGCTTCAACGTCTTGCGTTCCACGGGCCCCTCGAACATCCCGTCCGGCAATTCCAACCCCGCAGCGTTAAAAATCGTAAAGCTCACCGCATCCTTCGAGGTCGAGATGACCGCGGCGTATTTGCCGCCTTTCAAATAATGCGGCTTCTTATATTGCATGCGCTCCTGCACATCCGGGATCGCGCCGTAGACCATCTCCCGCAGCTCCTTGGACAGCTCCACCTGCCATGCTTCTTTTAAACCCTCTATAAATTCCGTTACTTCTGGATTCATCTCTCTTCTCTCCTTTGCAGCATAAATTGTTGTTGGGCTAACTCATACTCTAGCACCCGTACACTCGGATGCATCGCTTTGCCACCGTCGTCTTCCAGTCGGCGCACTTCCAGCTCAAACGCCCCGCGATCCTCGGGCACCGGCATGTGCAGCGCGTAGCGCAAAGCCTCCTGCTCCGATTCCGCCTCGATGCGCGCATACGCAGCCAAAAGCCGATGATCCGCCTCAAAAGGCCCCGCCTCCAGCGCCGGTTCTCCCCCGCCCGCCGGGTACACGATGCGCACACCCGCTGAGCTCGGCCGCAGCGCTTCCCTCTCCAAAAGCACACCGGCTTCGGCCAGCTCGCGCCAATACCGGTCAATCGCCGTCTGATAGGCGTCGCCGGGACGTACCCCGGCCTCCGAGTAGCGGGTCGCCTTCACCATAATCATGTATCGCATGTTGATTACCTCCCGTCCTGCTCGCAAGCCGCAGCCCGCTTCAGCAAAAGCGCCCGCTCACTCGCATTCTTCGTCATCACAGCGGCCCGCTCAAACTCCCCGCCCGCCTCAGCCAAGCGGTCCAGCTTCACTAATAGATCTCCCCGCACGCTCGGCAGCAGGTAATAGTCCTTCAAGGCGGGCTCGTCCCGCAGCGCATAGGGGCCGAGCGACCGGCCCAGCTTGCGGGCCCGCTCGAGCGCGGCGAGGCCGCGGCCGATGAGCAGCCGGTCCCAGGCGGCGCGGTTTTGATCCATCAGCAGCACAGGCTCGCCGCTTGCGTTCACACGGGTTCTGAACCGGGACGATTGCAGCTCCATCAAGGCAACCAGCC
>NZ_RXHU01000020.1 GCF_003955665.1 Paenibacillus whitsoniae
GGTCGCATTGCTGAAGCTCGCGAGCGAGATGTCGTTCACCGCCGCTTCCGTGCCGCCGGCGATGATCACATCCGCGAGCCCCGCGCGAATGACCCGCATCGCTTCGCCGATCGCCGTGTTGCCGATCGAGCACGCGGTGACCGGCGACAGCGTCGGGCCCATCGCGCCGAAGCGGATGGAGATAAACGCTGCCGCCATGTTCGATATCATCATCGGCACCAGCGTCGGGCTGACCCGCTCCGGACCGCGGCTGTTCAGGACGTCCTTTTGCTCCAGCAGCGTCTGGATGCCGCCGGTTCCCGAGCCGACGTAGACGCCCATGCGCTCGCGGTCGATCGCTTCTACTTCCAGCCCTGCGTCGGACACTGCCTGCTCCGCCGCTGCGACAGCGAACTGACAGAACCGGTCCATGCGCCTCGCTTCCTTGCGGCCAAACACCGCCTCCCCGTCAAAATCGCGCACAAGGCCTGCAATTTTCGTTTTGTATCTTGCCGTATCCCATGTATCGATGTGAGAAATACCGGATTCCCCCCGTGTCAGGCGGTTCCAGAAGCTTTCTACTGTATTGCCGAGCGGCGAAATCAATCCCATTCCTGTAATCACAACACGTTCCATTATTCGTAGTTCCTCCCTTTGTGCATCTTGGATTGATCCTATCTTGTCACTTTAGTTATCCTATTACAAGTTATGGTTTATACTAGTATAATGAGTACCATGATAAGGACATCCCCAAGGAGGAATCGCATGAATCGTCAAACCAGATTGCAAGCCCTATCCGCATTTCTGAAAGCGCAGCGGGCCAAAATCTCCCCCGAATCCGCCGGTTTCCCGCAGGGAGTGCGGAGAAGAACGCCGGGCCTGCGTCGAGAAGAAGTCGCCCAACTGGCTGGCGTCAGTCCTACCTGGTACACGTGGCTCGAGCAAGGCCGAGACATTCAAGTCTCGTCGTCGGTGTTGGACTGCGTGGCTGCAGCGCTACGGCTCACGGTCGACGAGCGCAAATATTTGTTTTCGCTCGCGCTGGAGACAAGCGCCGGCATGCAGGGCGGAGGCTTGCTGCAAGAGGAGCAGCCGCAGATCAGCGCCTCTATGTCCCGTATCCTGCAGGAGCTGCGCCACTGCCCAACGATCATCTCCGACCGGCGATGCCGAATCGTCGGCTGGAATGAGGCGGCTTCGCACGTGTTTATCAACTTCGACGACATCCCTGCGGAAGAGCGGAACTTGATTCTTTTACTTTTTACAAGGAAGGAATTCAGGCGGCTGGCGGTCAATTGGGAGCATTTTGCGAGCGGCTTTCTGGCGATTTTTCGCGCCTACTATGGGCAGTATGTGGAAGACGAGTGGTATGAGGGCTTTCTCGAGGAGATGAAGGAGCGGCATCCTGACTTTGGCCAGCTGTGGGAGCACAGCAAAGTCAGCACCGCCCCGGAGGTGACGATCGAATTCCGCCATTCCAAGGCGGGAAAAATGCTGTTCGAGCTGACCTCGCTGCAGGCGCAAGGAAGCGCCGATCTGCGGTGCAGCATCTACACGCCGGTACAGGGCTCGTCTACTGAAGCGAAGCTGAAGCAGCTGCTGGGCGGGTAAGGTTACTTTTTTAAAATGCTGAGGTATGCGATCCAAGGGCCGACATCCGTCTGATAGCGCTTCGCCATGACCCGCGTGATTTGAGTGATATGCGTTAGATCGTGAACCGTCCAGGTGGACAGCAGCTCTCTCGCTTTGACCACGCCTAAGCGCGGATGAAGGCCTGTCTTTTCTAGATCAACCTCCCCTTCGAAAAGCAATCTCAGCTTCGCCAAGCTTTCCTCCCGCAGCCTGCGGAATTCCTGTAACCTCTGTTCCAACGTCATTGGTTCGCTTGGCCATGCGTACAGTTCAAAAGCGGGAAACGTC
Organism: Paenibacillus whitsoniae; assembly: GCF_003955665.1. Taxonomy (GTDB): domain Bacteria; phylum Bacillota; class Bacilli; order Paenibacillales; family NBRC-103111; genus Paenibacillus_E; species Paenibacillus_E whitsoniae. Next base: position 1,900 of record NZ_RXHU01000020.1, read on the forward strand.
TCGGCCTCCCCCATTTCCAGAATAAAACCCAGCCGGGGCATCCAGGAATCGAACTCCAGGACGATGAGGTGATCGATCACTTCAGACACTGTCCACGTACCCTCGCCTTCGTTGACGTGCAGCCAGCTTTCCGAAAGTCCGGACAACAGCGAGGTTAGCGTGTGCGGGGTGCGTTCCAAAATTTCCATGGCTTCGCGGATGTTAAAATTCATAGGTAGGACTCCTTTGTATGTTGTTCAAGAATATTACTAAAAGGATACCATAATCCAAGAGTCTCCCGTATACTAATTAATTGTGCATGTTATCTGCAACTTATTTTACTAAAGAAAGGTGATCTCCTTTTGAAAAAAGTCATTATTTTCTTAGCACTCTTCGCTCTAATTCAGGCACCAACACAATTGTTTGCTAAAGGCACCTCTATGATTGCCGTATCACTGGATGGCGAACCGTTATCTTTTTCAACTCCCCCTTTTATTCAGGAAGGCGTCACCCTTGTGCAATTCAGACCTTTATTTGAAAAGCTTGGCTTACACATAGTTTGGGATGCTGAGACTAGAACCATCACAGGCTCGAAAGGCGACCTCTCAATCGTATTACAAATAAATAACAAAACCGCGACAATTAACGGTGTTCAATTTGAACTTGAAGTTGCCCCTCAAATCGTCAACGATGATACCGTAGTCCCGATCAGATTTGTTGCAGAAACGGCCCACCGAAAAGTAACTTGGAATTCTGAAACGGAGCACATCCAGATTGAAGGCATCACACACCCAACTGAGACAGCCTATGATTTTCGTCATGTCAACTGGGGGATGTCAAAGAGCGAAGTCCTTGATGCCGAAACCTCAGAACTTTTTAAAAAACAAGCAAAAAACACGCTTACTTATCAAAATGTTGATTTTATGGGTTATACAACCTATTTAACGTATCAATTCATCGAGGACAACTTAGTTTTCGCTACGTACGCAATTCCAGAGAGTGTGACATTTGATATTTTTTATGAACTTAAAAATAAATTTATTCAACAGTACGGGAAACCTTCATCCGATTATGAAGAAGATTTTATTAAAAAATACCAAAAAGAGACCTATTCTTCGCTGTTTAATAAACATGGCGTAATCAACGCCAGCGTCAGTTGGAATAATTCAAAAACAACCAATAAACCAATCGTTCTCGCTATTTCTGGAGAAAACAATAAATTGCAAGGGATCAGCATTGGGTTCTTTGATCGATAAATTTTGCAAATGAGATTTCTGCAGATATAGAGACAAGTCGAGGTATAGGCAGAATTTAATGCACTTTTGTAGAATTTAATAGGTACTTTTAGCAAAATGCCTGCAGAAAAGCAGCAATTCTCCTCTAAAACGGTGCTTTTCACAAAATGCCTGCGAAAAAGCAGTTTTTGTCGCCGATTCCGATAAAAAAGACCATTCTCTTCTAAAATGCCTGCACAATCGCAGGAATTTTGTCAAATCAGGAGAGGAGCGAGGAAAATTCCTGCTCATTTGCAGGTTTGATGGTCGTCACAAGGACCAGAAATGGAAATTTCGTTTTCATTTCAAAAAAGAGGGAGGAAGCAGCCGTTATTTTCCCCTAAATCTGACCTTGGGGATGTTTATCGGTTTACCGTTAATCCCCCCTTCGCGCAAAAAAGCGCACAGCGGCTTTCGCCCGCCTGTGCGCGTGATTGTGCACTGTGCTCGTTCTGACGTGAAGCCAGGCCGTAATCGTGTCCAAATGAATCCGATCTACGCGTAGTTTGCTAGATAAACCCGCTGAATATCCGCATCGTTCACATTGCGATTCATGTTTTTCAAACCCTGTTGAACGACGCGAAGCGCATTCCCATTCAATTGCGTCCGATCGCCGATCATCGTCAAATCGCCTTCATACTTAATGCCGGCTACACTGTCGATATCCACCTTCATAAAGCTGTCATCAATAAAGCTGGGCAGCGAAAAGACATGAATGATCTTGGCGTTTTTGCCGCCGTTGGTTTGCATTTTGCTTCTGTAGCCTTCCGCCTCGGTCTTGGACTTCGTAATAAACGTATGCCCTGCGCTCCAGGCATTGTACGTCTTTTTCGCCTCTGCATTGGCCCCGCTGGCGTCCCGTCCGTGTGTGCTAATGCCGTTGCCTTTGCCGCCTTTGCTCGCTTTAATCCCGCTTGCAAAAATGCCGGGAATGTTGTCTTCGAAAGTGGCATGGTAGAACACCGTAGCGGCAAGCACCTTTTTAATCGCATCATCGTCATTCGTTCCCGGGTCCGTAATCGTGTCCGACAGATGCTGCTTTCTCGGGTTCATGAACATCGGCTTGATCGCCGGCAAGTTAATAATCTTTTCCGCCAGCGCTCTCTCCGTATGGGTCTGTCCGACAAAACCCGCCAGGTGCGCTTGAACCGCGGGATAGTTAGGAATATTCTCCTTGCCCTCGCTGCGGCCTACCATTTTTCCCCACAGGGCGGATAGCTGGATCGTCGTCCACGTTACATCGTCTTTATCATCCAGCGATCGTTGGATGACGGGCCCCTGTGCAGATGACGGCGCCGCGGAAATGCGCCGCTGCACCATCTGCGCCACAGCTTGATTGCCGATCGTGCGCTGCAGCATTTTCATCTGAGCGAGGGAGGACAGTGAGCTGATCTCGCTAATTGCTTCAGATGTCGCGCTAGATGCTGTAGATTTGGCGGCCTGTTCAGGTGCCGATTGCCGTGATAGGTGCCCGCTGCTGGCAAAACTCATCCTGATATCCCCTTTTTCGAAATATGCCAATAATAGGTAATGATATCAAAATATCAGGATGCTGCCCATCATTAATTGAACCCGCCGTTAACGCGAATGGTTTGTCCCGTAATCCATCGTGCTTTGTCACTGACTAGCAGTTCAATCGCATTCGCAATATCCTCGGGTTCTCCTAGCCGACCAAAGGCGTTCATTTTGGTATACGATTGAATCATTTCCGGTGATTTACCATTCAGGAATAACTCCGTTGAGACTTGCCCAGGTGCGATACAGTTTATGATGATGTCCTTTGGACCAAACTCTTTCGCCAGTTGGCGCGTCAATTGTTCGACTGCACCTTTGGTGGCGGCATAAACACTATAAGTCGCGAGCATCGCGCCAACCACGGAGGTTGAGAAGTTAATAATCGATCCGCCTTTGGCCATATGTTTAAGCGCTTGTTGACAGGCGAAATAAGTCCCTTTTACATTGATATCGAAATGTCTATCAAACATGTCCTCCGTTACTTCTTCCATCGCCGTATACTCCAAAATGCCAGCATTATTGACCAAGATATCCACTTGCCCAAATCTCTCGAGGGTTTTCGAGAATAAGGCTTCAATTTCGCTAACTTTGCTGATATCGGCACGGATCGCCAAAGCTTCGCCGCCGAGATGCTCAATTGTTTTTACAACTTCCTCGGCTTTCACAGGATTCGAAGCATAATTGACGGCTACCTTCGCGCCGGATTGCGCTAATTGAATGGCTACTTGTCTTCCAATACCACGCGAAGCCCCAGTAACGATTGCGACTTTTCCATGTAAACTCATATGCGTATCTCTCCTTTAATTTATAAGTGTGTGATTGATGAACGTCTGTGATCGAAGTTACTTTTCCATTATAGTAAGGTTTGGCAGCATAAGGTTAGACTATACCTATTCGATTCTTGCCTAATTCTATTTGGCTTCGATATAATACATAGAAATACCCGTTTCCTTGGAAGGAGCCTGCAGCATGGATACCATTCATGAGTCGCTGCGCATGGAACAATCTTTGCACCTGTTAACAGACCTGATTCGACGCCATGCGCCATCGAATGGAACGCATCAGACGTCCGTACCCTCGTTAGCTTTATTGCATGCCACAACATTATCAGAACCGTTGGAATCCGTTTATAAGCCTTCCATTTGCGTCGTGGTGCAGGGGGCTAAGATTGCCACGCTGGGTGACGAAACTTATCGATACGATCCATCGACGTACCTGGTCACTTCCGTAGAATTGCCGATAAAAGGCCAAATCGTCGAGGGCTCGAGTGAAACTCCCTTTCTAAGCTTAAAATTGCATTTCGACCCAGACGTAGTCTTGGACATCGTACAAGCAAAACAACGCCCTGAGGTCCTTCTCGAGGAAGACTGTCGCGGTATAACCGTTAGTCGGACATCGCCCGCCTTGCTCGAAGCTCTTGTTAGACTCCTGCAATTACTTGATGCTCCCGAAGATATTCACGTCCTTTCTCCGCTTATTATCCGAGAGATCCTCTATCGCGTTCTTCAAAGTGAAACAGGTGTGCTCCTTCATCAATCTGCCATCATCGGCAGCCATGCGCATCGTATCGCTCAAGCGATTCAATTCATTAACAGGAATTATGACAAGCCGCTAAAAATCGAACAACTTGCTACAACAGTGAACATGAGCACATCGTCATTTCATAAGCATTTCAAACGCATTACAGCCATGAGTCCTCTTCAGTACCAGAAAACGGTGCGTTTGCAAGAAGCGAGACATCTCATGCTGATGGAAACCTTGCCGGTGTCCGACGCCTCTTTCCGTGTCGGATACGAGAGCCCGTCTCAATTCAGCCGGGAGTATACCCGTATGTATGGGCAATCTCCGTTACTTGATGTTAAGCAGCTTCGCAGTTCAATCACCGGCACGAATCATACATAGCGGAAAATGACCAATAAACGGCGCTTTCATCAAAAAAAGAACAGATGCCGCGCATCTGTTCTTCCTTGCTATCCTCTATGAGATCAGTACCCTCTATGGATTCCCAAAAACCGTTCCATTCCGGCCATGACCGGATACATCACTCGCTCCCTGATCGAACGTCCAATATCCGGCTAAATCCGGATGGCTCTCGGAGAGCGAATGATTATACATATCCGCCTGAATTTCAGCGGCCGTTCGGGCCGTTGACCAGAACCTGACCTCCCCGATCTGACCGTTAAAATACCGTGGAGCACTCAGAAAATCGGCGCCGATGGAAAGCGGTGACGTATTCGTTTCATAAGCCGTGTAATACAATCCGGAAGCCTGTGAGTCCAGCACCCCGTTGATATAAAGCTGCATCGTATGCGTGTTATTGTCATAGCGTGCGGCGATATGATACCAGGTATTCAGTGTTAAATTGGTGACGGAATTGAGCTCTTTGTCGTCACCAATCTGGAAATTGATTTTATTATAATCCGGATAAATCGGCCACCCGTCGCTCAAGCGCAGCGTAAAAGATTCTTGCCCCGATGCCTGATATTTGGAAACGATGCCTGTCTTCCATGCAAAAGCCGCAGGTTTTACCCACGCTTCAATCGTAAACGAAGGCGAGTTGAGTCCGTTATCATGCGCAATTTCTACATATTCGCCTGCACCGTTAAAGGCCATCGCATGATGCGGTTCGGCAACATTTACGGGCGGAACCTCAGCCGGCGTAGTCAACGAGACGACGTTCGAATCGCCTGCTTGCTGCCCGCCTGTTACTTGCAATTTGAAACCGTACGACGTATTCGGCGTGAGGCCCGTAATCGTAAACGTCGTTTCACTAGCACTTGCATTTGCAGAACTGGCTTCCCTAAACGAATCTTCCGAAGCTTCCTTCATCAGCAGCTTGACATCCGCTGCCCCAACGGGCTTACTGAATACAAAAGCCGCGTAGGTGGCTGACGTCGCCGTAGGCACTGCGCGGAAATCATCAATCGGCACCGTCAGCGTGGCGGGAGGAATTTGCGAAAGCAAATAGCCGACTTCCTCCTGAAGTGAAAAACTTCCGTTCCCGTTCAGATCTATCGCATGATCGGCGATTGCAGATGAAAGCTCCGCAACGTCCTTGACCGTCAAGGTATCACTGTCATAGACAACCACGGGCGGCAACTGCAAGTCGCTCGTCTCAGTGCCCACAGTAACCTTGGCCGTTAGCGGATGAATCCCTTTACTCAAGTGAGGTAAAGGCAGCACAACAATAGCATTGCCGTTCGCGCTCCCTTGGGCTAGCACCGTTTCGCCTTCCACAATGTCAATCCAAGAACCGCTTGGTGCCTGTAGTGCGACTTCCGCTCCCGTGTTTGTCACCATCGTTTGCACGGGGGAAACGATGACCACAGGCGGCTCCTCGCCGGCCGCATTCGCCCGCTCTCCGTTTCCTGCCATCACGTAACAGCAAGCCGCAGTTACAGCTGCTGCAACGATGAATCTAGCATACTTCCAACTTCTGTTATACCTCGTCATTTGACGCTCCACCTCCCGGTTCCTCTTTTCTCCCGAATCACATGCCCAAGATCCCATTCATCGTTAAAAGGCACGTGAGCATCCTCCTCCAGGTTGTATGAAATACCGGATGCCGCATTTCATGCCAACTGCTCACTATTGAAACCAACACGCCTGAGCAAGCTGCACAGCCGCACAGGAAACTACAACCGCCGCAGCCCCTCCCGGGAGACCGACAATTTCTCAAAACCGTCTTCCGTGATCAAATACGTGTCCTCCACCCCGACCACGCCGCGACCGGGAAACGTAAACTTGGGCTCGATGGCGATGACCATGCCAGGCGCCAGCGGTGTTTTGAATCCTTTGGCGAGAACGGGAAGTTCGTCGATTTCGAGCCCGATGCCGTGACCAAGGAATTTCACTTGGTCGGCGCCGTACCCCATGAAGTGGGCGCTCAGCCCCGCTTCCTGCACGTGATCCAGCGCGAGCAGATACAGATGCTCGGCAATCGCGCCAGGCTGCAGCCTCGCCTCCGTGGCGCGGAGCACCTGCTCCGCCACGTCGTACGCCCGCTGCAGCTCGGGGTCCAAGTCGCCGATCACGAGCGTCCGCGTCTGATCGATCAAGTAGCCGTCGATCATGCAGCCGAGATCGACGAGAATCGGGTCGCCGCGCCGGATCGGCGCGCGGCCCGAGCTTTGCGGGCTGGACGGGTGGAGCCCCGTGCCCCCGGCCGGCCCGTCAAAATAGGTGGGCACCGCCGCCGAAGCGCCTGCCGCGACCATTCCGGTGATTAACTCGGAATTAAACGCGCGCATGCGCATGATCCCTTGGTGCCCCTGCAGCCGCAGCTGATGCTCGAGCATCGCCATCAGCTCCAGCTCCGTCATCCCCTCACGGATGTGGGGGATGACCGTCTCCAGCGCCGCGTCCACGACGCGCGCCGCCTTGCGAATCGCCGCGGCTTCGTCCGGCGATTTGAGCATCCGCTGCTCGCGCACGAGCTGCGAGCCGTCTTCCCAGACCGCGCCGGGCAGCGCGGTCTGCAGCTTTGTAAACAGCTGGACGGGAACCACGTCCAGCTCGGTCGCGATGCGCAGCGGCGGGGCATCGCCCGCTGCGGAAGCCCTTGCGCCGGCGCAGCGCGCGCGCAGCCGCTCGCCGAGCGTCTTCAGCGAGCCGAGCACTTCGACGTCGGCGGCTGCCTCCTCCTCGGCGCGCACAAGGCTGCGCCGTACAAGATACACCGCCTCCCCTTCGGCGGGGATGAACAAATACCCTGTCTGCATGGACCCGCAGTAGTAAAATATATCAACGTGATAGGCGACAAGATAGCCGTCCCATCCTCTTGCGATTAGTTCCGTTTGCAGCTTCTGCTGCCTTTCCTTGAAAATATTCATCTTGCTATGCGCTCCTTTCTGACGCCGACATTCTGTCGGCCGACAATCACCTCTTCCCCTCATTATACTATTAAAACACAATTTCCGCAGAAGACTTCACCGTCCACATAATGGGCTGCATGATCGCATACGTTCGCGGATACGCAAGCCGAATAAACATAATGACCCCCGGCCTGTTCAGCGTCACCGTGTAATCATAGGCCTCATTACGATACGTGTAAGGGAACGTCTCCCCGTGATTGACGACCTTAAATAACACGACATCCACACGCGCCCGCCAAAACGTACCCGGTAACGGATCATTCGCCCCGTTAAGTCTCAAGTTCGCCTGCAAATAGTGCATCGCCGCACTTTGGGCCCGCGGTTCATCAATCGCATGAACGCCTCGCGCAAGCTGGTCGGGATCGCTCATTTGCGCAGCCGCATGGACGGCATCGTTCAGCGCATGCTTGCCTTGAAACAAGGCGTGCATCGCCACTTCCTCATCCGTTTGCAAGGCATACAGCGACATAAACAAGCTCGTCATCAGCACAAGCAGCAGCAGCTTGTACACGCTATGTCCCTCCCTCCTGCCCGAACGTCACGGGACATACTCGCTCATTTTCATGCCGGCAGCCCCCATGCGATCCGTTTCAGCAGGCACCGTGACACCGATCAGCCGATCGATGACCATGAGCCGATGATACGGGTACGTAATCGTCAGCCGCATCCCGGTTCCCCGGGCGACCGGCGCAGCCGCAGTTATGGCACTCACGCCCGTATCCGTCTCTACCGTGTACACCAGGTCCCCCGGCACAAAGCCGCTTTCCGCGAGCCGTGTGCGGGATTCCGCCAGCATCGCTTCATTAATATAGCCATGCCGGCCGTTCGCGCCGATTTCGAGCAAATAATCGACCTCCTTTTGCAGCATCGCCTGCCTCGCGATCAGTACATGCTTGTACACCGGCGCAAACATCAACCAGCAAAGCATCGTCGCAAATAAAATAAACACCAGAATCTGCTTCATGGATTGATCCGCTCAATTGTGCCATTGATAGACGCCCCTCGGTCGTGAACGGACTGGCGTGTTCCCGCGCTGCCCTCCACCGTCTCCCGGTAAATCCAAAGCACGGCGATCAGCAACAGCACTGTAACCAGAATCGACCTCATGCTCCACCTCTCCTTAGGGCTGCAGCGCTGTAATATCCGCATTCGCTCTCGTGCCATGTGTCGCAATATTGCGCCTGACGCCTGTCGAGCCATCGTTAATAATGGACGTAAACAGCAGCGCGACGACAATTAGCATCATGACTGTGATTAAAATATTTCTCATCGAATCCCACTCCCCGGATACTTTAATTAATACTGTGAAACAAACGCTGCCCCTCGGCGATCCACGGGTACATGAATACCCGAAACGTATTCAGAATCGGCAAGCCCGCGAGTACGAACAGCACATACGAAACTGTCTCTTTCTTCGTATCCCGAATCAGCTCTATTTTATCTTTGTAATCCTGCACACGGTGGCGCAGCAATTGGTAGTAGTCGGCATGATCGTGAAGTCGCAGCGCATTGAGCGTTTCCCCGAAGCTGTGCGCTTCCTCCGTACCCACACGCTGCTTGAAGCCGGCGATCGCCTCCTCCGCGCCTTGATACCATTCATTCAGTAAAAGCTGCAAGTGCGGTCGCAGAACTGTCGTCTGCAGCACACAGAGACTCAGCTTCTCGTGCACGTTGCGCCTGGATTCTGCGTAAAACAACAGCTGTCGGCTCACTGCGTAAATATCCCTCACGATGCGCTGGCCCCTGCGATCCTTTACTTGTGCGAGGAGCTTTTCATCCCAAAACCCGAAAATAAATCCCGTTGCCGCTCCCGCCATCACATAAACCGGCTGCACATGCAGTGTGAGACCGGGGTACTTTAGCGCCTCATAGCCTAGCACGAACCCCGCTACGCACAGCCCTAACAAAGCTCTTCGGATCGCTTCATACAACTGAGCATGCAGCGCCATGCCGCATCCCTGCAGCAGTTGGCGTTTTTGCTCCAGCTTCTTCGGCTTCATAACAAACAAGGCTAGACACCAACCCGGCAGTTCCATCGATGTCAGCGCAGCAGCGCCATGCCGAGGACGCCATCTCTTGGGGCGGCTTGGCACCGTCTGCAGCGCGTGGTAGAACGCCAGTCCCGCAAATACAAACAACGTCGCATAACTAAAAGCCTGTAGCATCACAAGCTGCGATTGAACAAAGACCATGGAATCACCTCCACTCCAATCTCCAACATCATGAGCAAGCCGCCTCACATTCTCCGCATCGATAAATAAATCCCCATCAAAAACGACGCAAAAATTAGCAACAGCGCATCCAAAATCATATTTCGCCCCGCAGGATCCACGACATAATACTGGAATGCATTTTCCGGACTTACTTTGAAGTTAATGCTGAGAAAAATGAACAGAAACACGATCGGCGTAAAATTGGCAATTCGAATTTCCAACAGTCGATTGCGCTCGAGTTGGTCTGAACGCTGCGCTCTGCGCATATCGACAATTAACTGCTTCAGGCTGTCGCCGACCGGAATCCCTTCCGTCAACGCCACACGCAAAATCCCGACAAAGTCGTCCGCCCACCCATGCCCGAGCGTCAAAGCGAACAACCGCAGACTTTCCTCCGTGCTCCGCTGTGTCATGAGATTGCGGTAGAGCTGCTCAAACACCGGTTTGATCGGATACAAGAGCCGATTTTCCTCCAGACAATATTTCAGAGCGAGCTTCATATTTTTATTCGGATCGACCATGTAATACTGATAAAAAACCTCCACGGCCGGCAAAAACTCCAATCTTGTCTGCAGCCTGATGCCAACCTGCCGGAGCCGCAACACAAGATAAGGAAGCGAACCGCCGATAAACGTCGCAATGAGCACCCCTTTGAGCGATTGAAAAAACAAAGTGCCAGCCAGTACGCCCAAGCAAAGCAGCATCCCGCTCATCGTCGCGAGCGCCCTCATGCTGACATTCGATTCGACGGATTCCAGCATGTCCTTCACATGTCGATAGACCCCGCTATGATTTCGCAAAAATGCACTGATCCTTGCAATTGGCTGGCTGCTCTGTACATGATGAAGCCGGAATCGCGCCTTCCTTTGTCGGATCAACGCCCCGAGCAGCGTATGGGCAATCACATAAAATAACAGAAATAAGAGCAAAAGCAACGCATACTTAGCTGCAATCACGCCTCTAAATCGCCTTCTTTCTCGATAAACCCCTCATCTTGCAGTTGTTTGTATGTGTCCAGGTTCGATTTTTGTATTTTGCGCGATGCATGATGCGACAATTTCCCGGGAAATGTCCACCTCTCTGTCGACTTGTCATATGCTGCCAAATCCGTGACGCGCACGCCTCCGTCCTCATAGCGATATTCGACGATTCGTACGATCTTTCGCTTGTGATCTACGACAGCCATTTCGATGCCGATCTGTGTCACGAATTCCGTAATGCGTTTTGTCAGGCGCGTCGAATCCATGCCCCGATTGTCCAGCATGCACATGTCGGCGATTGCATCCGGCACATCCTCAAGCTCGCTGACATGCACCGTCGTCATGCTTCCCTCATGCCCGCGCGTGCAGGCGCGAACGTATAAATTGGCATCGTCGTCCCTGATTTCGGCATGGCAGATGCGTTTCGGCGATTGCCGGAGCGCGAGCTTGAACGCCTGCATGCCCGAATGCTTGGGGTCCTCTTCATCGATCTCGTATTCCACAATGTTTTTGTGAGGAAAATCCCGTTTCAAATTCAGCTCAAACCGGGATTCGATCGTGATGATTCGTTCATTGTCATCCATTTCAGCGATAAGGGCTTTGAGCAAATTTGTTTTGCCGGAGTTCGTAGGACCGATAATAACAAGGTTAAAATACGTCTGAATCAGCCCCCGCAGCAGCCGTTCCATCTTGCTGTCGAGCGTAGCCAGTTCTGAAGAGGCCAGGGCAGAAAGCTCAAACCTTTTCACCGTGTAAAAACGGATCGTTAGCGTCGGCTCAGCCGTGAAGCCAAAGCCCGTCATGGTCACCCGGGAGCCGTCCTTCAGAACGACTTCCGCCCAGCGTTTGCGCGTATTGAGCGTATCCTGGTTGAACAGCACAAGGTTTTGCTGTATCCGTTCGACTTCGCGAAGCGAGGGCAAGGCATGTACCGACGGTCTGGCGACACCCCCGCGAACCTCAAAAATCCGCTGCCCCACCACCTGAATCTCCTCAAGCCCCTCCCGCTGCTTCATGATCAGTTCAAGCACGTTAAGTCCAATAATTTCGGCAAAAATCGCTTCCGTCAGCGTCGTAAAACCGCTTGCTTTCGGCGGCCGTCCCGACAATCTTCGCTTTGACACGAGATCGTGAATCATCGCCAGCAGCTTGCCCCGATCCTCCTCATAGCCAAGAATCGCGCGATTCAACGTTTCATTGTAGAGCTGCTTGTCGATTTCCGAGCGGCTTTTCATGGCCACCAGTTCACCGCGAATCTCGTGCACCCACTGGGTAAAAAGCGTATCCTCTCCAGCCGAGGCCAGATCCGGGCCTGGAGTTAAACCCGGCTGCGTTGATCCAAATTCGCCCTGTCCTCTGCCGGCATGCCCCTGGCCGCCAACTGCTTCTTCATAGCGATGCTCATGCATGTAGGTAATCATGGAGAACCGTTTTCCGCTCATGGGCCCTCTCCTCTCTTCACGTAGCCGCACGCTTCCCGATCAGCAGGCGCTGTACCCAGGTCGCAGGCTTAACGTGCAGCTTTCTCGGCAGCTTGTAATAATCGATGAATTTACGTGCAACAGCCCTTACCTCTGGATGCATCTCATGTTGTGGGGCATAAAGCTCCAGCAATTTCCCCTGGTTGCACAAAGCCAGCGCATCCGCGTGCCGGGACACGTGCCCGATCAGATGGAGCTGCGTCTCTTTCCGAATATCGGAAAGCGTAAACTCGCTGGGCCCCGCATGGCGCTCCGTCTGTACCGCCAAGAGCTCGAAGCTGTCCGGATTCAGGCCGAACACCGAACCCACTTGCCGAATCCACCTGGAAAAATCCTCTTGAAAGTGCGTAATATCGCCCGTCGTCACGACGACTTTACTGTCCGCTTCAAGCAGACCGCTTACCGTAGCTGCGTTGTCCCAATACGAATTTACTTCCACCACCACCACATCGAAAGTCGCGCGCGCGACACGCAGTAAATGCACAATTTCGGCTGGTGTAAAAAATTCCGCCTGCTCGCGCAGCATATTACCGTACAGCACATACAGGCCATTCGCCCCTTTCGGCTGATCGCAGACGTTCAGCAGACGTTCCGCCGTCAAGCTTTGCGCTTTAAGCTCCGCGCGCAACCCATCGAGCGTCACGAATGACCCTTTCCGTCCCAAGTAGCGGTGCAGCTTGGAGCTTTTGAGGTTGAGACACAGAAAGCCGACTTTCCCCGGCGTCTCCAGCGCGAGCGTACTTGCCACGCCAACCGCAGCCAAAGTTGTACCGATATTCGGTGTGGAACCGATGAAGGTAATGATTTTTCCCTGCGTCGCACGCAGCTGAGATTGTCCAGTGACGGCACCGTCCACCCAAGCGCGGATGTGATCCGCGATAACCGCGGTGCTCCGCCCCGGCAATACGTAATCGAGCTGCATAAGCTTGCACATTTTCACATATTTTTCGTTAATCGCAGCCTCATGATAATTCGAGAGGAGCACGATGATCACCGCCGCAGGATTTTCCTGCGCAATATACTCCAGGCACTCCGCCAAATCCCCGAATGTCATCCCTCTGTCCGAGACAATCAGATGCGAATACGGCTGCTCCCTTATTTGATACCGTAAATCATTCGCGCTTTCAAACATTCGCCAACTTAACGGCTTGGCAAACACAATATTCGTCAGCTCGTCGATGAGCCGATCGTCGTTCGACAGCAATCCGATGTGCATGTTGCCAGCATCTCCTTTCATTCGGGTTGTAAAATCGAGGTCGAGCTGAATGCGATGACCAGCTTCGCTTTTTTCGTATTGCAGAGTGCGTCGATTTGCAGCCATTGGGCCTCCGTCAAATTCAAATTGACGGCATCAATTGTGCCGTTGGCTTCCAGCCGGGAGGCGTACATTTTTTGCTCATCGCCTTCTACTTTGGAGAGCAGATTTGAGTTTTTCGGATTGTCGATCTCGACATTAGCCGACGACTTAACCGAAGCTACACGAACTTCCTGACCGTCAAACAACCTCCGCGAGCTCCCGTCCAGACCGGAAACATACAACCTGACACGATCCCCCGCCCGAATGCCGTTTGAGATGGACAGCACGTATTCCTTCGGAATCTGAAACGTCGCTTCTTCCGCATTCGGTAGCAGATGATACCGATTCACCTTCCATGCCAAAATCGGCTCCTTCGCCCCCAACGGTATCGCCGCCTCCCGCCCGGCCGCATCGCTCAGCTGCGTCATCATGTCCTCCGTATACGCGCCGAGCGGCACCGCTTTATGCTCCAGCATATCCTCGCGAATCAGCACCCCGGCCCGTATAAAATCCTTCGGCACCACAACCTGCACCGTCATCTGCAGCTCCACTTGACTCACTTGCAGCACGTACACGCCATAGACCAGCAGCCCGGCAAGCAGGGCCGCCGCTGCGCTGATCAGCAGGCTTCTTCTGCGATTCACCCCTTTCTCCCCTTTCCTCGCCCGCCCCGCCAAACAAAAACAAAAAAGAACGCAACTCCGGAACATTCTCCGAAATTTGCGTTCTTCGCAAAGGGCAAGCCTATGAATTTGAAATCGTGATT
>NZ_RXHU01000021.1 GCF_003955665.1 Paenibacillus whitsoniae
TCGAGCGTGCGATTCGGCGCACGCTCGAAGTGAAGCGGATCGCGCCGCGCGGCGACCGCCTGTTCGGGCGGCTCGACAAGCGCTTGGCGCGAGCCGTCACGGATGAGCAGCCGCGCCTCTTCTACAAGAAGCGCGGCCCGGATCCGCAGCTCGACGCGGCGTTCGCGCTGCTCGTCGACTGCTCGGCGTCCATGTACGACAAAATGGACGAAACGAAGCTCGGTCTCGTGCTGTTCCACGAGACCCTCCGCGCTTTGCGAATCCCGCATGAAATCGTGGGATTCTGGGAGGACGCCGACCGTGTGACGGAGCAGGAGGCGCCGAACCTGTTTCAGGCGGCGGTCGGCTTCGACACCTGCTTCGCGGTCGGCAGCGGCGCGGCGCTGATGGCGCTCGAGCCGCAGCAGGACAATCGCGACGGCTTCGCGATTCGCGAGATGACCCGCAGGCTGCTGCGGCGGCAGGAACGGCAGCGCATCCTGCTGGTGTTCTCCGACGGCGAGCCGTCTGCGGCGAACTACCACGATATCGGCATCCTCGACACGCATGAAGCGGTCATCCACGCGCGGAGGCAGGGGCTTGAAGTGATTTCCATTTTTCTGGCAAACGGGAAGATTCACGAAACGCAGCGATTGGCGATGCGCAACATTTACGGGCGCAGTTCGATCGTTGTACCGAATGTCGAGGAGCTGCATGAGCAGTTGGTGCCGATTTTGCGTAAACTATTGTTGAAGTCGATTCAAGTGTAGGGATAGCTTATCCCTATCTTTTCCTGTCGAAATCCAGTACAATAGATGCGGAGATTTAGCCTCGCATGACGCTTCCGTGGAGGGCGGACGTCAGGTGCGGATGTTGGGGTACATAAGATTATTTTAATTTGGCAGAGGATTGAGGGGGAACCAGCGCGTGTACGGAGCACCATTATCGAAAAAGGCGAAGAAAATCATGCTGCTAGGCTCGGGCGAGCTTGGCAAAGAGGTAGTTATTGAGGCGCAGCGCCTAGGAATCGAGACGATTGCAGTCGATCGGTACGAAGGAGCGCCGGCGATGCAAGTGGCTCATCGCAGCCATGTCATTCCCATGCTGGATGGCGACAAGCTGCGCGCGTTGATTGAGCAGGAGCGTCCGGATCTGATCGTTCCGGAGATTGAAGCGATCGCGACGCCAACACTGGTTGAGCTTGAACAAGAAGGCTACCGCGTTATTCCGACGGCCACGGCTTCGCGTTTGACGATGGACCGTGAAGGTATCCGCCGTCTAGCTTCAGAAACGCTGGGCCTCCGCACGGCTGCGTACGAATTTGCCGACAGTCTGGAAGAGCTGCATGCGGCGGTGGCGAAGATCGGAACGCCTTGCGTGATCAAACCGATTATGAGCTCGTCCGGCAAAGGCCAGAGCGTCTGCCGCACGCCGGAAGGTGTGGAGGCTTCCTGGAACATCGCCATGGAAGGCGGACGCGCGAAGAATGCGCGTGTGATCGTTGAGGAGTTCATTCATTTTGAGTCGGAAATTACGCTGCTCACTGTACGTTCGGTATCGGGCACAACCTACTGCCAGCCGATCGGACATATACAAAAGGACGGCGATTATATTGAGTCCTGGCAGCCGCATGCGATGTCCGAACAGCAAATCGCCGATGCGCAGCATATGGCTCGGACGATTACCGATGCCCTTGGCGGCTATGGCCTTTACGGTGTAGAGCTGTTCCTGACGGCGGATGGCGTCTATTTCAGTGAGGTTTCGCCGAGACCGCACGATACGGGCATGGTGACGATGGCTACGCAGGACTTGTCTGAGTTTGCTTTGCACGTCCGTGCGATTCTGGGCCTGCCGATCACGGGCATTCGTCTGTTGACGCCCGGGGCAAGTTATACGCTCAAGGCGGATCGCGAGCAAGTCGAGCACCAAATCGGCGGTTTGGCGGAAGCGTTATCCGTGCCGAATACGCAAGTGCGCATTTTCGGCAAGCCGGAGACGAAGGTGGGCCGCCGGATGGCGGTAGCACTGAGCAGCGGTGCTACGGTGGAAGAAGCGAGAGCGCTGGCGAAGGAAGCGGCGAGCAAGCTGACGATTTCGTACGAGTAAGAGAACCATGGCGTGGGTCGTGGGTAAGACATCTCAGGAGGCATACACAATGGACGCAAAACCTGCAAGACTCTCCCGAACCGTGTTGACCGAAATCATTTTGCCTGCAGACACGAACTATCATAACACCGTCTTTGGCGGCCGCGTGATGCAGTATATGGATAAAGTGGCGACCATCGCCTCGATGCGGCATTCCCGCAAAGCCGTCGTGACGGCGTCGAGCGACAGCCTGGATTTTTTTGCGCCGGTGAAGCTTGGCGAGGCCATTCAATTGGAGGCGTTCGTGACGTGGACGCACCGCAGTTCCATGGAGGTTTTCGTGAAAATCGAATCCGAGAACCTGCTGACCGGCGAGCGTAAGCGCACGGCGACGGCTTTTCTGACGTTTGTGGCTTTGGATGAGCACGGTCAGCCGACACCTGTACCGGGCATCATTCCCGAAACCGAGGAAGAGAAGAAGCTGTTCGAAACGGCGGAAGCCCGATTCACGGCCCGCAAGCTGCGGAAGGATACACGGTTATAAAATAAAAGCGCTGCATGGGAACGAGGTTCCGGTGCAGCGCTTTTTTTAGGCGTTAAACGCATAATCGGAGTCCCATCGGCAGAGTCAAGTAAAGCCGCAGAAGTAAATGTTAGAAGAATACCGACAAGTACAATTACAAATTAGGTGTAAACAGTTATTGACAAAATACCTGTAGTAGGTTTAACTGAATATAATTTAATAAATGAATTATGCCTATGATGAGAATCCAACTCGGAGGCGTTTCCGTCAAGAACACCATGACAATGTTGTTCCTAAGTTAGCCGGCCCCGACCGTTATCGCGGAACCAAGAGGATTGAACAGTAATGTTCGATCAAGTTGGGTGGCACCGCGAGCAGACGCTCCTCGTCCCAATTAGACGAGGGGCGTTTTTGCGTTTTCAAAATTGAAGGAGGTTCGAAACATGTATCGTATTAACAACTTCAATCCGGGTCCGGCAGCTCTACCTCTTGAAGTCTTGAATCAGGCACAGGACACTTTTATCGCATATCGGAACGGCATGTCCATTATGGAAATGTCTCATCGTAGTAAGGATGTTGAGCAACTTTTCGTGGAGACACAGCAGATTTTGCTTGAACTCCTGGGCTTGAATTCGAAATACCAAGTCTTATTTATGAGTGGTGGCGCAAGCATGCAGTTTGCTATGGTGCCGATGAATTTATTGTCACCTAAAAGGAATGGCAGCTATATTCTTTCGGGTAGTTTTTCGGAAAAGGCTTATAAAGAAGCGCAAACGATTGGCAATGCCACAATTGCAGCGAGCAGTCAGTCACAAAATTGGAGCACGCTTCCGGCAATGCGTGATTTAAGCGTAGATCCAGAGGCTGCCTATATTCACATCACCACGAATAATACAATTGAGGGATCACAATTTCGAGACTTTCCTTCGGTTAACTCCGTCCCCCTTATTGGTGACATGACAAGTGATTTACTCAGTCGGCAACTGGAGTTTAACAAATTCTCCATGTTTTACGCTTCAGCTCAAAAAAATCTGGGACCGGCAGGGGCAACCGTAGTGGTCATTCATGAAGATTTGCTGAAAGCATGTGTGAACACCATTCCAACCATTTTAAATTACAAAACTTACGCTCAAAACAATTCACTTTACAATACACCACCTGTACATTCGATTTATATGATGAAACTTGTGCTTGAATGGGTAAACCGGCAGGGAGGAATCGCTGAAATAGAGAAAATGAATATTCAAAAAGCCAACCTTCTTTATGATGTGATTGACCGCAGTGGTGGTTACTACAAAGGCATTATTGAAAAACCGTTTCGTTCCATGATGAACATCACATGGCGAATGAACGATGAAAAGTTGGAGAAGCTTTTTGTTCAGGAATCAGAGTTGCATGGTTTTGATGGTTTGGCTGGCCATAGAAGTGTTGGTGGACTACGAGCATCTGCTTATAATGCTGTTCCTTATCAAGCTTGTAAAGATCTTGCTGAGTTCATGCTGGATTTTCAAAGGCGATATGGCTGATTATCTGTTTATCTTCAAAAAAAAGCTTGGCGTTATGCCAAGCTTTTGCTTTAGAATTCGAAACCCTGCCCCTCTTTTCACAAGTTTCTACTCCAAAAGGGGGCTCCAGCGATTTGGAGTTCTCTACAATCACTCCTCCCCATTGTTTCTCCGCAAAAACGCCACGGTTGCTTCAAACGCCTCCTCCAGGTAAACGGTCGTTCCTTGAAATGGATGTACCGTACCAAACGTATGATCGGCACCTGGCACTTCTATAAAGGTCTGATCTGGCGCGAGCTGCTTCAGAGCGTTGACGGCATCCAGAAGTCGCTGCGCGTCAGCGGTTCCTTGCACAAATAACGCGGGAACGTGAAGCTTCGCAAGTCGAGAAGGCGCGTGGTACCGCTCCTCATGCGCTTGAAAATCATCGAGAATCGCTCGCTCCTGAAAGGTGAGCTCCTCTCTGGCTTTAACGGAAAGGGGAGGTCTTCCGCCTCCGTTCCATACGGCGACTGCGCGAACCTCAGGCCTTTCGGACGCGACCACGAGGTTGCTGAGACCTGCGCGACTATGCCCAAGCAAGGAAATGCGGCTGAGATCGGCATGCTCGGGAAGCGGGAGTTGAACGGATGCTAAGAGGGAGAGCACGAGCTCCAGATCCGCGATTTCACTGGAAAGGGTGCTGGCTGCAGCCAGAAGTCCTTCATCGGCATTGCGCTGCTTAGCATCGATGCGCGAAAAATCGAAGCTCACCGTGTAGAAGCCCCGCTCTGCAAACCGGGATGTGACATGAGGCCAGAAGCCCCAATCTTTGGCGCCGCGGAAGCCGTGGCTCAGAATGAGCACAGGCTTAGCCTGTGCGTCTGCCGTCGTGTGGATGTAGCCGTTAAGATCGAGTCCATTGGCGAGCGTAACCTTAAACTTTTCGGATAAAATGACAGAATTGGACATGGGATAACCTCCATTTTTTAAAAGATGCTATTGCGCTTGCAAAAGAGGGGCGGAATGTTCCACAGTAAGGATTGCCGTTTCGAGCTGCATAGGCGACGTCTCCTTATAAATAAATAGGAGACACTAAGGGATTCTCAGTGCCTCCGGTTGACCGGTCGATGGTTATAAATACAACTAAAACAATCGGAATACATGTATATAAGTTATCCTTTTATCACTCCATTGTCAACAAGAAATTTGGTGAAGGGATTTGTCATCCTATGGTAAGATGGGCAATATCGATCGAGGAGTCATCTTTTTCATAAGTGGAGGGAGTATGCACCGTAATTTTAACCTTTTGGCCTTATGTTTCGTCTTATTGTTGGTTGCGCTAGGCTGCAGCAAGGAGGAGATCAAGCCTAAACCGAGTCCTGCAACGCTTGCCGATCTCTATCCCGGAGATCTGCGGCAAGTAGACCGCATCGAAATACGCAGCGGCTCGACGGGAGAGCTTCACATTTACGATGATGCTGCAGCCGTACAGAAATGGCTGACGACGGTCAGTCAGGTTACCCTAACACCTGATCCGAACCAAGAAGGGCGAGTAGGATTTCTCTATGGCGTATCTTTGTACGAAAAAAAAACCATGAGGCTCGGCTTTACCAACAATTCAATTACAAATGTGTATTATTTGTACAACGAAGCGTGGGTGAGGGAGATGCAGGCGTTTTTTGAAGCGGGCAAGCCTTAAACATCGTCCCCAACTCCCTATCCCAATAATCAAGGAGCAACCATGAAAATTTTCATCCGAGAACTATGGGCTTTTACGTGGAAGGAATCCCTGTGCTGCATTTTTCCCGTTATTATTTTCGCCACTTTAGCCCTCTCCAAAGTATTGCCATTCCATGGTGCGTATCGCTATGATTTCATTCTCATCGTGTGCATCCTCGCTCAATGGGCGCTGGTCAAGTTCGGATGGGAGAGCATCGACGAAGTGAAAGTGATCATGGTGTTTCACATGATCGGCCTTGGCCTGGAGCTGTTTAAAGTCCACATGGGGTCATGGGCATACCCTGAGGCGGCATTGACGAAATGGTGGGGTGTTCCGCTCTACAGCGGCTTTATGTATTCGAGCGTTGCGAGTTATGTGTGTCAGGCGTGGAAAAGGCTTCATTTGCGATTTATGCGGTGGCCGCGCACGTGGCTTGCGATTGTGATTTCGATTGCGATTTATGCGAATTTTTTTACACATCATTATGTGATTGACCTTCGTTGGTTGCTGATTGCGGCCATCGTCGCCGTGTTTTATCGCACGAGAGTAGAATTTACGGTCACGGTGCGCAGGTATAGCATGCCGATGGTCCTTTCGTTTGTGCTGATTGCTTTTTTTATATGGTTGGCTGAAAATATTTCTACATTTTTCGGCGCATGGAAATATCCGGATCAGATGCACGTCTGGCAGATGGTTCATTGGGGAAAAATGACGTCCTGGTTCATGCTTGTCATTATTTCCATCATTATTGTTGCGGAGCTGAAGCGGGTGAAATATCCGGACCGCGTATAGAGGAAAGGGCAAAGCCTGGATGAACAGAAAGCATCCGAACTTCATGAGAAGGATTTGCCTTCTGAGCGTGACGTCAAACGGTTAATCGAAGAAGACCCCCTCTGAGCCTCATTGAAGGCCCGGAAGGGGTCTTTCTACATCTTACTTCGCGCCGCCCTCAGCGAGGACTGTTTCCCAGATGGCGCCTTTGCCGTACAGCTCTTTATTCACTTTATCCCAGCCGCCGAGGTAGTCGATGTTGAACAGGCCGGCAGGTGTCGTGTAGTTTTTCTCATATTTCTTCGCAACTTCCGGCAGAACAGAGCGGAAGCCTTTTTCCGCAAAAACAGTTTGCGCGTCTACAGAGAACAGGTAGTCATAGAACGCTTGAACAGCTTCACGGTTGCCGTGCTTGTCGACATATTTATCGACGATCGCAACAGGGTTTTCGATGGATGTTGTGTAGTTCGGAATGACTTCGACGTATTTTTTACCGGATTGGATACGGGAGATGAGTTCGTTCTCGTAAGTGATGATGGCGTCGCCTACGCCTTTATCGAAAGTCGCCAGGGAATCGGCGCCGCTCTTGTCGAGCACTTTGATGTTTTTGTACACTTTGGCGAGCAAATCTTTTGCAGCCGCAGGATCTTGCTTGCCGGTAGCCGCTTCGGACGCTTTCAGGCCGGCGCCGTAGAGGCCATTAATATCCCATTTTGCGCCGCCGGATGTGCTCGGGTTCGGGATCAGTACTTCAACGCCCGGTTTTGTCAAATCGACCCAGTCCTTGATTCCTTTCGGATTGCCTTCACGTACGCCGATTGCTGTGATGGAACCGGTGACGAAACCTTTGAATTGATTTTTTTTCCAGTCGTTTGTAATAAGTCCTTTTTCCACGATTTTTTGAATGTCGCCTTCGAGTGAGAGAGGAGCGATGTCTGCCTCAAACCCTTGAATAATCGCAGTCGCTTGCGAGCCGGATGCGACATAGGATTCGTTGAATTCAACGGTAACGCCGGTTTTCTTTTTATAAGCCTCTTTGAATTTTGGCAAAATGACATCAAAGGACTCTTTTAATATGGAGTATGCGCCAATCGTAATCGTAACTTTGCCGCCATCCGCTTTCGGCGTTGTGCTGGCTGCTGTAGAAGCCGCAGGTGTGGATCCGTTAGCTGCCGCGGATGCTGCTGGGGATGATTCCGTTTTGGAGCCGGTTCCGCAGCCTGTGAGGGCAATGCTGACGGATAAGAGTGCTGCTGATACAAGACCGAGTGATTTCAATTTTTTCATTGTGGTTCTCTCCCTTTTAAATAATATATGGTTTATATGAATACAGGCTGTGGATCCTGCATGGCCTGATTATCGAGCCACGTGGTGCCTGACGGGGTGAAGACGGAAATCTGGTGAATGAGCACGTTGACTTCATCGCCGGGTTGATAAATTTTTTCTTTAACCGATTGATAAGCAAAAAGCTTTAATTCCCCGATCGTGACTTCCAAGTACCACGAATCGCCGCGGAAGTGAACGTGGGTGATTTTGCCTTTTTCCCCGGCGGAGGCGAGATGCTGGACATCACGGGGTCTTACGACGATGTTTTCAGGGCGAATGAGCACGTGCACATCCGACTGCCACTGGTCATCTTGCTGAAAGTCCGTTAAGCCCGGGAAACCGGTGAGCGGCGTGTAGCGCTGAAGGATGTTGGATTCGCCAATAAAACCGGCGGCAAACGAGGAAGCAGGGCGTGTGTAGATTTCCCATGGTGTGCCTTGTTGCTCAATGCGTCCGCCTTGGACAAGAATAATTTCGTCCGCCACTTCGATCGCTTCATCCTGGTCATGGGTGACGAACAGCGTCGTCACTTTAAACTCATTGATGAGGTTGCGCAGCCAGAGCCGCAGCTCTTTACGAATTTTGGCATCGATCGCCGCAAACGGTTCATCCAGCAGAAGCAGCTTCGGTTCAGGCGCAAGCGCTCTGGCGAAAGCTACACGCTGGCGCTGACCGCCTGACAGCTGATGCGGATATTTGCGTTCATTGCCCGCAAGACCCATTAAGTTCAGCAAGTAGGTGACGCGGTCATGAATCTCGGCTTTCGATTTTTTCAGTACTTTGAGTCCGTAAGCGACGTTATCGAATACGGTCATGTGCTTGAACAGCGCATAGCTTTGAAAAACAAACCCGATGCCGCGCTCCTGTACCGGCGTGTGGGTGGCCAGCTTGCCATCGAAATAAATGTCGCCGCCGGTCGGGATTTCAAGGCCTGACAGCATGCGAAGGATGGATGTTTTACCGCCGCCGCTGGGACCGATCAAACCGACGAGATGACCTTGCTGAACGCTGAAATTCACATCTTTTATGGCGTGAAATTGCCCGTAATGTTTGTTTAAATTTCTCACTTCAATGTGCATGGGGAGAGCCTCCTCCGTTGTGTTTGGTTTCCGATTGACGTTTGAGCCACTCGAGCGCGAGCAGAATGGAAATGGAGATGAGTCCCAGCACGAACGCGACGCTGTTGGCAGCTACGAGTTGAAATTGTTCGGCATCTTGATAGACGAGCGTCGTCGCCGTCTGAGTTTGATTGATAATATTTCCGGATACGACGAGAATGGAGCCGAATTCGCCAAGCGATCTGGCGATCGTAAGAATCAGACCGTAGACAACCCCCCAGCGGATACTCGGCCAGGTCACTTGAAAAAACGTACGAAGCGAACTTGCGCCAAGCGTTGCGGAAGCTTCTTCCGACTGTGTTCCGATTTCTTCAAGCAGCGGCACGACTTCCCGCACCATTAAAGGAAAGGTGATAAACATCGTAGCGATGACCATACCGGGTATCGCGTATACGATTTTCATCGAATGTGCTTCCATGAAAGAGCCGAGCGCCGTATTCGGACCAAAAATCACGATGACCATGAGGCCGACGATGACCGGTGAAACCGCAAATGGAAGATCAATAATAGCGTTGATCAGCGGTTTGAGCCAACGGGACAGCCAGGTGCCGCGCACGATTTGGAGAGAGAGATAGACCCCGACAATGGTATTTAACGCAGTGACAATCACGACGATGATGGCTGAAATTTTCAAAGCATGCAACGCTTCCGGTCTAGTCAAGGCATCGAAAAAAGCGGAAGGTCCTTCTTCAAATGCGCCAAAGCCGATACCGATGAATGGCAGGATAATGAGCAGAAATACGATAAGAAAAGAGATTCCGATGAGCAGCTTTTTCATGCCAGGCGCCCCTTTCCGCGAGTTACGATGTGAACGAACCATAGAATGAGCAGAGAGAGGGTCAGCAGGACGAGAGAAATCGCCGCCGCGCCTTCGGGATTGTAGTTTTGCGTTTCACCATATATATAAACGGAAGCGACCATCGTTTTGCCCGGCAAATTGCCGGATATTAAGGAGATGGCGCCGAATTCAGCCATTGAGCGGGAAAAAGCCAACATGGAGCCTGCCACGATCCCTGGTAGAATGGCAGGGAAAACGATTCGGCAAAACGTATAGAACTTTGACGCGCCGAGCGTAGCGCTTGCTTGTTCTTCGCCGGGATCCAGCTGCTCCAGCAGCGGCTGCACGGCGCGAACGACAAACGGAAACGTAACGAAGACAAGACCGATAACGATTGCAGTTTGGTTGTACAGCAGCTTGACGCCAATGTCTTCGAGCCACTTGCCGAGCGGGCTGGCAGGGCCGAGCAGCGTAAGAAACATCAGGCCGGCTACGGAGGTCGGCAGCGAAAAAGGGAGATCGACCATGCTGTTCAGCAAGCTGCGTCCGCGGAAATGATACCTGACCAGAACGAATGCAATTAGCGTACCGATAATCGCTTGTATCAGTGTGGACACGATACTGAGTTTGACTGTCAGCACGATGGATTTCCAGGCAAGAGGACCGGTTACTTCATTCCAAAAGGGGGTCCAGCCTAGAGAAAAGCCTTTGACATAAATGGCAGCTATCGGGATAAGCAACAACACGATGAGATAGCCGACAAGCACGGATCGAACCGTCGCTCGCAAAACAATACGCATGTAGCACCGCCTATTCTCATAAAACATACCGTTTTACTAGGATTAATGACATGACTATATCAGGTTGTGGCTTTTTTTGTCAACAAATTTTTTTGGAAATGCGAACGGAATTTAATGAACCATTCCCCTATATTAGAAGCAAAAATAATCATTGACGCTGCTTGCACTCGGTGCTAACATGATATTCAATACCAAGTAATCAGGTGTGAATTATTAACTTAAATAATTGAGTCGACCAGATCAACTGGAGACTCCCGCTTCCGTCATTCAGATTTTCATGGCGTGAGCTGGGAGTCTTTTTAATTTACTTTACTTCATGAGAAGAGAGGGATTTCAATGTTTCAGAACAAACAGCGTGACAACAAGAGAGGGTGGAATTGGCAGCCATGGGCGATTCCAATCTGTATCGTGGCTCTCTGGCAGCTGCTCGGCCTCAGCGGGTGGTTGTCCGATCGTATTTTGCCGACACCGCTCGAGGTTGTCAAAGCACTCATTCATGTGATTCAGGACGGTACGATTTTTGAATATGTCGCAGTCAGCACCAAGCGTGCCTTGCTTGGTTTTCTTATAGGGGGCAGCATCGCCTTTGTGTTGGGGCTGCTTAACGGGGTATTCCCGATAGCAGAAAAGTTCCTGGATTCCTCGCTGCAAATGGTACGGACGATCCCGCATCTCGCGATGATCCCCTTAGTTATTATGTGGTTCGGCATCGGGGAGACGTCCAAATTGTTCCTGGTTTCATTAGGCGTTGCGTTTCCTATCTATCTGAATACGTTCCACGGGATTCGCAGTGTCGATCCTGGGCTCATCGAAATGGGCAAAGTTTACGGGTTAAAAGGCTTTTCGCTGTTCGCCAAAGTGATTTTACCCGGTGCGCTTGCGAATATTCTGCTTGGCATTCGTTTCTCGCTCGGGATTATGTGGCTAAGCCTCATAGTGGCTGAAACGATTGCGGCCGATTCCGGCATCGGCTACATGGCGACGCATGCGAGAGAGTTCATGCAGATGGACGTTGTTGTCCTGTGCGTCATTCTGTATGCGCTGCTTGGCAAGCTGTCCGACGTGATCGCCAAGTTCCTGGAGCAGCGCTGGCTGCAATGGCATCATAACTACTTAAAACGATAAGGAGAGGCGCGTATGGGTATCAATTCTGGAGGCGCTCAGCTGCATGTGCGCCATGTCAATAAGGAGTTCGGAAGCACACAAGTGCTGTCGGGTATTGATTTAAAGATCAAGCAAGGCGAGTTTGTGGCGATTGTTGGACGAAGCGGTTGCGGCAAAAGCACGCTGCTGCGCCTGATCGCAGGGCTCGATGAGGCAAGCAGCGGCGCAATTATACTGGATGCGCAGGCGGTTAACGGCGTTCATGCCGATACGCGAGTGCTTTTTCAGGAGCACCGGCTGCTGCCGTGGAAGAAGAACATCGACAATGTGCGCATTGGCGTCAAATCCGGCGACAAAGCGATCGCGGAGCGGGCGCTGGGGCAAGTCGGACTCGCCCACAAAGCGAACGACTGGCCGGCTGTGCTGTCCGGCGGCCAACGGCAGCGCGTTGCTTTGGCCCGCGCTTTAGCCGGCAACCCGCGGCTGCTGCTCCTGGATGAGCCGCTGGGCGCGCTCGATGCGCTGACGCGCATCGAGATGCAGCAACTGATCGAGCGACTGTGGCTCGAAAAGCAGTTTACCGTGCTGTTGGTGACGCACGATGTGAGCGAAGCGGTTGCTTTGGCCGACCGCGTCATCTTAATTGAAAACGGCAAGGTCGGACTGGATTTAAAAATTGCGCTTGCCAGACCAAGGGAACGAGATAGCGGTTTTGCACACTACGAGAAAACGATTCTGGATCGTTTGCTGGTCAAGCAGCCTCATGAGCAGTTCGCTTTTGCAGCGACTGCGGATGCTTTTTCAATATAGGAGGAATGAACGATGAGCGTATTGGATATTCGGCTTGGGGCGGATGTATTGGTAATCGGCGGCGGTCCTGCGGGCGCTTGGGCGGCAATAACGGCGGCCAAAGGCGGCGCCAAGGTTGTGTTAGTCGATAAAGGTTATTGCGGAACTAGCGGGGCTACAGCGCCTTCCGGCACAGGTCTGTGGTACGTCAACCCGAATCCGAAGGATCGGGAGGAAGCGATGAAAAGCCGGGAAGCGCTAGGCGGCTATTTGGCCGACCGCGGCTGGATGCAGCGGGTGCTGAATCAAACGTACAGCAATACGAATCAAATTGCGGCCTGGGGTTACCCGTTCCCGCTCGATGAGACGGGGGTATCGCACCGGAAAAGCTTGCAGGGGCCGGAGTACATGAAGCTGATGCGCAAGCAGGTGAAAAAAGCGGGTGTGCGAATTCTGGATCACAGTCCCGCGCTGGAATTGCTCGCTGACACGCACGGCGTGGCAGGGGCCACGGGCATTAATAATCAGACACAAGGCACTTGGCGTGTGGACGCATCGGCGGTTGTCATCGCAACCGGCGGCTGCGCCTTCCTCAGTAAAGCGTTGGGAACGAATGTGCTGACCGGTGACGGCTATTTGTTGGCCGCTGAAGCGGGAGCTTCCTTCTCGGGCATGGAGTTTTCGACAGCTTATTCGCTCGCGCCGGCTTTCTCGCCGGTAACGAAATCGGCGTTCTATACGTGGGCTACGTTCTATTATGAAGACGGCACGGTGATCGAAGGCGCAGGGTCGCAGCGCGGACGTTCGGTGATCGCGAAAACCCTCTTGACACAGCCTGTCTATGCCCGGTTGGATAAAGCCGATGATTTGCTGCAAAAAGCGATGCGGGCGGCGCAGCCGAATTTCTTCCTTTCTTTTGACAGATTAGGCATCGATCCGTTTACGCAAAAGTTTCCGATCACGCTTCGCTTTGAAGGCACTGTCCGAGGAACGGGCGGCATCCATATCGTAGATGAGACCTGCGCAACCGAAGTTCCCGGTCTCTATGCGGCAGGTGACGCAGCTACACGCGAGCTGATCTGCGGCGGATTTACCGGCGGCGGCAGCCATAATGCGGCGTGGGCGATGTCTTCGGGCTATTGGGCCGGCGAAGGTGCGGCTGTGTATGCGAAGCGAATTGGCGTTGGCGCTGCTCAGCGCAATGCCAAAGGGCTATCGGAGGCTTCGGGTCTTCCGAAGCTGGCGACTACGCGCCGCGGTACGCTGGACACCAGCGACATCGTGAAGGCGGTACAGGACGAAGTGTTCCCGTACGACAAAAACTGGTTCCGCACAGGTGCCGGGCTGGAGGCAGGACTCGACCGGTTGAACCGCGTGTGGGATGAATTGAAACGAGGCGTTCAGGCCGGTGACGGCAATGTGGTCCGCGTGCGGGAATCGATTGCGATGACGGCAACGGCACGCTGGATGTTCACCAGCGGTCTGGAGCGCAAGGAAACGCGGGGCATGCACCGCAGAGAGGATTTCAAGGCGATTGATCCAGCCCAGCATTATCGCATTGTGAGCGGCGGACTGGATACGCTGTGGGCGAAGCCGCTAGTTGAATCAACTGCTGTCCAACCTTCCAAGGAGGCGATTGTCTAATGATTGAAATTTTAAGTAAAGACCGCTGCATTTCCTGCAACCAATGTGTTTCGGTATGCCCGACGAACGTCTTTGAGGCGGTGCCCGGCGACATCCCGGTCATCGCTCGCCAGTCGGATTGCCAAAGCTGCTTCATGTGCGAGCTGTACTGCCCGACAGATGCACTTTTCGTATCGCCGGTGGCGGAAGCTCGTCATCATGTCGAAGAGCATGAACTGGCGGAGAAAGGGCTGATTGGCAGCTATAAGGCCGATCTTGGCTGGGGCAAAGGGCGCCAATCGACCGCTGCGGCGGATGGTTCTTATGTTATTTTTCAGCGGATGCATGCATCACACTAACTAATGGGGTAATGAACTGGAGGAGATCAAGATGAAAAACAGAACATGGAAACAAAAAGTCGGCTTACGTTTCGCCGGAACACTGCTGCTCAGCGCTTTGCTGATTGGCGTGACGGCTTGCGGAGCGAAGGAGAAGCAGACGAGTGCGCCTGCGGCAAACGCTTCCTCAACGTCGGCGGCGCAAGGTGAAATCAAGCTGCCGGAGACGCTTCGCATCGGGTTCATTTCCGCAAATAACAATAAAACGATCACAGGGCCGGAAGGTTGGGCGCAGTCCAAAGGTTATTTGGAGAGCGAACTGAAAAAATATGGGGTTAAGGAGTTTAAATATTTCAATTTCCCGAACGGGCCGAATTTGAATGAAGCGGTCACCGCGGGGACGCTCGATGTCGGGATTTATGGCGATACGCCGGCCATCAACGGCAAAGCGGCAGGACTGAAGACGAAGCTGATTAACATTTCTCAAATCAACATGAACGTATGGCTTGTCGCGAAGCCGGACGGTCCGAAAACGCTGGCCGATTTGAAAGGCAAAAAGGTTGCAACCTCTCAAGGGTCCTATATGAGCCGGTATTTGATCTCTCTTTTGAAGGAGCAAGGGCTGGAAAATGATGTGAAGGTACTGCATCTGCTGCCTGCGGACGGGGAAGCGGCTCTGGCGCGCGGGGATATTGCCGCTTATGCGTATCCGACAGGTTTTGGCCCGCTGATTCTGAAAAAAGGGTATGTTGCGATTGATGAGGCATCGAAGCACCCGGATCTGTTGGGGACCAGCTTGACGGTGGTGACCGAGGATTATTTGAAAGCCAATCCGGCGTTTCCAAAGCTGTGGAACGATATTCGGACGCGTGCTGTGAAAGAAATCAGGGCGAACAGCGAGGAATATTTCAAGCTCTATGCGGATGGTTCAGGCTACCCGGTTGATGTGGTGAAAGCATCGTTCCAGATCGATCAATGGCCGGAGGAAGCGTTCCCTGCGAAAGGCTTGACACTGGTGAATGCGACGAAAAAATTCCTAGTGGATCAAGGGTTGGCAAAAAAAGACTTCACGCAGGATGAATGGATTGCGAAATAAAAATAGTTTCGTTGTATGGGAAATTAGTCCAGAAAATAGATTGACAGCCGCAAGTGATGATGCTAATATGAACTCATCTTTTAATTCCGACAAAACTCATGCGAATAATAAGAGTTAAAGAAAGGGAGCTATCATCATGGAACATGTCATTACGATCCGAACGGAGAAAGCCGATCTTGCCGCAACCCTGCATTATCCGACCGGGCAGCCTGGCAAGGCGGAGAAAGATTGCGAGCGCTGGCCGCTTGTCATTATCTGTCACGGTTTTATCGGAAACCGGATCGGCGTTGACCGTTTGTTCGTGAAGACAGCTCGCGAATTAAGCGCGCTTGGGTATTTGGTTCTTCGTTTCGACTACGGCGGCTGCGGCGAGAGCACTGGCGATTACGGTGCCGGCGGGCTGGATGTACTGATCGATCAGACGCGCTGCGTGATTGATTACGGCGTTTCCATAGACTGCGTCGATCTGAGCAGAGTCATTGTGCTCGGTCATAGCCTTGGCGGGGCGACCGCTGTCTTGACGGCAGCCAGGGACTCCCGGGTGAAGACGCTCGTGCTCTGGTCCGCTGTCGCCCACCCGCACAATGACATTGTGCGCATTGTTGGGAAGCAGGAGTACGAGAGATTGCCGCTCGGCGGAACGATTGAGCATCACGGATATCAGTTGAGCAGCCGCTTTTTCGAGTCTTTGGCACAGCATCAGCCTTTTGAACAACTGCGGAAGTTTGCCGGCGATGTGCTCGTGATTCACGGAACGTCGGATGACATCATCCCTGTGGATTACGCGTCGCTCTATCAGAAAATGTTTTGGCTTCGCTCGGAAGGCAGTTGCGAACTCGATTTGATTTATCAGGCGGACCATACATTTTCTGCGGCTAGTGCCCAAGCGGCGGCGATTGAGAAAACTGCAAATTGGTTGAATTTCATTCATAAACGGAGTCACGAGTGGAATGATTGGACGATTTAATGGGCTGGGAGGAATCGGAATGGCGAAACCGCTGGAATTGGATGAAGTTTGGGTTCAACGTATTATTCAAGTATTGAATGGGCTCGAGTATGGCAACGTGCAGATTGTCGTTCATGACGGGCGCATTACGCAGATTGACAAAACAGAGAGAAAGCGGTTCGATACGGCTTCACCGCAGCAAGGACAGCTGCAGGCTGTAAAAACCGTTAAGCAAGGCGGAAAAGGGTAGAACCATCGAAACGGCAACCAAAGAAAGCCAAATTCTCGGTAAAGAGAGTTTGGCTTTTTTGTATTTAAGCGGGAAGCTATCCTTCCCGCAGCGCTACGTATATAATGAAGGACAACAACTGATCGCGGGGGGATGATTACAATGCGTACGCAGCATTTTCGTATGGAATATGGAGGCCATTCGCATTACGTTTACGCCTGGCTGCCAGCGGAAGCCATGTCTCTGAAAGGCGTCGTGCAGATCGCGCACGGCATGGCGGAAACAGCGGCAAGGTACGAGCGATTTGCGGCATTTTTATGCGAGCGGGGCTATGCCGTGTATGCGAATGATCATCTTGGCCACGGGCAGACGGCAGGTTCGCCCGAAGCCGTAGGCCGGTATGACGGAGGAGGATTTGAGTCGATGGCCGGTTTTATGGGTGCGCTTACATCCCGCTTGCATGAGCAGTACGGCCGCGACGTACCGTTGTTCATGTTCGGTCACAGCATGGGGTCGTTTCTTACCCAATATTACATGGGGACATACTTGGCGGGTCATCCGGAGCAGGTGCAGGGGATCGTGCTGTCTGGATCAAATGGCAAAGAAGGCGCCGCCCTTCATGTTGCAGTACGCTTGGCAGCGGCTGAAGCGGCTATACGCGGCGAGCATCATCGCAGCACACTGCTGAACGGACTCACGTTCGGGGCGTTCAATCGCAAATGCAAACCCGAGCGCACGCCGTTTGACTGGCTGAGTCACGACCAGGCGGAAGTGGACGCATATATGCGCGATCCTTACTGCGGCGGCGTGTTTACGTCGGGTTTTTTTCGGGATTTTTTCAAGGGGTTACTGGAGATTCATCGCCCCCGGCATGTCGACCGGGTGCCGAAAGAGTTGCCGCTCTTCATTTTTTCGGGCGATGAGGATCCAGTGGGGGCTTACGGAAAGGGTGTGCTGAAGCTGGTGGAAGCCTACCGACAGCACGGCCTGAAGCATGTGGAAATGAAGCTGTACCCCGGCGGCAGGCATGAGATGCTGAATGAAGTGAATCGCGATGAAGTGATGGGGGATGTGGCGGCTTGGTTGGAGTCTGTGAGAGGTAGATGGGGGGGCAAAGGGGCGTAGCGAAGGAGAGCAACGGATTGTGTGATTTTTAGAAAAAGTCGGCCCTCCCAGTTAACTTGAAACATTTTCCATGTGGCATGCGTCTAATGGAAGTATCAGAGGAAACTGGGAGGATTGACCATGAAAACGATGCTCATCTTGTTTGCAGTGTTTATCGTCTGCTTTTTTATCTCGGCTGAAATGCTTCCAGGCCTCCCTCTCAGCGAAGACGTATCCTACGAGGAGTGGGCTGACAGGCAGCTCTAATCATACATGCGAGGAAAGTAATTTTAAGTGGACTGATTGCGTTCCAGCTGTTTGCGAATGCCTTCTCGGTCGATCTGGATCCAGTACTCGGCAATTTTCCCATCGGTTACGCGATAGACTGCGCTGGCAATTTCGATGACGGGTTTGCCGGTCGGCGCGAAACCGTCGACTTCGCCGATATGCGTGCCGGTTTGCTTCCAGCGCACATACACGCGGTCGTCCTGGCTAATCAGCTCCTGGATCTCGACTTGAAAATGACCGTAAGCGTCGATCATCTCCCGCACATGATCAGCATAATTTTGCGGCGAGCGCTGAACGGTGGTTTCGTTTTCGGCCGTCACTTGATGGGCGAGGACGGTATCGGCCATGTACAGCGCGGCGTCGTCGGGATTCGTGCCGGAGCGGACGTAGTGAAAGAAGGATGAGACGATTTCTTGTGGTAGTTGTGACATAGGTGGTCCTCCTTGCTGGATCGTGATTTGTCCCTTGAGTATAAGGGATTGAAGGGGCAGGGACAAGAGGACGTGGTCAATGTAGTCAGTCAGGTTAGGCTCGATGGCGCAATGACAAATAGATAATCTGACTGGCACACGGGCCGTGCTCGCTGCTGACCGTTCACCATTAAGCCCTTGCCGATCTTGCACTGTCCACCATTCAACCTTTCCCGAGCGTACGCTGTCCTGTCTGCCTTTCAACCGTTGCTAGTACTCGCTATCGCCACCTGCTGCGGCTCCTCCGATGAACTGGATTTTCTCCTGTCTATTTTCGCATTTTCGCTCAAATCGGGGTGCTGAAATGGAATTTCTCCCGTACATTTGTCTGTTTGATGGTCATTCTTTGAAAACGGCTCAAATGAAATGGAGTTTTTCCAGTTCAGCTCGCACGGGGGCCGTTTGCAGTCGAAATGAGCTGGAGGTTTTCCAGTTCATGTGCGCGCAAGCGGCTTAACTTGGTTGACGTCATCTGCTCCCCTTGTCGTCGGTTTATGCGTACAGGTTGTTGGTGTACCATGACAAGCGTGAGAGGACAACATGGGAGACAAGGGGGCGGGGGCCTGGTCCGGGATGAAAGCCTGCAGAAATGCAGGCTTTGTTCCGTTTTTCCTGGATTACAGGCGAAAGCCTGCGAATCGGCAGGCATTTTTGGGGAAATGCTTCGTTTTCATTGAAATCGGGCGGAAAAACTGCTTTTCTGCAGGCATTCCGCAGGAAAAGCGCAGAACGCCAAAAAAGCCTGCTGCTCAGCAGGCTTTGGTTACGTTGATGGTTCGCAACGCGTGCACAACACGCTATGCGAGCAGTTTCTTGAATTCCGCCGTCAGCAGCGGAACGACTTCGAACAGATCGCCGACGATCCCGTAGTCGGCGACTTTAAAGATCGGCGCCTCCGCATCCTTGTTGATCGCGATGATGACGCGCGAAGAGCTCATCCCCGCCAAATGCTGAATGGCGCCGCTAATGCCGCACGCGATGTAAATTTCCGGCGTCACGACCTTGCCGGTCTGGCCGATCTGCATCGCGTAATCGCAGTACCCCGCGTCGCACGCCCCGCGGGAAGCGCCGACGGCGCCGCCGAGCACGCCAGCCAGCTCTTCGAGCGGCTGGAAGCCTTCGGCGCTGCGCACGCCCCGGCCGCCGGAGACGACGATTTTGGCTTCCGCCAAATCGACGGCGCCGGCGGCTTTGCGCACGACCTCGCGAACCACGCTGCGCAGGGAGGGCGCCGGATAAGCGACGCTTACCACCGTCGCTTGCTTGGCAACCGGTGCGGCCGAGGCAATGTTGTTCGGCCGCACCGTCACAATCCACGGCGCGCCGTCACCGGCGCCTGTGAACGCTTTCGTCTCGACCGCTTTGCCCGCGTAGAGCGGTCGCGTAAACACAACGCTGCCGCCCGAGCGGTCGACAGCGGTCACATCCGAGAGCTGCCCGGCGCCAAGCTTGGCAGCGGCATAAGGCGCAAGGTCACGGCCAATCGCCGTGTGACCCAGAAGTATCCCCGCTGGCGAGGCTTCCGCCACAACAGCCGCCAGCGCAGCCCAATACGATTCGGGCTGGTACACCGCCAAATCGTCATGCTCCACCACATAAACGGCGGCTGCGCCGTACGCCGCCAGCTCATCGGCCATCGCGCCGATGCCGGCCCCGCCAATCAGGCAAGCCTCGATCGTATCGCCATCCTCTGCGCATAACGCTGCTGCACGCAGCGCTTCAAAGCTGACCTGCCGCAGCTTCCCGCCACGGGCTTCCGCCACTACAAGGAATCGTTTGCTCATCGTCCGTTCCTCCCCTAGATCACTTTGGATTCGTTACGCAGTGCCTGCACGAGTTCGGTCACTTGCTGGCCAAGCTCGCCTTGAAGAATCCGCCCGGCTTGCCGCTCCGGCGGCAAACCCAGCGATAAGCGCTCCGTGCGTGCGGCAATTGCAGATGCGCCATCCACATCATCCAGTGTGAGATGTTGAAAAGGCTTCTTCTTGGCCTTCATAATGCCCGGCAGGGAAGGGTAGCGGGGCTCGTTCAGACCTTGCTGCGCCGTGAACAGGGCAGGGAGCGGAACTTCGAGCACCTCGGTGTCACCCTCTGCATCGCGGTGAACGACGGCGGACGAGCCGTCAATGTCCATTTTTGTAATGGAAGCGACGTGGGGAAGATCGAGCAGTGCCGCGAGCCGGATCGCGACTTGGCCTGCGCCGTTATCGACGGAGAAGTTGCCGCCGAGCACGAGATCGACCGACTGTCCCCGCAGATAAGCGGCCAAAATCTCCGCCACCTCATACTCATCCCCGCAAATGCGGTCGTCCGAGATGAGGACAGCTTCGTCGGCGCCCATCGCAAGCGCGGTGCGCAGCGCCTCGGCCGTGCGTTCCGGGCCGACGGCCAACAGGGTCACTTTGCCGCCGACGCTATCCCGAATTTGAATCGCCTGCTCCACGGCGTACTCGTCGTATGGATTGATCACGAATTTCACACCGTCCTCCTGAACGGCTCCATCTACCACCGCGACTTTCTCCTCCGTATCAAACGTTTGCTTCAACAGCACAAAAATGTCCATAGTCAAGCTCCCTTCTGAATATACATGAAATGAGACACTTGAAATGCGGGTTCACTCGATGCCTTTCATGAAGAAATCCAGTGTTTTTCCAACTTGTGCAGAGAGCGAATACTTTTGGCCGGAAATCAGCCAAGACGTGACGACTTCATCCATGCCGCCAAAAATAAGCAGCCGCACAAGCTTCACATCCAGATCGGCGCGAAAGCTGCCGTCAGCCTTGCCTCTTTCTAATATATTTTCGATGAGGATAATATATCTCTTAAGAGCAAGGCCAATCTCCTGGCGGAGCGCCAAATCGCTTTGCCGCAGCTCGATCTGCGTGAGGAAGGCGAGGTGGACGTTCTTTTCAAGCACGCCATAATGAATTTCGCACACCTTGTACAGCGCTTCCTTCGCGCTCATCTCGGGTGTAATCTCTTGATTGAATTTCGCGACGAGCTCGCCCAGTTTCTCTTGAAAAAGGCTCGTGAGAATGTCTTCTTTTTTCTTGAAATACAAATAAATCGTCCCGTCCGCGACGCCGGCCTCCTTAGCAATCCGGGACACCTGCGACTTGTGAAAACCGTGCTCCGCGAACACCTTCATGGCGCCTTCGAGAATGGCGTAGTATTTGTCAGGCTTTTTGCTACTTGTCAAGGGATCACCTCGGTGTTAGAATAACCTTAATCCTGAATGAATAATCATTCATTTTTCTTAAGCTCATCATAGAATACGATGTACGCCTTGTCAACGACTTATTCCAGCTTCATGAAGCGAGATAGGAGGTTTGCCGGCTTACGCTCTCTTTGAAAAGCACGTTTCAACTTGGACAACGCACACAAGTGAGATTTGCTTTTTTGCGAGGCTCTAGTGAAAGCGTTGTCATTACAAATAAGCCTTACGAAGACTCCCCTTAACTGCTGATAACGAAGGAGGTCCCCTATGCTAGGTACTCTGATTCAGCTACTCCTGTTTGCAGCCGTGATGGGCTGTGCCTTGGCGCTTTTCTGGCGCGTCGTATATCACCGCTATCTTTACATTCAACTTGGTAAACCGTTGCAATTGCCCAAGCAACTGAAAGACCGGCTCCGCGTCTTCGCGATCCAAGTATTCGGGCAGACCAAGCTGCTCAAGGATCCTCGGAGCGGCGTCATGCATATCGTCATTTTTTATGGCTTTATCATTCTCCAGTTAGGTGCACTTGATCTTATTTTAAAAGGTTTAATTGGCCATAGGTTAGCTTTTCCAGGCTATGACATCTTCACGGTCATCCAAGAATATACGGTTGTCCTTATCCTCATTGCGATGGGCTACGCGACGTACCGTCGGTACATTGAGAAGCTGAAACGGTTAAAAAGAGGATGGAAACCAAGCATCGTCGTCTTCTTTATCTTTTTCCTGATGCTTTCGGTGCTGGTCAGCGGAGGCTTTGAACGGGCGCGCGAGGGGCTGACGGCTTCGTCCTACGCACCGTTTTCCTCGGGGTTCGCAAGTCTGGTGGACGGCTGGTCGCACACGGCGCTGTCGATTGGGTTCTATGCGAGCTGGTGGGCGCATCTGCTAATTCTGTTGGCTTTTCTCATCTATGTACCGCAGTCAAAGCATTTTCACATCATCACGGCACCGATCAACATCCTGCTCCGGCGGACCGGCCCTACCGGCAAGCTCGCATCGCTTGACCTGGAGGATGAAACGGCAGAAACATTTGGGGTCGGCAGCATCGAAGAGTTTACGCAAAAACAGATGCTTGACTTTTACTCTTGTGTGGAGTGCGGGCGCTGCACGAGCGTGTGTCCGGCGAATATCACCGGCAAAATGCTGTCCCCCATGCACCTCATTACTAAGCTTCGCGATCATTTGACCGATAAAGGGGCGGCCATTACGTCCAAATCTCCTTGGGTGCCGGGATATGCTTTCGGCTCGCAGGCAGACCCGACTCCGCTGGAGACGGAATTGATCGGCGGCGTCATGACCGAAGAGGAGCTGTGGGCGTGCACGACGTGCCGCAACTGCGAGGATCAATGTCCGGTCGGCAACGAGCACGTGGACAAAATCATCGACATGCGCAGGCACTTGGTACTGACGCAGGGCTCCATGCCGCATGACGGGCAGCGTGCTTTGCAGAATATCGAGCGTCAAGGCAATCCGTGGGGCATCAATCGCAACGACCGGATCAAGTGGGTCAAGGAAGTCGACCCCGACGATACGCTGAAAATCCGGACCGTAAAGGAAGAGCCGGAATTCGAGTACTTGTTTTTCCTCGGCTCGATGGGTGCCTACGACCTGAGGAGCCGGAAGGTGACGCATGCGTTCGTGAAGCTGATGCGCGAAGCGCGCATTCCGTTCGCCATCCTCGGCAACGAGGAGAAGAATTCCGGCGATACCCCTCGGCGTATGGGCAATGAGTTTTTGTTCCAGCAGCTGTGCGCGGACAATATCGCCACTTTCCAAAAATACAACGTAAAGAAGATCGTGACGACGTGCCCGCATACGTATCACATTTTCAAAAATGAATACCCCGAATTCGGGCTCACGGCGGAAGTGTTCCACCATACGGAGCTGCTGCATGCATGGGTGAAGGAAGGGCGTTTATGGCCGCAGCATGCGGTGCACGAGCGCATCACGTACCACGATTCCTGCTACTTGGGCAGGTATAACGAGGTGTACGAGGAACCGCGCGAAATTCTGAAAGCGATCCCCGGCGTCGAACTGGTGGAGCAGGCCCGATCTCGGTCGAACAGCATGTGCTGCGGGGCGGGCGGGGGCATGATGTGGATGGAAGAGAAGGCGGGGACGAGGGTAAATGTGGCAAGGACCGAGCAGCTG